>CBIHNZ010000009.1:0-139139 GCA_966211615.1 uncultured Sphingomonas sp.
TGAAGTGGATCACCTGCTCCTTGATCGGCGCGGTGCCCACGGTCGAGGGGGGGGGCGCCCGCGGGGTGTGTGGCCGGCCGCGGCCCCCGGTTGTGGGGCCCCCCCGGGGGGGGGCCCCCCCCCCCCCCCCGCCCCCCGCGACCGGGATGCCGAGCACCGTATCCTTCAGCGCCGCCGCGACTGCCCCAGCGACGCGATAGGCGTTGCCCGGCGCCGTGCTGTAGCTGATCGAGAACTGGGTGAGCTCGAGCACGAAGGTGTCGGACTTCATCCAGTCGGGATAGGGATAGCCGAGAAAGGCGGTGACGAATTTGGGCAGGTTGATCGGCCCGCCCACCAACTCGCCCGTGAACAGCCAATGCCCATCGCCGGGATATTCGGCACCGATCAGCAGCTGTACCGGCGCCGAATCGGGCACCGTCATCGCAACCGTACCCACGATGCTGCCCGAGACCGTGCTCTGCGACACCTGCACCCGGAAGTCGATCTGGTCGAGATTGAAGACGAGGTTGCCGCAGGTCACCGGCCATTGGCCGAGGACGGTCATGCCCGCCTGGTAGGTCTTGCGCGGGAAGGAGGCGATGAAATTGGCTTCGCTGACGGTCAGGGTCGTCGGAACGTCGGGCGGTTGCACCGAGAAATAGGCGGCGAACGCGTCCGAGATCGGCAGGACGATCGGATTCTCGGTATAGGCCATGAAGGCCATGTCCGGGATGTCCATCCGAACCGTGAGCGTGACGGTGACGGGATCGCCTTCCGCGTCGTTCGCCCGGGGCGCACGGGCGATATCGGTCGTCCAGGTATCGGAGCGCCGTGATGCCGAGGGCATCGCGCCGACCGAATTGGCCTTCTTGGCTCCGAAGGTCATCGTGCCCCAGATCGAGGCGGTCATCAGCGTCGGATCGTTCTGCCAGTCGAACATCCAGCGCACGCCGACCTGATCGATCAGCACGAACGGAATCGGCGGGTCCCATGCCTCGACGGAAGTGACCGTGACCGACGAATAGGTGACGCCGAGCCCGTCGCCGTGAAAGGGAGGATTGAGGCCGAACTCGAGCTCCGAGACGCCGAACAGATTGAGTAGCGGCATGCCCGGCGGGAGCGAAAAGGCGCCGTCGGGCGCGCCGATCAGCTTGCCCAGCATCTGGGCGCCGGTCGAGAGCGTCAGCGGATGCTCGAAGGACACGTAGATCGGCCAAACATAGTCGCCGAACAGCAGCGGCGCGCTCATGTCGGCAACCGTGCGCGGGATCGTGTCCGCGGAGAAGGTGGCATAGAGCATCGCCGCCGATGTCGGAGCGTCCTGAACGGGCAGCGGACTGGGGTCGGGATAATCGTTTCGCAGCCTGATGCCGATGGCGTCGAGCGTGACGTGCGGTCCAAAACTGGTCGAGGCACCGGGCGCCGGCGCATTCAACAGGAGCACGGGCCTGGCCGGATCGGTGAAATCGATCGGGCCGTCGATCCGCAATCGGCTGGCGCCGAGATAGTCGATATATTGGGCCAGCACGCTGCCGGTGAGGGTCAGCCAGCCGGAAAAATGAGGTTTTGGTACTGCTCCGGCGGGGAAGTTGACCGCCGCAAGCGCCGGTGTTTCGACCACCAGCGGCGCCACCACGGACGGCCCGAGCAGAAGGCCGCCGCCCGGAGGTTGCGGCTGCAACGTGGACTTGGCGCGCCGGCTCTTGGGAAGCTGGTCACCGGGGAACGCCTGGACAAAGGTCCACGGCGTCGTTTGCGACGCGGTCATCGCCAGCGTCAGGTCGGTATAGTCGGTCGGTTCCGACGGGCTGCCGGGGCGCCCCGTCAGATTGAAGCTCCAGGTGGTGCCGCGGAATACGGTGCTTCCGCTCATCCATGCGCCGTCGGCGGTCTGCCCAGCGTTGCCGCCGCTGATCGGCAGGCTCTGGGTGCCGAGCTGCGCCAGCAGCGCGGCCAGTCCGACCGGCGCGTCTCCGGAAAGCGCCCCTGCCGCGATCAGCGCGAGGAAATCCCGATAGATGGCTGCGGGTGTGGTCACCGATCAGGCTCCGGACCGAGACCCGGCGCGGGAGCACGCAAGACGGGCTCCATGGGCGTCGCGGACGATCGCCCCAGCATCGCCTGCAGCCAGGGGTCGGAGGCGGCCGTCTCGCCATAACGTTCGATCAGATCCTCGAGCCTGCCCATCGCCTGGAAGCTGATCCGCGGCGCGCCCTGGCCCAGCGCGGTGGGATCAGGGATGTCGTAAAAGAGATTGCCCCAGTCGACGCTGCCCTCGATTTGCTTGACGGTGGTGCGGATACCCTTTGTCGTCGTGAACTGATCCCAGCCGTCGACCTTCTTCGATTTCTTCCGGTCGAAAACATAGGCGACATAGGTTCTGGAAGAGGACGTCGCCAGCGAACCATTGAATACCTGCATCACCTCGTAGATCGGATGATTGTGCGTGTTGTAGGGACCGGCACTGGCAACGATATGCTGCGGCGCCGTATTCTGGGCGAACTTGGTGATGATGGACATGTCCAGGTCGGAAAAGGCAGTCTTTGCCGTGTAGTTCTCGACTGCCGTTCGCAGTGCCCCGTGATGCGGCACCTCCAGCGCGAAAACCGTGGGAACGAGCGGCTTGCTTCCCCATTTTTTGTAAAAGCCGTTCACCTGCGCCATCGTATGGTAGGTCGCGTCGCCGGGCAGGATCATCGACCAATCGCCGTTCTCGACCACGATCACCGCGGAAGAAGCGTTGCGCGTGATGTCCTGCGGCGCCTTGGAGAGCTTCAGGCCCGACACCAGGACCCGAACAAAGGTCTTGCCGAACGAGACCAGGCTTTCGAGCTCATCGCGCTTCTTGGCACCCGTGTAGTTGCTGTCGAAGGGAGCGTCGAAAGCCGGCGGTTCGTCGTCCGTCATCTGCGCGAAGAAATCGCTGACCTTGCGCTTGTTCGCCGCCGACCAGGCCGTACCGCCCGCATAGGAATTGTCATTGGCGACCGTCAGGCCCTCCTCCTCGATCGCGGCTGTCAGCGCGCCGAGCATCGAGAGATGATCGCCATCCTGGTGCGAGATCACGACGAGATCGAATTTGGGATTCTTCTGCTTCTTCAGCTTGGCGACGACATAGGCCGCCGCGTCTTCCGAATATTTCTGGTTTCCGCCGAAATCGATCAGGACCAGATTGTCCGGCACACCGTTGACGTCACCGCCCTTATAATATTCGACCAGCGTCGCCATGCCCTGGCCGCAGAACAGGATCGCGATACGCGTCACGCCCGCCACAACGAACCACTCCCTGCAAGGCCAGGCCGGGGCGCACCGCTCATCGGGGATCTCCGCTCGGCGCGGGGCGGGCAAGCGCGCGCGCACGGGTGACCGCGGCCCGGGTTGCCGGCGTATGATTGCCGGCGGGTTTGCTGTCCTGCGAATAGGCGGCGTACCAACCGACCTTGTCGCCCGAGCTCTGGTCGGGATTGCCGAACAGCACGATGTCATTGTGCCCGGGCGGGAAGCTCAGCCCCAGCAAGCGTAGCGCGAAGTCGCGCAGCCGCAGCGTATAGGTGCGCGGCTGCCCGTCGACATTGTCGACCAGGAACTCGATCGAGCGGAAGCCGAGCTTCAGGATGCCCTGCAGCGGCAGGCTCACACCGAATGCCTCGCGCGTGCCGGGCAGTTTCACGCCGACATAGACCGCAGGCACTGATCCCGCCGGCCCCGGGCTCCAGGCGGAGACAACCGACAGCGCGATGCTGGCGCTTCCCGCCAGCGCACCGAGCGTGCCCAGGTCGATCGTGTAGTTGAGCCCGTACCAAGGCTGTGTCAGCGCGCCCTGATCGATCGGCGCCGTGACCGAGACGAAGCCCATGCTCTCGGGCGTCGACGGCGTGCCCGAGGGATCGGTGTCGCTCGGCTGGGCGAGCCGGGGATCGGGCGTGGTGATCAGATTGGCGAGGCGTACCGGGAAACGCCGCGCGAGCGAGTTCGGCCGGGCGACGCTGTTCGCCAGATCGAAGGACAGCGCGCCGTCGTTGAGGCGGAAGACGGTGGTATTGACCGGATCGCCCAGGGCGAACTGCATGTCGACCGACAGGTTGCCGAAACGCAGATAGCCATCGGCACCGCTCTCGTCCGGCCCCCAGCAAAAAGGATCGAACAACGGCGGCTCGTAGAAGCGCAGATTACCCGTCATTCGGAAGGTCGCGGTGACGGTTGCGCCGCCTTGTTGCGAGGCCGCCTGCGCGGTGACCATGTCGGTCGAAATCAGCTGCACCGTCTGCAGGATCAGGCCGTCGAGCGAGAAGCTGTTCTCGTCGGTCATGGCGAACACATAGGTGTCATGCTCGGTGCCGTCGGGCAGCGTCTGTACCTGGTGCGCGCCCGTGAGGATGATGTTGTTGCCATGCACCGTGGGGAACAACCGCGCGGGTGCCCCGAACAGCCGGTTGATCAGCAACTCGACCCGGCTGGCGAACAGGGTCACGACCGAGTTCTGGAAAGCAACGCTCAGCTGAAGGACGCGGAAGGCGAAGGCTATTTCTTCCGAGAAATATTGGTCCTCTTCATTTTCGTAATCGATCAGCCCGAACATCGTGCTGCGCTGGAAATCGAGCGCGCCGTTCGCCAGCTGATAGGGTGTGGCGGCGATGCCGATATGGTGCGCGTAGAAGGCCGTGGGATCGATCCCGGCCGCGAGCGGCTGAAGCGGCGCGGGCAACTGATCGAGCGGCACCTCGACCGAGAGCGCGAGCACGCCGGTCCAGTTCTGATCGGAAACGACCTGGTTGAACGCGGTGTAGAGCACGCTCCCCTCGCCCTCGCGCCGGGCGGCGGTGGCGATGATCTCGAGGATGTCGCGGCTCGCCGTGCCGGGTTCGCCGGTCGGACTCGCCGCCTCGGGCCAGGTCCAGGTCGAGACATCGGCAGCCATCTCGGCCAGGCTGCGGCCGAGATTGAACTTGTAGATCACATAGGCATTGGTCTGGCCGACCCGTCCCGGCACCGTCCAATTGTCCGGCGACATGCGGAACGTCCAGCCATCGACTATCGGCGACAGCATGCCGGCGAAGCGCTGGAACACCCGCATCTGCTCGGCGGTGATGCCGCTATGCGCGGCCTCTAGCGCGGCCTGGAAATGCTCGAGGTCGATATACACCGGATAGCTGTGCGCGATCATGTAGGCGCGGACGTCGGCCAGCACCTGAGGGGGCACCCCCGCCTCGGCCGGCAGCGTCGCGATCACGTCGAGATCGAGCGCGGTCAGCTGATATTCGACCGAGCCTGCCGTATCGAACACCGCAGCATTGCCGAGCACCATGAACAGGTTGTTGGTCAGCAGCGCCTGACGGAAGGCGCCGCGCACCGAGGTGAAGCGAAGGTCGGGCTCCGCCCCGCTTGCGGCCGCCTGACCAATGGCGGCCCAGAGCCAGCTCTGGCCGTCGCTGTCGATTCCGACTGCCATCCCTTGCGGGGTCACCCCGACGGTAGCGGCGCTGGACATGCGCGCTTCGGGCACCATGGCAGCTTCTCGCCGGGGCGCGGCAGCGAGCTCGCCGGCCGTTGCCTGCCCCGCCAGCTTGGCCCGCCGCAGCGGCGCAAGCGCCAGCTGCTCGATCTGCAACGCGTCCTCGAGCATGTCGGCGGGCAGGTTGCGGAACGGCGCCATCGGGAAGGCGAGGGCCGGCGCCGGTGCGGCAAGCGTCGAGGCCGGGACTTCGAGGAAACTAAGGAAGGGTGTCGTGTCGTCCTCGGCCGTGAACACCGGTGCGCCCTCCCCTAGCGCGGCGTAAAGCGGCGCATCCTCGGGCTGGGCGAAATAGAGGATGTTGCTGCCCGAGGGGGCGGACGCATAGGCCCAGGCAGTGGTCCCCAGGGTCGTCATGGTGCCGCCGCTGCCGTCGGTTGATCGTTCGACATAGGCAGGCTGGCCAGCCACGAAGAGCAGCGCCACTCCGTTCGCGCTCGGCAGTCCGAGATATTCGAGCGCGGACGCCCCGCACACCATGCGCTCGATCCCGGCCGCATTGTCCTCCGGGTTCACCACCGTCAGCCCGTACCCGCCATCGGGCGTCAGATAATAGCCGCCGGGAGACTCGGGGGTGGCGTAGAAAGGCGCCACGCCGAACACGAGCCGGGCGGCGGGCATGTCCGCTGCGCTGGTGGCGAGCGGAGCGAGGTCGACACCATAGCCCCGAGCGGTGGCATAGCCCGAGTGGAACGCCGGCGCGGTGCCCGGCATGGTCCAGGAGAAGAAGCCGAAATGGCTGCGGTCGCCGTCGAGGGGCCGCTGCACGTCCAGCGTGGCGTAGAGCGAGAAGGGCGTGCCTTCGGGCTGGAGCAGCGCCTGGAACTCGATCGCGTGGATCTCGCCCGTCACGGGCCGTGCGATGAAGTAGCGGATGCCGCAGTCCAGGCTGGAGAACCCGTCGATTCCGCCCGATGGCGCCACGATGTCGAAGCGAGCGCGCCAGCATCCGGCAGCACCGGCCGCCATGCATAGCGAAGACGTGGCGGAGGCGGCGGCGAACTGACCCTCGGTCGTATAGAAGGTGAGCGCCGGCGCGCTGCCCGTATCAGCGATCGCGAAACCCCAGCCGGCCTCGCCGGTATCCGCCGGCGCGATCGCACCGCCGCTGCGCAGGATCAGCACATTGTCGGCGAAGGCGAAATCGACGCGCTGGCCCACCACCCAGCTGCCCGCCGTCTGTCCTGGGGCGACGGCGAGGGTCTGCACGCTCCAGGCGAGATAGCCGATATTGGGATCGAGGATCCACAGGAAGCGCGGTGCGCTGCCCGAATGAAAGGCCGCGAGATAGGCCTGAAGTGCGCTCAGGAACGCCGCGGCGTCGGTGACCGGCGCACCGAGCAGCACGTAGCTGCCGCCGCTGTCCGCCCAGGTGGCACCGAGCGTCGGGCTCGCGCCGAGCGTGGATCCGCCGGTCGCCAGATAGCCGGTGATCGGCGCCGCCGGATCGAGCCAATAGAGCAATGTCGTGCCCACCTGCGAAAAGATGGGCTCGGCACTGCTCACAACAGCGCGTCCGACAACAGGATACGGTCGCCATGGAGCAGCGGCAGGTCGAGCCAGTCGCTGGTCGCGGCATAGGCATGGCCGCCGGTCCAATCGAGCCGAATGTCCAATCCTTCGCCCGGCGCATAGCTGGTGGTGGTTCCGCCCGCCAGGATCGCTGCGCCTGCGGGCCGCGTCAGCCGTACCCCGGCAAGCGGCAATCCGGCGATCGGCGGTCGCGCCGCGCGTGCCGCGAGCAGATTGCCCACCGTCGTCCCGATCGCCACGCGCTCGACCGTGCCGTTGACGAACACGTCGATCGCCGCGCTGAAGGTCACGCGTCCACGCAGATAGCAGGATGCGACCGCGCTTCCCGGCGGATCGCCTGCGCGCAGGCTGTCGGTCGCGGTGTCGAGATCGGAGAGATTCCCGGCCGCGATCAGAACCGGATTGCGCTGCAGGATCGCCGATCCCGTGCTGTTGCTGGCGAGCAGGTCGGGGGCATAGACCAGCCGCACGAACGGCTGCTCGAACTGGGTGAAGAAGATGTCGAGTACGCCGCCGCCGCCATAGCTCTTGCCCTGCACCGGCGGCACCGGATTGACGTTGAGGCCATTGGCGGCGGTCAGGTTCGCAAGGAAAGTGTCAAGCCCGGTCAGCCAGTTGTTTCCGGTCGAATAGGATGCGATCGCATATTCGGCGACGCCACTGGTGACGAAACCCGAAAGATATTGCGAATCCGGCACGGCTCCCAGCGACTGGTAGCTTTCATATTCGGCGCGGAGGATCATGCCGGGGCGCAGGTCGAAGCTGCCTCCGGTGAAATCGATGCCGTAGCTGTAGAGCAGCGTCTCGGCGAAGGTCTGCGGCATCGCGCGCGCGATCGCCTGTTGCACCGTCGCGATCGAGACCGGCGGCGCGCTGGCATCGTGGAGCTTGCCGAGAAACTGCTGGTAGGCCTGCAACAGCCCCGTACGGATCGTCGATGTGTCCTGGGTGAAATTCCACGCCGCGCCGTCCTGCGCGAGCGTCAGCTTGTACCATAGCCCCGGCTGCCAGCTTCCCTGTGGCGGGTCGCCGATCAGCGACAGCGCGAAGGGTGCGACATCGGGCATCGGGTCGGGCACCGTCGGAAACAGGTCGGGCAGCAGCATCACGACGTCGGACGCCGTGATCGGCGCAACCTTCGCCGGTGCGATATGGGGCATCGCGGCATCGCTCGACAGGAACAGCCCCAAGGTCGTGAGCGGCGCTTGCGCGGCCGGACCCGTCACGAGCACCGAGGCCGCCGTCGGCTGGGCGGCAAGCGCCTGCACCAGGATCGAGTCGCTCGCCGTCCAGTTCGTGACCGGAAGTGCTGCGGAGGTTCCGCTCGTGTCGCCAAGCTTGGTCGCCGTGCCGCCCGACAGCAGCGAGACCCGGTAGCCGAAGACTCCCGCGTCGGGGACCGCGCTCCAGACGGCCGTCACCGTGCCGCCATCGAAACTCACCACCAGATTGCCAGGCGCTCGCGCGACCACCGGCACGGGATCGCCGAGCGGCCCCGTCACGGTGCAGCTTCCCACGACCTGGCTGGCGCTGACCGCGACGCTATATCCCAGGTCGGCGGCGAAACTGCCCGCCGGCAGCGTGACCGAAACAGTGGAATCCTGGGTCGCGCCGACGCTCTGGGTCGAAACGGTGGCGCCGCTGCGGACAATGACGAGCCGATAGTCCGACGCGCCCGCCAGTGTCGCCCAGGTGATGGTGCAGCTGCCGTCGGCGGCGAAGGCGACCGACTGGATCGCCGGTGCCGCGGTGATCAGAGCGACGGCGGACCCGACCGGCCCGGTGGTGCCCGGGCCTGTCGCCTGCACCGTCACCGATAAAGGGCCTGCTCCCGCGTCGAAGCTCCCGCTGGTTCCGGAAAATACCGCGCTCGCGGCTTCGCCGCCGCCGTTGAGCAACCGCACGAGCGTTCCGGTCGCCGGGGTGGTCGGCGCCGCAGCCCAGATGAGCGCGACACTGGCCCCGTCATAGCTGGCCGAGGTCAGCTGCGGCACTTGCGTGATCACGGTCCGCGCGGCGCAAGCCGGGCCGGTCGCGGCGCCGGCCACTGCGGCGATCTCGAGCGTCGCCACCGCGTCCGCAGGTTGCTGCGGCGGCGTGTAGGCGATTGCCGAATAGGGCACCGCGCTGGCGCCCTCGACCGGAGGCGCTCCGGTGACCCGCAGCACTGTTTCATATCCGCTCGTGAAGCCGTCGGGCCCCGGATCCCAGGTCGCATCGATGGTCGTGCCGTCATAGCGGATCGCAAATCCCGTAGGCGCGAGCGTCGGAAGCTGCACCCCGGCCGAAGCCGTACCCATCGCGACGCCGTTGACGCCGCGCAGCACGATCGCTGCACCGTTGGGTACGGTCGCTGGGAGTACGAAGCTGGTCGGGCTCGTCGCGGCGGCAGCGGGAAGCGCGCTCTCGGTACCCGGCCAGACCGCGACCGGCTGGACGGCCGTCAATGTCACGCCATTGGGCACCGACCAGGTGAGGCTCACCTGCCGCGCCGCATCGATACTCGCGCTGGCGATCGTCGGCACGGCTCCCTGAACCGGGGCCGGCGTCGACGCCGGCCCCGGGATCTGTCCGACGAGCGCCGTGACGGTCAGGGTCGCATCCGGCGGCGGCGTCACGGCCAGCTGCAACGTCGCGGAGAGCGCCGGACCGGTGTCCTGTGTGGCGATCGTGGCACCGCCGCCGGTCAGGGTCAGACGATAGCTGATATTGCGCGAGCCCGCGGAAGACCAGCTCGCCGATAGCGCGAGCCCGTCGAGGCGCGTGAACGTCACGCTCGGCGCGCTCACCTGCGGCAACGATACCGCGACCGCCGCCGAGACAATTCCTGTCGCCGCATCGCCGACCGGCTGGACCGTGGCGTTCCAGGTCGAGCCCCAGGGTAGCGCGACCACGGCTTCGAAACTGGTGTCGGGTCCTGCCGCGAATATGACCGGGTCGCCGCTCGATGGTGTCAGCACGATCCGGTGCCCGGTGACGCCGTTGCCGCCGCCGGCCCAGCTCAAGCGCAGCATGACGCCGTCATAGCTGGCAATGAGGTTGCCCGGCACCAGCGCCGGGAATGGTAGCGGAGCACCCACCGGGCCCGCCACGCCGTTGCCCACGAGCTGCGCGGAGACCATGGGCCGCGCGATCGGCCCCGACGGCAGCGTCACGGTGACATTGCCCGAAGTTCCCGTGAAGGCAGCAGTATGGGTCGCCACGGTCGCGTCGCCATCGAGAATCCGGACGCGCAGCTGGGCTGCGGCCAGGTCCATGTTGCTGGCATAGTCCGCCAGGCTCCAGCCGATCGTCGCGACGATATTCGCATCGACCTGGGCGAGGCTCACCGCTTCAATTGCCGGCGTGACGGTAAGCAGCGCGGTGGTCGCGGCCGCCGAGCCGACAGCGCTCCCGCGCACGACCGGCGCGACGCTCGCCGTCCAGGCCCGCAGGATATCGTCGGCAGGCAGGACAGCAGCGTGTCCGGTCGCCTCGGTGAATTGCGTCAGCACCGCATTGGCGCCCCCGCCCGGCGCGGTGCCGGTGAGCATCACCTGATAGCCGTCGAGCGCCAGGCTTGCGGCGGGCGTCCATTGCAGCGCCGCGACGCCGCCCTGGACATTCGCCGCGGTGAAGCCGGGTGCGGTCGGTGCCGGAAAGCTATAGCTTGCCTGCGCCGAAAGCCCGCCACCCAACACGGTCAGCGGCGCCACCGTCACGGTCGCCGACTGGCCGGGGCCCAGTGACAGCGGCACCGCGAGCGACGTCTCGGGTCCGGTAACCCCCAGCGTCGTGCTTCCCGCGACGATCGTCGCGGCGTAGCCCGCGACACCTGGAGCGGCGACCGCGGCCCAGGACGCCGAAAGGGTCGTTCCGTCATAGCTGATAGCGGGCGCGGTCGGTGCCGCCAGAACCACCGGTGCCGGCGCCGAGCGCGGCCCGCTCGCCGCCGGGTTGCCGGCGAGCACCGCCTGGGCGACGAGCGTATATGTGCTTCCGGCCACAGGTGTGGTGGACAGTGTCGCGACCGGCGGTGTGCCGGTAGCGTTGGCTGTCGCGACCGCCGTTCCGTTGCACAGCAATGAGACCGCGAGCGCGGTGCCCTGGGGCATGGTCGAGGGCGCCGCGAGCGTCGCGGTCACCGTCACGGCGCCGCCGGCGGCAGCGACCGTGGTTCCGACAATGGTGGGGGACCCGATGATCGCGCTGGCGGCGGTGCCGGGCGGCCCGCTTACGGGACCGAAGCGGACGCGGGCGCTGACGCTTACCGCCGCGCCCAGCGCGACCGCACCGATCGCCGCAACTCCGCCTCCCGCGCCTCCGGGGAACTCGCCCACCAGCGTGCCGCCGACGGTCACGAGGAACGAATAGGCGACGAGGCTCGGTCCGGGCGACGAAGGCACCGTCACCGCATTCCAGCCAACCGTCAGGGTCGCGCCGTCATAGGCTAGCGAGGTGATTGTCGGCGCGGCGGTGGCGACGGGGATCGGCGGCGACCATGACCCGTATGCGAAGGGCGCGGTGAAGCCGCCCTGGGTCTGGGGGAAGGCAGGCTGAACTGCCTGAATATAGACGTTATAGACCGTGTCGGATGCAAGGGTGATCGCCTTGTTTCCGGAGTTGCCCTGCGCCTGGATAAAGCCGGCCGACTGACCGGCCGCATTGAAGATCTGGAGGTTGGCGCCGCTGACCCCGCCCGCCCCCGTGCCGAAGGTCCAGGTGCCGGCCACATTGCCGGTCGTAACCGCCATGCTGGCTATCGCAGGGATCGGCAGCACCAGCGTGGCCGACACCATCTGTGCTGCGGGCCACACCAGCTGCTCCACAGTGGTGCCCGGCGTCACCCATTGCAGCCAGCATTGATACGCCTGGGTGGCCGAGAGCGGCACCGGCGGTACGATGCGCACAGTATTGCCCGCGGCCGCGATCGCGCTCACCATCGGAGTCGTGCCGAGAACGATGCATCCGGCGAGGACAAGTCCGGCTGGATTATTCGACGTCTTGGCGACAACGCCCGTCTGCCAGGTACCCGGCGGGGTGATCCCCCAGGGGTCGATATAGGCGACCGACGTGAGCGTTCCCGGCGTATAGGTCACTCGATCGCCTCCCCTTGGTCACTCCCAGACGGATGGCAGGCGCGGGCCCGCCGCGTCGCGCGGCCTCAGGCCGCGTCGACGATCGCGCTCGCGTAATCGGTGTGCAGCGCCGCGGGGATCCGCGCCTTCATATAATCCAGGTTGCGCCGCGCGAGGCGATACTGGGTCGCGAGCGACTCGAAGTCACCGACCACGATGCCGTTGGCGATGTAGGTGCTGGCCGACAAGGAGACGCCCGCAGCGCGATCCTCGGCATTGCCCAGCATCAGGTTCCAGAAATTGCCGGAAGCAGGATGCGATTCGATCCCAACCAGCGCAGCGGTTGCCCCGCCCTCGATCGCGACGCGATCGCCAACCTTCAGGTCGCGCGCCGCGACCAGCCCGCTCGACGTCTGTACGGGATGATCGGGCGTCACTGTCAGCTTGTGACCAGCATCGGTCGCGAGGGTCAATGCGTCCCCATCATGCGTCCCGCGCCAATTTGCCTCGACCGCCAGATCGCCACCGGCACCGGTCTTCACGCGCAATTGGTTGTGCGTATCTTCCACCGCGACCGTCGAACCATCCGCGAGCGTTATCTGGGTCCCTTGCGCGACGCAGTGCCAGGTGAACTGCAGGTTCGGGATCACCTTGCACGTCGGGCTCGGATCGCCGGGAGTACCGGAGCTGCACACCGTGAAGATCAGCGGGCTGCTCGGATCGTTGATCGGCACCGAAAACTGGAAAAGGAATGCCGACTGGGTATCGAGTGCACTCTGGGTTGCCGTGTAGACGATCGGTTCCTGCGGATCCGTATACGGAAAGGACCAGTTGATCTGATAGGGGTTGGCGGTGCTCGACCAACACCCGATCGGAAGCGAGTCAGGCAGTAGCGGAAGGCTCTGCTGGCCGGCCGAAAGCTGAACGTAGATCAAGCTGTCGATCTCGAGCCCATTGATCCGACCATCGCCGCCGATCCCGGTGATCGCATAGGGCAAGGTGGCATTGCCGACGAACGGCACCAGCAGATTGGGATTGGCCTGCGGCGAGTCCTCGTAGAAATTATAGTCACAGTCGGGATTATAGCCTCCCGATGGACGATTGAGCCCGATCACGATCGACGTATGGCCGGCAACGCTGATGACCGGTTGCGTCACATTGATCGGGAATGGGTCGTCGGCGACCATGTTCGTCTGCGATACCGCGCCAAAGCTGACCGCGCCTGCATCGTCCATGGAATGATAGAGGGTCAGCGCGGTCTGACGCTTGGCGGCCGGCGCCGCCGCCGCGGACTGGGTGGCGACCCGGGTCAGCCCTTCACCCAGCACCGTGGCACTGCCGACGGCCAGCGGCGCGTTGGTGTCGGCATCGAGGACCATCGTGGTCGCACCCGACATCAATGGCAGCCCCTGCATTCCTATCCAGGTCCGACTGGTCGCCCGACCCGAGGAATCGCGTCCCAGATCGACCACCCGCGCGGTTCCCGCCGCAGGCGCGGCGGAGCCATTGTTCAAGGCGGCATAGAGCGCGGGATATCGATCGGCAGTCTTGCCCGAGAGATTCAGGAAAAGCGCGATCGCACTGCGATCGGTTTCATTTCCAGGGTTAAGCGCGACGCCCTTTCCGTCGCTGCTACGCTCGATCAGCGCGCCGATTGACTTTTGGTCAGCCTGAGAAATCTCGACTCGCATGGCATCCCCCTAGATTGGAGGTCAAACTCTACATCGATTTCCCGTCATTACAATATAGTTCCAAGACTAGACTCACATGTAACATAAATTTCACATCAACCACATTTTGGACAATTCGATCCATTTCGGATTTTATACAGGCTTTACAAGAAATACTATCATTTAGTTGCAGTAAATTCAGGTGAATTATATTGGTAGGCTATATTTCTTTCCATCCTCTACAGGATCTAGTCCAGACACCTCTAGATAATATCCTTCCATCCACCGCCTTTCATTCGGAGATTCTCGGGCGGAGGAGTCACGACATCTCAATCGATGCTGAAGATCAGAAACTGCCGCGCACAGTTAAGGAGAAGATCGGGCCGACCAACTGGTTGTTGACCTGATGAAAGGACAGAGGGCTAGCATTGCGACGGCCGTCATAGACATAGCGATCGTAAAAGTGCCGCGCATTGAAGATATTGAACACCTGCGCGCGCACGGTCATGCCGAACAGGTCCTTATGCTCGACAAAGGCGCTGACGTACCACGGGCCTTCCCATTCGCGGTTCACCTCGGTGAGATAATAATAATAGCCGTAATGGTTGAGACTAGCGCCGCCGCCCCATGCGAGGTCGCTATGAGGAATGTCGTGACGGAATTCGATGTCGGCCCAACGATCCATCGTGCCGCTGATCGGCCGCATCTCTCCGGTCAGCGGATCGCGCACCCGAGTGTGCTCGAGGCCCAGGGTAGCATCGAGCTTCATGCCCTTCAGGCCCATCGCGCCGAACTGGATGGTGGTGAGGCTTTCCAGACCCAGCCGCGTCGCCTTGGGGAGGTTGCCGACGCCTTGGCCGTCGGTACCGATCGGGATGATGTCGACGATGTCCTCGATCCGATGATAATAGCCGCGCAGCCGGGTCTTGCCCAAGGCGCCGAGATTGCGCCCGATCTCGGCTTCCGTCTCCCAGCTCTGCGGAGGCACGAGATCGGCATTGCCGGTATTCGGGCGATCTTCCTTGAGGTTGGGCTGGGACAGGAAATCGTAGAAGCTGATCTGGCCGACGCGGCGGCGCAGCTTGAGGCTGAGGTCCCAATTCTGATCGGGCCGCCAACCCAATGTGATGCTGCCCTTGGGCCGGAAGAAACGGCGGGGCGGCAGGTTGCCATCCACGCGCTCGAGTGTGCTGATCTCGCCGCCGCCGGCGATCTGAAGGCTGAGCTTCGCGCCGAGCGGACGGGTGAGCGTGATCAGTCCCTCATAGCGCACCTCTTGCACCTGGCCGGTGCCGTCCGGGAAAGGGACCGGGACGAACGCGCCGTCCGGATCCAGATTGGCGAGCGAGCCGCGCTGGTCCAGCGAGTTTAGCGCGCGTTCGAACGATATCTGCCAGTCGTTCTTCCCGCCTTTCCAGCGATATTCTGCGCGCCCGATCGTCTCTGCGATGCGCGAGTTGCGACCAAAGCGCGTACCCTGATCCGGTGCACCGCTGGCGAACCGTTCCGTCTGGGTGGAGACGAGCGGCTCATGGTCGAAATGGCGCAGCCCGATCAGCTTCAGGCGGCCCGGCCCCAACGCGAATTCATAGTCGGCGTTGACGTCGTAGATCCAGCCGTTGAGCCGCTGCTTGCGCAGGCGCGTGCTCTCCTGACCGTCGGCGAGCGTGCGGTGCTCGATATCATAGACCGGGCCCCAATAGGGCGAATAGCTGAGAGTCAGATGCCCCTTGGCCGATCCCGGTCCGTCAAAACCGAGCTTGGCCTTGACGATCACCGTGTCCGATTCCGAATGGTATATCTCGTCGCGCCGCTCGATCAGCGACCCGTCGGGTGCATAGAACAACACCGGCCCGCCGATCGCCCCCCGGCCGGCCTGATCCTCCAGCGACAAGGTATAGTCGAGCTTGCCGGTCTTGCCCGAATAGCTGATGCTGCCGCGATAGCGGTTGGGCTCCGAATAATGCGCGCGGAAATCGGGACGCCATTCAAACTGGCCACCGGCTTTCTTGCCGTCCTTGAGCACCACATTGGCTACCTGGCCCACCAGCCCGGCGATGCCGAGCGTCGAGGCACTGACGATCTCGATCCGTTCGACATTGGCAACCGCGATCTTCTGGAGCTCGAGCGTCGCGCCGCCCTGCTTGTTCGTGGAGCGCTCACCGTTGATGAGGACATTCTCCGACGCCTGGCCAAGCCCGCGTTCCTGGTCCGCTTCGCGGATGGTGAAGCCGGGGACCTGGACAAGCATGTCATAGGCGGTCTTCGGCGCGAAGCGGGCGAAGTCGGCGGGGGTATAGACCTGCTTGCCGGCGGCTGAGGCGCTCGTCTGGCGCGACGGCGCGACGGCGGGGCTGGCGGGCGGGGCCTCGGTCTGCGCACGGACCGCGCAGGGCAGCAGCGAGGCTCCGGCCAGGAGCCCCAGGCCGGGGATACGACTACGATGCATGAAACTCTCCGGTCGGGCGGTCAGCGGCGGCGCAGAACGCGGAATTCGACGAGTTGGTCGGGTGTCGGCTCGTTGATGCCGACCTTCTTGGCGAGCCGGACATCCTCGGCCGTGACGCCCACCGCCCGCATCTGGACCAGCTTGTCCGCCGACAGACCGGCATAGCCGAGCGCGGCCAGGTCGCGGATATATGCCGGGGTAACGCCGACCGCCTTGAGCTGGACGATCTCGTCCCCCGAACGGTCGCGAAGGCCCGCCTGCGTCAGCTCGGCGACATAGGCCGTCGTCACACCGGTCGCCTTGAGCGCGATCAGATCATTGGCGCGGAGCTTGCCGAGACCAGCGCGGGACATCTCTCCCGCATAGGTACCGTCGATATGGAGCGCGGCGAAGGCGGTAAGGTCGTCGAGATCATCGGGGCGGACGCCGTTGCGCGCCAAGTCGACGACATAGGCGCGATCGACCTGTAGGGCGGAGAGCGCCACGAGCTGCTCGATCGTCGGCTTGGGATAATCGGCCTCGGCCAGTGCCTCTACCAGGGCACGGTTCGCACCGGTCATCACCAGCTCATAGGATTGCTGAAAGCTCGGCTTGCCGATCCCTCGATCGGCCAGGAAACGCGAAAAGGCAGCGTCGGGGGCGAAACTGCAGCGTCCGCTGGCGATATGCCTGGCCGCTTCGCCCTTGCAATCCAGGCGGCCCGGCTCTCGCATCAAGGCGAACCGCACGGGCCCTGACCTGTCCAGCGCGGCACGATCCAGACCTGCCAGCGCTTCCGGCGCGAAACTGCCCGTCGTGTTCGAGCGGTTACCGGTGCTCAGCCTGAGCTCCAGCGTGCTGCTGCCCGCGCTGAGCTGCAGGGTGAAGCTGATCGGCGTCGTGGCCGAGATCGGATCATGCCGGCTTTCGGCAAAGGCGCCGGTGGCGAGGAGGACGGCGCAAGAGGCGATGATGGCGAAGGTTCGGTTCATGGCAATTCTCCCTCAGTGCAATGGGCAAGCCGGTCCCGTTCGCCCCGAACGGGGCGTTGGTGGAGGATCGGCAATGGAGTCAGTCAGACGTCAGTGACGCTCAGTCGTTCGGATCGGGATCGGGATCCGGGTTCGGATTTGGGCGTGGATGCGGATGCGGACGCCCCGCCTTTCGTGCGGTCATCTCATCCGCTTCGAGGGGGATGCCCGCGCGGCGATAGCTTCGGACGTCTTCCGCCGTCACCCGCAGCGCCGCGAGCGAGACATAGTCGTCGACCGACCCGTGAAAGCCTTCCCCGGCCATCGAACGGACATAGGCAGGGTTTATGCCGACAGCTCGGGCCGCGACGATATTGTCGGCGGTAAGGTTGCGCATTCCGCTGGCCGCGAGCGCGGCGACATAGTCCGCCGTGACACCGAGCGAGCGCATCGCGGTCGCCTCCTCCAGGGTGATCGTGCCAAGTTGCGGCGCGGCGCGGCGGATCGAGGCGATGTAATCGGGCGTGACCCCAGTCGCTTTCGCGGCGACGATCGTGTTGATCGCGCTGTCGCGCGTGTCGTCCCCGACGCCGTCACGATCCTGGGCCTGACTGGTGGACGCGGCCATGGCGACGGCCGCCCGCGCTGCCGGTATCGTCGCGGCATGCGAGCCAACCACTTTGGCCGGTCGGACCGATTGCGCGACGGCGTGATTTGCGAAAGTGCCGCCCGTGTCCGCCGCGGTGAACCTTGCCGGATCGGCCTCGACTTCATGCGCAGAGCTGACCGTCAGCGCCGCAAGCGGTGCGGCCATCACCAGCATGCCGGCGCCGAAGCCCGCCATCCACGATCCGCGTGCCGGGGTGCGCGGCAGGGTCGCGTCGAGCACGCGGCCGACGCGCCGTTTCAGGCTGCCCTTGCCCGGTGCCACGCCGTGCGCGCCGAGCAGCAGCCCCTTGCTTTCGTGCCGGGCGACGCGGACGAGCAGCTGGGCATAGTCCGGCGCGGCGATCTTGGCGTCGAGCACCATGTCGTCCGCGGCTTCCTCGCGCAGCTGATGCGCTTCGCGCGCGAGCCGCCAGGCCAGCGGGTTGAACCAGTGAATCGCGGTGGCGATGCGGGCCAGCATGAGCTTCAGCCAGTCGAAGGCGGCAACATGGGCCAATTCGTGTGCGATGATCGCTTCGGCCTCGCCCGATGCGTCGAGCGCGTCGGCGCTGAGCAGGATCGTCGGGCGGGCAAGACCCCAGGAGATGGGCGAGGATAGCGTATCGCTGATCAGCAACGCCGTGCCGCTCTTGTGGCCCATCCGCCGCTGGGCGTGCGCCAGCGCGCTCAGCCATACCGGATCGACGAGCACTTCCGCCTGCTCACGCAAGCGGACGAGGCGGAAGAGCGCCGCGATCGTCAGCAGCAGCAGCGCCAGAACCGGCAGCGCATACGCATAGGGCGCCAGTGCCCGCAGCATCGGCCCGACCTGTGGGCTGGTGGCAGCCGGACTGGCTCCCACAGGGTTCGATGCAACCGATTTGTCCGGGATCGCGGCCGGCGCGGTATCGCCGATCCGTGCCGGCAGAGGCTCGGCCGCAACGATCTGACTCCGCATCGCCTCGGGCAACGGCATGTTGAGCGAGGGCAGCAACAGCGTCGCTACCGGCAGCGCAACCAGTGCGAGGAGACCGAGATGCGCGATCAGCGAGCGCTCGGCGGCGGAACGGCTGCGGGTGAGGTGCAACGCAAGCAGGGTGATCGCCGCAATCGCCAGTGATTTCAGGACAAGGCCGATGAGTATCGTCATGATCATGATTCCTTGCGAGCACGCGCCGCGGCGATCATCGCCTCCAACTCGTCGAGTTCGGTATCGTCGAGCTTCTCGCTCATGCCGAGCAGGGCGCTTGCCGCGCTTGCCGGAGAGCCGTTGAAAAATGTCCGGACGATATGGCCCAGCGCGGTGGTGCTGGCCTTGGCCTCGGTAACGGTCGGCGAAAAGAGGAAGCCGCGCTCGCTGGCCTCGCGCCGAACAAAGCCCTTCTGCTCCAGTCGCGACAGCATCGCCCGCACTGCCGAGCCGGACAGCCGGTCGGGCAGCGAGTCGCAAATGTCGGAAACCGCCATCGCGCCGCGCTCGTAGAGCAGGTCGACGATTTGGCGTTCCCGTGGCGGCAGATTGTTGAGCATGGCACATCTCTTCAAAGGCTACATTTGTAGTGTTAAGCTACATTTGTAGCGCGATCAAGAGTGTTTCATCCAGACCTATGCCCCCAGGGCGTCGCGGCTATCCGAAGGCCCTGGATTGGCTTTTCGAAGTGATCGCGGGCCTGGCTAGCCCTTTCTGCGGATCCTACAAATATGGCTCAACTTGCCGTCGCGCGGCATTCCGAAGTGCGAGAGATTGAAGGCCGGTCCGCTGGGGAACGGCCGGACAAACGCTGGAGCTCCGCCGTTGCACCGGAACCGACCGGAACGGATCGGGCCTGGCCCTGATCGTCGAGGAGCAGGCATCGCAGCGCGGATGGCTGTTTACAGTAGACGCAGCCTATAATTTCGTCCCGTGCCCGCTCCCGGCAAACCTCTCCGCGGTCGCCGTGCCGCACCACGGAGCGGATATGGGCCGGCCAGCATCCCGCCGATATCGGGGCACCCGGCATACACACGCCTGCTCTATTCGTTCGGACCGGACAATGCGCACGGCCGGACCGGCATCTCGCATCCGACGCGGGCGGCGGTCTCGGCGCATAGCGCGGTCGGCTGGCCGGTCGGCGCCTGGTCGCCACCGCCGCCCGGGATGAAGCTTGCCGGGCAACCCGCGCTAGCAACAACCGCCTCCCATTCCACGACACATGAAGACGAGATCGCGGTGGGCTGCTCCAGCGCCCCCGCACCGCTTCTGTCGGGTCATGTCGCGCGTTGTCCGGACGTGATGCCTGTGTTGCAAAGCTGAGTTCGACGTCGCAACCCTTTGCGTCACCCCACACCCCTGCCGGAACCAACCAGACCGGACAAAAAATGGCCCGACTGATGAACAGCCGGGCCATAAGGGAAAGAGTTCCCCCTGTTAGGGCGGAACCCCTCGGGTCGCCCTGATTGCGTATCTGCCGACGACCCTAGGGGATTGTACGGATTCGACATCTGGCGGGCTGGCGCGTCTCTTGGTCGATTCTTCGTCGACGAAGAGGCGCATAAGAAGCCTGCGCCCGTTTTTTGGGGATCAGGCGCCGAAGCCGCCGTCGATCGTGTGCATCGCCCCGGTCACGAACCCGGCTTCGGGGCCCGCGAGATAGGCGACCATGCCCGCGATCTCTTCGGTCTTGCCGTGGCGCGGAAGCGCCATGAAGCTGTGCATATAGTCGCTCATCGGGCCAGTGGCGGGGTTCATGTCGGTGTCGACCGGTCCTGGCTGGACCACGTTGATCGTGATGCCGCGCGGACCGAAATCGCGGGCGAGCCCCCGCGCCATGCCCTGCAGCGCCGACTTGGTGAGCGCATAGGCCGCGCCGCCGGCGAAGGGCATGCGATCGCCGTTGACCGACCCGATTACGATGATCCGTCCGCCCTGCTCCATCTTCCGGGCGGCCTCGACCGCGGCGTGATAGGGCGCGCGGACATTGATATCGATCATCCGGTCCACCGCATCGGCATCGAGTTCCAGCGCATCGCCCATCACTAGCGCGCCGGCGTTGACGACCAGCACGTCGAGCTTCCCGCGGCTGCGGACGATTTCGATCACCGCGTCGCGATCGGCCGCGTCGGATTGCACGGCTTCCGCGCCCGTCTTCGCGGCCAGCTGGGCTGCGGCGTCGGCAGAGCCGGCATAGGTGAAGGCGACCTTGCCGCCCTCGTCCGCCAGCCGCGACACGATCGCCGCACCGATGCCCCGGCTGCCGCCGATGACCAGGATATTTTTGTCCTTGAACTGTGCCATGACGGCCCTCCTTGCGTTAAATGTAACGATCGCTACATAAATAGCTGAAGACCGAGTTCAAGGGTTATTGTAGTGACTGATACAAAAATTTCTCGCCCCCGCGGCAGGCCCCGCGCCTTCGACATGGAGAACGCGCTCGCGACCGCGCAGGCGCTGTTCCACGAACATGGCTATGACGCACTCGGCGTGGCGGCGATCACCCAGGCGCTCGGGATCAATCCGCCGAGCTTCTACGCCGCCTTCGACAGCAAGGCCGAGCTCTTCGAGCGCGTGGTCGAGCGTTATTCCTGCTCGGCGCTGCCGATGGACGCGCTGCTCGCGCCCGGCCGCGATCCCGCCGAGGCGCTGGCCGCGCTGCTGGAGACCGCTGCGCAGATCTACACGCACGATCCTGCAGCGCGCGGATGTCTGGTGCTCGAGGCCGCGCGATCGGATGGCGAGGCCGCGTCTAGAGGCACGGCTCTCCGTGCCAAGCAGGCGAGCCGCGAGCGCATCCGCGATTTCGTCGCGCAGACCCATCCCGCCGCCGTCGATGCGGTTGCGGACTATACGGTCACGGCGATGTCCGGCCTTTCGGCCGGCGCCCGTGAGGGATGGGACAGCATCCGCCTGACGCGCGTGGCGCGGGCGGCATCCGTCGCGTTCGCCGCGCTGCTTGTCGCCGAGTGACGGCGCAGCCCGGCAGGGAGCAAGAGGCCAAGCCGATAGTGTCGGATGATACCGTTGACCGGGCGGCTATTGCGGTGCAGCAATCGCGGCCATGGCTAGTCGTGCGATCGCGAACAATCCCGATATCCGCTTCCTTGGGCGCCTGCTCGGCGACGTCATTCGCGCCTATGGCGGCGACGAGCTGTTCAAGCGCATCGAATATATCCGCGCGACGTCGGTCGATCGCCATCGCGGCGTCGCCGGTGCGGGCGCGATCGATCGCGGGCTCGATCGGCTGAGCCTCGACGAGACGCTCGATTTCGTCCGCGGCTTCATGCTCTTCTCGATGCTCGCCAACCTCGCCGAAGACCGGCAGGGCGTCGAGAAGGAGAAGGATGCCGACGTCGTCAGCGCGCTCGAGCGGCTGAAGGGGGAAGGCATCGGCCATGACGCGGTGATGGCGCTGCTCGATCATGCGCTGGTCGTGCCGGTGCTGACCGCCCACCCAACCGAAGTCCGCCGCAAGTCGATGATCGACCACAAGAACCGGATCGCCGAGCTGATGCAGCTCAAGGATCTGGGGCTGGAGGAAACCGAGGACGGCGACAGGGTCGACGAGGCAATCCTCCGCCAGATCGCCTTGCTCTGGCAGACGCGCGTGCTGCGCCGCGAGAAGCTGGGCGTCGCCGACGAGGTCGAGACGGCACTCTCCTATCTGCGCGATATCTTCCTGCCCGTGCTTCCCGCGCTCTATGCCCGCTGGGATCGCGCGCTGGGCGAACGCACGCCGTCCTTCCTGCGTGCGGGAAGCTGGATCGGCGGCGACCGCGACGGCAATCCCTTCGTCAACGCCGAGTCGCTGCGGCTGGCGCTGGCGCGCTCGGCCGAAGCGGTGCTCGGCTATTATCTCGATGCCGTCCACGCGCTCGGTGCGGAACTGTCGATCTCGACCGAGCATGTCACGGTCAGCGACGCGGTATTGAAGCTCGCCGAAGCGAGCCACGACACCGGCCGCAGCCGCGAGGACGAGCCCTATCGCCGCGCGCTCTCGGGCATCTATGCCCGGCTCTCCGCGACGCACGAGCATCTGACCGGCAAGCCGCCCGCGCGGCCCGCGCCGATCTCGGGCGAGCATTATGCCAATCCGGGCGCATTCCGCGAGGAACTGGTGGCGGTCGCGCGCGGCCTGGCCGCCGAAGGCGCCGGCCCGCTGGCCAGCGGCGGTGCGCTCGGCCGGCTGATCCGCGCGGTCGAGACCTTCGGCTTCCACCTCGCCACGCTCGACATGCGCCAGAACAGCGCGGTCCATGAGCGTGTCGTCGCCGAGCTGCTCAAGGCGGCGGGCGTCGCCGAGGATTATGCGTCGCTGGACGAAGACGCGCGCGTGAAGCTGCTTCGCGACGAGCTCGCCAGCCCGCGCCTGCTCACCAGCCCCTATGCCGAATATTCGGAGGAGACCGCCACCGAGCTGGCGATCGTCCGCGCCGCCGCCGATGCGCACGCCAGGTACGGCAGCCAGTGCATCACCCATTATATCGTCTCGATGGCGCAGTCGGTGTCGGACCTGCTCGAGGTCCATGTTCTGCTCAAGGAAGCCGGGCTCTACACGCCGGGCGAGACGCCGAGCGCCGGGATCATGGCGATCCCGCTGTTCGAGACGATCGCCGATCTCGAAGGCGCGCCGGCGATCATGGAAACCTGGCTCGGCCTTCCCGAAGTCGCCACGATCGCCAAGGCGCGCGGCCATCAGGAAGTGATGATCGGCTATTCCGATTCCAACAAGGACGGCGGCTATCTCACCTCGACCTGGCAGCTGTCGCGCGGATCCACCGCGCTCAAGCCGGTGTTCGAACGGGCGAGCCTCGGCATGCAGCTGTTCCATGGCCGCGGCGGCGCGGTCGGGCGGGGCGGCGGTTCATCCTTCGCGGCGATCCTCGCCCAGCCGCGCGGCACCGTGCAGGGCCGCATCCGCATCACCGAGCAGGGCGAGGTGATCGCGGCGAAATACGGCACGCGCGAGAGCGCGATGACCAATCTCGAGGCGATGGCTTCCGCCACTTTGCTCGCCAGCCTCGAGCCCGAAAAGCTCGCCGATGCCGACGCCGCGCGCTTCGCCGCGGCGATGGACCAGCTCTCCGACAGCGCATTCAAGGCCTATCGCGGGCTGGTCTACGAGACCGACGGCTTCACCAGCTTCTTCCGCCAGGCGACGCCGATCGCCGAGATCGCCGGCCTCAAGATCGGCTCGCGCCCCGCCAGCCGCAAGAAATCGGACGCGATCGAGGATCTGCGCGCGATTCCCTGGGTATTCAGTTGGGCGCAGGCGCGCGTGATGCTGCCGGGCTGGTACGGCGTGGGTGCCGCGATCGAGGCGTTCGAGGACAAGGGGCTGCTGCGCGAGATGGCGAGTGCCTGGCCGCTCTTCGCCTCGACACTGGCGAACATGGAAATGGTGCTCGCCAAGTCGGACATGGCGGTGGCCGAGCATTATGCCGCCCTGGTCGAGGATCCGAAGCTGCGCGACGCCGTGTTCGGGCGGATCCGGAGCGGCTGGCAGGCGACGCATGACGGGCTGCTCCAGATCACCCGCCAGACGCGCCTGCTGGAAAAACACCCCGGGCTGGAGACGTCGATCCTGCTGCGCCTTCCCTATATAGAGCCGCTCAACCTGCTCCAGATCGAGCTGCTGAAGCGCCACCGCGCCGGCGAGGAGGATCCCCGGATCGGCGAAGGCATCCTGCTCTCGATCAACGCGATCGCGACGGCGCTCCGCAACAGCGGCTGATCCTTTCGCTTCGATCCGGTTGCGGACATCTGCGCTTCGGCTAGGTTTTCGCGGACACGGCCTGCCGCGGAGTGAGAATGAAGATAGCCATCGCACTTTCGGGATGGGCCGCGATGCTGGTGGCGGCCGTGGCGTCGCCGGTCCACGCCCAGGACAATCCGCCAGCCGCGCAGCCGCGCACGCTGGACGACATGCCCTGTCCGCCGATGCCGGTGATCAGCCCCGAGCGGATGTCCCTGATCGTCGAGCCGAAGCCGCATATCACGCAAATTCCTCCCGCAAGCGAGACCGACCGCGCCAATTACATGCGCTGGTCGAAGATCGATCCCGAAGGCGTGTGCTGGTATCGGGAGGCTAATCGGTCGCTGCCGCGCGCCACCGATCATCGCGTCATCTTCCTGGGCGATTCGATAACCGAATCCTGGAAGCCGTCGGTTCCGGCGCTCTTCACCGGGGACATACTCGATCGCGGCGTCTCGGGGCAGACGACCACCCAGATGCTGGCGCGCTTCCGCACCGATGTGATCGATCTGCATCCCGCGGTCGTGCACATCATGGGCGGCATAAACGACATCCATAGCCCGCCCGGAACCGCGCTTACCCGATCGAACATCGAATCCATGGTCGAGCTGGCGCGAGCGAACGGCATTACCGTGGTCCTGGGGGCGGTAACGCCCTCTTCTCTGTTCCGGGGTGCGTCCGACAAGAGTTTCGGCGAGCATATCGCCTGGCTCAATCGCGGGCTGCGCGACTATGCCGCGAAGAAGGGCCTGATCTTCGTCGACTATCATGCCTCGCTCCAGGACCGGGATCTCGGGATACGGGACGGTCTCTCCAACGACGGCATCCATCCCAATCGCCTGGCCTTCCAAATCATGACCCCGCTCGCGCGCGACGCGATCGATCGCGCCCTCAGGAGCCGTGCGACGGAGGCCTCGGCGGATCCGATCCTGCTGCGCGAGTTGGTCTACGCGTCCGCGCCCTATCCGGAAGCGCACGCCTCAACGATCGTCGAGACCAGGGCCGGAACGCTCGCCACCGCGTGGTTCGGCGGCACCAAGGAGCGGAACCCGGATGTCGCGATCTGGTTCGCGCGGCGCGGCAAGGATGCGTGGGAGACGCCCGTCCAGGTAGCCAACGGCATCCAGCCGGTGGGGCCGCGGCTTCCGACCTGGAACCCGGTGTTGTTCCAGGACCCCAAGGGCGACCTCCAGCTCTTCTACAAGGTCGGGCCGAGCCCCTCCACATGGTGGGGCATGGTCATCACCTCGTCCGACGACGGCCGGACCTGGTCGAAGCCGCAGCGCCTGCCCGAGGGGATATTGGGGCCGATCAAGAACAAGCCCGTGCTGCTCGCGAACGGCGACTGGTTATCGCCCTCCAGCGTCGAAAAGCCGAACGACGGCTGGGCGGTCCATTTCGAGCGCAGCAGCGATCGCGGGCAGAGCTGGAAGACGACCGCGCCTGTCGCCTCGCCGCTGCACATCGATGCGATCCAGCCGAGTATCCTGTTCCACCGCGATGGCGCGCTGGAGGCGGTGATGCGCACCCGGCAGGGCGCATTGGGGATGAGCTGGTCGCGCGACAATGGCGCGACCTGGTCGCCGATCGCCGCGATCGACCTGCCCAATCCCAACTCCGGAACGGATGCGGTGACGCTGAGGGACGGGCGGCAGTTGCTGGTCTATAACCACAGCGCGCACCGGGCGGAGTCGCCGGGCAAGGGGCCGCGCTGGCCGCTCAAAGTCGCCCTGTCCGACGACGGCGTGACCTGGCGCAACGTGCTGACACTCGAAAGCGAGCCGGTAACAGCCGGCTATGCCTATCCGGCGGTGATCCAGACCGCGGACGGGATGGTGCACATCACCTACACGTTCAACCGCGTGCGTATCCGGCACGTCGTGCTCGATCCGCGCCAACTGCACTGAACCTGGCTCGGGCAAGAAAAAAGGCCGGGTATCGAGCCCGGCCTTTCCTGTGTCCGATTTAGCGGCCGACCATCGTCTCGGGGCGCACCAGCCGATCGAAGGTCGCCTCGTCGACCAGCCCGAGCGCGAGGCCCGATTCCTTGAGCGTCAGGCCCTTTTCATGGGCGTTCTTGGCGATCTTGGCGGCGGCGTCATAGCCGATCTCGGGTGCCAGCGCGGTGACCAGCATCAGCGAGCGGTCGACCAGCTCCTTGATGCGGCCCTCGTTCGCCTTGGCGCCGTCGACCGCGCGCTCGGCGAAGCTCACCATGCCGATCGACATCAGCTCGATCGAGCGCAGCACATTCGAGCCGATCAGCGGCTTGAACACGTTCAATTCGAAATGGCCCTGCATGCCGCCGACGGTGACGGCGACGTGATTGCCGATCACCTGCGCCGCGACCATCGTCAGCGACTCGCTCTGCGTGGGATTCACCTTGCCCGGCATGATCGAGCTGCCCGGCTCGTTCGCCGGCAGGTCGAGCTCGCCCAGGCCCGAGCGCGGGCCGGATCCGAGCAGGCGGATGTCGCTGGCGATCTTGGTCAGCGACACGGCCAGCGTGTTGCAGGTGCCCGAGAGGTTCACCAGCTGATCCTTGGTCGCCAGTGCCTCGAACTTATTGGGTGCGGTGACGAAGGGGAGCCCGGTGATCTTGGCGATTTCGGCCGCGACATCCTCGGCATAGCCCGGGGGGGCGTTGAGCCCGGTGCCGACCGCGGTGCCGCCCAGCGCCAGCTTGAAGATGTCGAGATCGAGCACGCTCTGGAAGCGCGCCTTGGCCGACTCGAGCATCGCCGTATAGCCCGAGAATTCCTGGCCGAGCGTCAGCGGCGTCGCGTCCTGCAGATGGGTGCGGCCGATCTTGACGATGTGATCCCATGCCTTGACCTTCGCCTCGAGCGAGGCGTGCAGCCGGTCGAGCGACGGATAGAGCTTCATCGTCACCGCGCGCGCCGCGGCGATGTGCAGCGCGGTCGGGAACGAATCGTTCGACGATTGCGCCATGTTGGCATGGTCGTTCGGATGGACCGGCAACTTGCCGCCGCGTGTGCCGGTGAGGATCTCGTTGGCGCGGCCCGCGATCACCTCGTTGACGTTCATGTTGGTCTGGGTGCCGCTGCCGGTCTGCCAGATCACCAGCGGGAACTGGTCGTCGAGCTTGCCGTCGATGATCTCCTGGGTGACCGTCTCGATCACCTCGGCGATCTTCGGATCGAGCCCGTGCTTGACGTTCACCCGCGCGGCGGCCTGCTTTACGATCGCCTGGGCGTGGACGATGCCGATCGGCATGCGCTCCTGCGGGCCGAACGGGAAATTCTCGATCGAGCGCTGGGTCTGCGCCCCCCAATAGGCGTCGGCGGGAACTTCGATGGCGCCGATCGAATCGGTTTCGGTGCGGGTGTTGGTCACGTGCGTCCTCCGAGAGCGTTTGCGGGCGCTCTAGAAGCAAGCACTGCGCTTCGACAAGCGCAGTGCCGACGAAGGATTATTTCTTCCGCTTAAAGTCCACCGAGACGACGTTCGAACCGTCGTCGACCGGCTTCACCACGCTCACGGCGCCGTCATTCTCGGCCTCTTCGTGCGGTTCGGGGCCGTCCGGGCCTTCCTGCGCCTGGAAGCGCAGCTCGAAATTGACCGCCGGATCATGGAATCCGGTGATCGCCGAGAAGGGAATGTTGAGGATCGCCGGCACCTGGTTGAAGCTGAGGCCGACCGAAAATTTTTCGCCGTCCACCTTCAGGTCCCAGAATCGGTGCTGGAGAACGATCGTCATCTCGTCCGGGAAACGCTCGATCAGCCGCTGCGGGATGTCAACGCCGGGCGCGTGAGTCTTGAAAGTGATGTAGAAATGATGCGCGCCAGGCAGCGCCTGGGTCGCCGCGACCGAGCCCAGCACCCGGCCGACAACGGCGCGCAGGGCTTCCTGGACGATCTCGTCATAGGGAATCAGGCTATCGGGTACGGCACCAGTCATTCTTGTTGGACTAGCGCATGCCGTGCGCGGGTCAAGATTGCATGGACGGCAACCATCGCTATGTGGGGCCGATGCGCACCGCCACGATCAGCCGCAAGACGAGCGAGACCTCGATCGACGTCACCGTCAATCTCGACGGCACGGGCGAATATCATGTTTCCACCGGCATCGGCTTTTTCGACCACATGCTCGAGCAGCTCAGCCGCCATTCGCTGATCGACCTCGACGTGAAGACGGTGGGCGACCTGCATATCGATCAGCACCACACCGTGGAGGACACCGGGCTCGCGATCGGCGAGGCCGTGGCCAAGGCGCTGGGCGAGAAGAAGGGCATCCGCCGCTATGCCGACGCGCTCTCGCCGATGGACGAGACGCTGACCCGCGTCGCGATCGATATTTCGGGCCGGCCCTTCCTCGTCTTCAAGACCGAGTTCAGCCAGAAGCGCCTCGGCGAGATGGACACCGAGATGTTCGAGCACTGGTTCCATTCTTTTGCCCAGGCTGCCGGCATCACCCTCCACGTCGAGACCTTGTACGGCGTCAACAACCATCACATCGCCGAAAGCGCGTTCAAGGGCCTGGCGCGGGCGCTGCGCGAGGCGATCGAGATCGATCCGCGCAAGGCGGACGCCATTCCATCGACCAAAGGCATGCTGTGATGATCCTCGTCCTGTTGACGTATAAGCTTAGCCCCGATGTCATCGCGGAGCTGCGCGCCGGCCATCGCGCCTGGCTGGCCGAAGGCGTCGCCTCGGGACGGCTGCTCGCGGCCGGACGTAAGGTGCCGGTGACGGGCGGGATGTTCATGGCGCGGGGGACGATCGACGAGGTCAAGGCATGGATCGCGAGCGATCCCTTCGCCGTGGCGGGTGCCGCCGACTATGAATTTATCGAGATCGAAGTGACGATGACCGCGCCCGGGCTGGAGTCCCTGTCCCAGTGAGCGTCGCGCTGATCGATTACGGCGCGGGCAATCTCCATTCGGTCCACAACGCGCTGAAAGCGGCAGGCGCTGCGAACATCCTCGTCACCGCCGATCCGGACGCCGTGACGCGGGCCGATCGCATCGTCCTGCCCGGCGTCGGCGCGTTCGGCGCCTGCGCAGCGGGGCTGCGCGGCATTGACGGCATGGTGGAGGCGCTGGAGGCGCGCGTGCGCGGCCAGGGCGCCCCGTTCCTCGGCGTCTGCGTCGGCATGCAGCTGATGGCGACCGCGGGAGAGGAGCTCGGCACGCATGCGGGGCTCGGCTGGATACCAGGCACGGTGCGGGCTCTCACGCCTTCTGCCGCGGTGCGCGTGCCGCATATGGGCTGGAACGATGTGATTCCGTCCACCGATCACCGCCTGATCGAGCCGGGTGAGGCTTATTTCCTCCACAGCTTCGCCTTTGAGGGCGAGTCGGTGCTCGCCATCACCGAGCATGGCAGCCCGGTCACCGCCGCGATCGGCCGCGACAATATGGCCGGCGTCCAGTTCCACCCCGAAAAAAGCCAGCGCTACGGCATCGCGCTGTTGGAGAGGTTCCTGAAATGGAAGCCGTGAGTTCCGGCCTGATCATCTTCCCCGCCATCGATCTCAAGGCCGGCCAGGTTGTCCGTCTCGCCGAGGGCGATATGGACCGCGCCACCATCTATGGCGACAACCCCGCCGAGCAGGCGGAGATCTTCGCGCAGGACGGCGCCGAGTGGCTCCATGTCGTCGATCTCGACGGCGCCTTTGCGGGCGAATCGGTCAATGGCGCCGCGGTCGCCGCAATCCTCGAGCGCTTCGGCGGCAAGATCCAGCTGGGCGGCGGGATCCGCAACCGCGACTCGATCGAGCGCTGGCTCGATCTCGGCGTCGAGCGCGTCGTGATCGGCACCGCCGCGCTAGAGAATCCGGATCTGGTCCGCGAGGCCGCGCGCGACAATCCCGGGCGGATCGTGGTGGCGGTCGATGCCCGCGACGGGCTGGTCGCCACGCGCGGCTGGGCGGAAGTGTCGGACGTCGCGGTGGTCGATCTCGCCCGCCGCTTCGAGGATGCGGGTGTTGCCGCTTTGCTCTTCACCGATGTCGGCCGCGACGGGCTGCTCAAGGGCTGCAATGTCGAGGCGACCGTCGCCCTCGCCCGCGCCGTCGCCATCCCGGTAATCGCCAGCGGCGGCGTCACCGACATCGCCGATATCCACGCGCTTGCCGCACATGTTCAGGACGGCATTCAAGGCGTCATCACCGGCCGCGCGCTCTATGACGGCCGGCTCGATCTGGGCTGGGCGATCCAGGTGGCGAAGGGATGACCGTCCGCGCCCGCGTCATCCCCTGCCTCGACGTCAAGGCCGGTCGGGTCGTCAAGGGCGTCAACTTCGTCGACCTGATCGACGCCGGCGATCCCGTCGAGCAGGCGCGCGCCTATGACGCCGCCGGCGCCGACGAACTCTGTTTCCTCGACATCACCGCCAGCCATGAGGCGCGCGGCACGATCCTCGATGTCGTCCGTCGCACCGCCGAAGTCTGCTTCATGCCGCTGACCGTGGGCGGCGGCGTGCGCACTGTCGAGGATGCTCGCGCGCTGCTGCTCGCCGGCGCGGACAAGGTCGCGGTGAACAGCGCCGCGGTATCGCGCCCCGAAGTCGTCGCCGAGATCGCCGACCGGATGGGTAGCCAGTGCGTCGTCGCCTCGGTCGACGCGCGCCGGATCGGCGACCGCTGGGAAGTCTTCACCTATGGCGGCCGCAATGCCACGGGCATCGATGCGGTCGAGCATGCGCTGCGTCTCGCCGAACTGGGCGCGGGCGAGTTGCTCGTCACCTCGATGGACCGCGACGGCACACGCGACGGCTATGACCTCGACCTGATCCGCACCATCGCCGATCAGGTGACGGTGCCGGTGATCGCATCAGGCGGCGTCGGCAATCTCGGCCATCTGGTCGAGGGCATCACCAAGGGCCATGCTTCTGCCGTGCTCGCCGCCTCGATCTTCCATTTCGGCGAGGCGAGCATCGCCGATGCCCATGCGGCGCTGGCGGCGGCCGGGATTCCGGTGCGGAGCTAGTTCCCCCTCTCCCGCAAGCGGGAGAGGGGGAACGCTGCAATCGCTTAACCCTTCCCCAACTCCCGCCCGTTACACCGTTCCCATGCTCCGCATCACCCTCGCCCTGCTGATCGCAACGCCTGCCTTCGCCGCCGACGAGCCGCCGCACACCGGCGTCGCCGGCAGCCGATCGATGCCCGAATTCTCGGACCTGGCGCTGGCCGCGGTCGCCGCGGGCGGAATCTGGTTCGTGCGCAGCCGGACGCGCGCGCGCTTCCGCCGCCAGAAGGATTGACAGGCGGGACGGGCTCCCGCAGCCCGCGCATATGGCCGACTCCCTCGACACGCTCGAACAGACGATCCGCGAACGCCGCACCGGCGATCCGGCGACTTCCTATGTCGCCAAGCTGACCGCGCGCGGCCGCGCCAAGATCGCGCAGAAACTGGGCGAGGAAGCCGTCGAAACCGTGATCGCGGCGATGGCCGACGACAAGGCCGCGCTGACCAGCGAGGCCGCCGACCTGGTCTTCCATCTCGCCATCCTGCTCGCCGACGCCGGCCTCAGCCTCGACGATGTCCGCGCCGAGCTGACGCGCCGCGAGGGAGTTTCCGGCCTGGACGAGAAAGCCGGGCGCAACGCGTGAGCTCCCCTCCCGCTTGCGGGAGGAGTCGGGGGAGGGCATGTGAACCCAAACCACGCGGCGAGCCGGAGGGACAGCCCCTCCCCTAACCCCTCCCGCGAGCGGGAGGGAAAGTCCATGCCCATCGACGCCACCAAGCCCTATGACGATCAGAACGTTTTCGCGAAGATTCTGCGCGGCGAGATCCCGTCGAAGAAGGTCTATGAAGACGAATTCGCCCTCGCCTTTCACGACATCAATCCGCAGGCGCCGCTGCACATCCTGGTGATCCCCAAGAGCGCCTATGTCTCATGGGACGATTTCTCCGCGCGCGGATCGGATGCCGAGATCGCCGGATTCGTCCGCGCTGTCGGCCACGTCGCGCGCGAGGCGGGGCTGGTCGCGCCGGGGTACCGGCTACTTGCCAATACCGGCCTGGATTCGCACCAGGAGGTCCCGCATCTCCACGTCCATATCTTCGCCGGCAGGCCGCTCGGGCCGATGCTGGCGCGGTAGTTCCGCGGTATCAGTCTGCCTTAAGCGTGAAGCGTTGCAGCCGTCGGCCCGGCACCTCCGCCACGTAGAGATTGCCGCGGCTGTCTGTCGCCATGAGGTGTGGGCCCTGGAACTGGCCCGGCGCCTCACCCTTGCCGCCAACCTCCCCGATCACCTTCAAGGTACGGCGATCGAGGATCAGGACTTTCGAGTTTCCGAAGTCGGCCACGTAGAGGAACCGCTGCGCGGCATCCGCCGAAAAGGCCATGCCCGAGCTCGTCTGCGGCGATGCCTGGTTCCGGTCGATGAACACCTGCTGCAGGTACCGGCCGCCGCGCGTGAAGATCTGGATACGCTGGTTGTTCCTGTCCGAGACATAGACCAGCCCGTCGCGAGACAGTTCGACGCCGTGCACGCCGTTGAACCCCGGCGGCCCCTCACCCGTCTCCGGCGTGAAGGCCTTGCCCGGCTCGCGCATCGGTGGTGCCGGCACGGCGGGCGGCACCGCGCCGAAGGCGCTCCACATGCGCTTGAACCGGCCGGTTTCGCTGTCGAAGACGATGACGCGCCGATTGCCATAGCCGTCGGCGACATAGACTTCGTGATGCCCGAGATCGACGAAGACATCGGCGGGCGCCGACAGGTTATCGACATCCTCGTCGCCGCGCGTGCCGCCGGGGCGTCCGATCTGTCGGACAAAGCGGCCCGCGGAATCGAAGGTCAGGAGCATGTCGTCGGCCGTTTTCGCATCGGACCGGCCGTTGCCGGTGATCCAGGCGCGGCCAAGCGCATCGACGGCGAGGCTATGCTCGTTGGCGGGCCAGTCATAGCCCTGCCCAGGTCCGCCGAAACCGCGGAGATAGACCCCATGCCGGTTGAAGATCATGATCGGTGGCGCGGCGTGCTGCCCCGGCCCCGGCCTCGCTGTCTTGGGCCGCTGCAGCACCCATAGCTGGTCCTGCTTGTCGACATCGACCGCCGCGACTTCGCCATAGACCAGGTCGGTCGGCATTTTGAGCCACCCGGTCTCGACGGTGAATTGCGGCGCCCGGACCGCAACGGGCTGCTGGGGTGCCGGCGCCGCGCCCATGGAAAACGTGATCGCCACCAATAGGCAGAGCCGGCGTCCAAGCATCAAAATCCTCCCCATGGCCGCCTTGCGCGCCTTCGCTCGATCGATCCGGACCGCGAAATACACCTTGCCGTTCGCCGTTGAACATTTCAGCGGCATTTCCTCGCCGCTTGCAATGTAGGATTTCGCCTGCTTGGATCGCCGGGTCGGCATCGCTGCCGGCACCGCGGAAACATCGGCCTCATATTTCTCCATGCGCAACAATATTACGAGATTTTGTGCGTTGGCGTGAACTTAGTAACCTTTGGACCGCGGTTGGGCGCACCCGCTGCAGCAAGGGGATTGCGCGCCCCCGATTTGGGACTAGGCTCGCGGGCTTTCACCATTGGGGCGGCGCGACGAACGCCGTGAAGGGGACAACCTAGATGATCTTCGGGCGCATAAAGCCACTCGATGCCATTCTGGCGACAGCCGAAAAGAAATCGCTCCACCGATCGCTCGGCCCGATCCAGCTGACCCTGCTCGGCGTCGGCGCGATCATCGGCACCGGTATCTTCGTGCTCACCGCCGAAGCCGCGCAAAAGGCGGGCCCGGGCATGATGATCAGCTTCGTCATCGCCGGCTTCGTCTGTGCGGTCGCGGCGCTCTGCTATTCGGAGCTCGCCTCGATGGTGCCGGTCTCCGGCTCCGCCTACACCTATACCTATGCCGTGATGGGCGAGCTGCTCGCCTGGATGGTCGGCTGGGCGCTGGTCCTCGAATATGCCGTCGCGGCATCGGCAGTGTCGGTCGGCTGGTCGGGCTATATCGTCGGGTTGCTGAGGGACACGGTCGGGCTCAACATCCCCACCGCGCTCGCCAACGGCCCCTATGCCGGCGGCATCGTCAACCTGCCCGCAGCGCTGATCGCGATGCTGGTCACCTGGCTGCTGATGGTCGGCACGACCGAAAGCGCCCGCGTCAACGCGGTGCTCGTCGGCATCAAGATCGCCGCACTCTCGCTGTTCTGCATCATCACGCTTCCGCTCATCAAGGGCGGCAACTTCACGCCGTTCACGCCGAACGGCTGGGGCATCATCGGCGTCGGCGGTGCGGCCGCGTCGATCTTCTTCGCCTATGTCGGCTTCGACGCGGTTTCGACCGCGGCCGAGGAAACCAAGAACCCGCAGCGCAACGTGCCGATCGGCCTGATCGGATCGCTCGCCATCTGCACCATCTTCTACCTGCTCGTCGCCGCCGGCGCGATCGGCATGATCGGCGCGACGCCGGTCACCGGGCTCAATGGCGAAGTCCTTTCGCCCGGCTCGGCCGAACTCGCCGCACGCTGTGCCGACATCGTCAATGGCGGCGCGACGCTGCCGCTCGCCTGCTCGAAGGAAGCGCTGGCGCACGTCCTAAAGGTCGGCGGCTATGACTGGGCCGGCTATTTCATGGGTCTCGCTGCCGGTCTGGCGCTGCCCTCGGTCATCCTGATGATGCTGTTCGGTCAGACCCGCATCTTCTTCGTGATGGCGCGCGACGGCCTGCTCCCCGAGAAGCTGGCGTCGATCCACCCCAAGTGGAAGACACCGCACATCGTGACCTTCATCACCGGCGTGTTCGTCGCGATCGCCGCGGCGTTCCTCCCGGTCGGCAAGCTCGCCGATGTCTCCAACTCGGGCACGCTCTTCGCCTTCTTCATGGTGGCGATCGCGGTGCTGATCCTGCGCCGCACCGATCCGGACCGTCGCCGTCCGTTCCGCACGCCGTTCGTCTACATCGTCGCGCCGCTGGCGATCGTCGGCTGCGTCGGTCTGTATCTGCTGCTGCCGTTCGATGCGAAGATGGTGCTGCCGATCTGGGGCGGCATCGGCCTGGTGATCTATTTCGCCTATGGCTATCGCAAGAGCCATGTCGGCCGCGGCATCGTCGATGTGTCCGAGCCCGAGGCCTATGAGGATCTCGAGCCCAAGGTGCCGGGAACGCACTGAGGGTCGAGCCCAAAAGAAAAGGGGCCGGGAGAGCGATCTCCCGGCCCCTTTTCTTTGTGCCTGGCTGAAGCGGATCAGCCGATCTTGGCGGCCGCCAGCGCCTTCAGATCCTTCTCGGCGCGTGCGCCGTAATGCTGGATGATCTCCGCCGCGCAGATCGCGCCGAGGCGGAGCGATTCCTCGAGGGTGCGGCCCTGGGCCTGCCCGAAGAGGAAGCCCGCGGCGAACATGTCACCGGCACCGGTAGTGTCGACCAGCTTCTCGATCGGCTCGGCCTTCACCTCGACGCGCTCGGCGCCCTGGAGCGCCATCGCACCCTGCTCGCTGCGCGTGACGACGAGTAGCGGCACCTTGCCATGGATATGCTCGACCGCGCCTTCGAACGTCTCATGCTCGCACAGCGCCAGCAATTCGCTCTCGTTGGCGAAGAGGATGTCGATCAGCCCGTCCTCGATCAGCCTGCGGAAATCGTCGCCGTGGCGCGAGATGCAGAACACGTCGGAGAGCGTGAAGGCGACCTTGCGGTCATTGGCGCGGGCTATGTCGATCGCGGCGCGCATCGCGGCGCGGGGCTCTTCCGGATCCCACAGATAGCCTTCGAGATAGAGGATCGCGCCGTTGGCGATCATGGTCTCGTCCAGCGCGGCGGCGGGCAGGAACTGGGAAGCGCCCAGGAAGGTGTTCATCGTGCGCTGGCCGTCGGGCGTGACGAAGATCAGGCAACGCGCCGTGGTCGGCTGGCCTTCGCGGACCGCCGTGTCGAAATGCACGCCGGCGGCGCGGATGTCATGGCCGAAGACCTGGCCGAGCTGGTCATCCGCAACCTGGCCGATAAAGGCACACTTGCCACCGAGCGCAGCGATGCCGGCAACGGTGTTCGCGGCCGATCCGCCCGAAACTTCGCGGCCCGGACCCATCTTGGCGTAGAGCGCGTCCGCCTCTTCGGGCGAGAACATCAGCTGCATCGATCCCTTGGCGACGCCGATCTCCTCGATGAAGCTGTCTTCGGCCTGGGCAAGGATGTCGACGATGGCATTGCCGATCGCTACCACGTCATAAATGGGGGTGGTCAAGGTTTAACGCTCCAATTGGGTTGCGCCGACGCCCTAGAGACGGGCAAGGAATAGTGCAACCAAGGGGCCCGACGCGCTTGATCCACGCCTTCTTCCTGTCGCTGGGGCAATTGACCGACCGGCCCGTGCTTTCGGTCTTCCTCAAGTCGCTGGCGGTGACGCTGCTGCTGTTCGCCGTTACCGGAGTCGGGCTGTGGTTCGCGCTGGACGCGACGTTCGACACCTATGCCGCGCATTGGCAGGACGAGAGCGGCGTCTTCGCGGCGGTCGCCACCGCACTGCTGCTGGCCGGAGCCTGGTGGCTACTGTTCCGGGCGATCGCGGTGGCGGTGATCGGGTTGTTCGGTGACGAGGTCGTCGCAGCGGTGGAGGCGCGCTACTATCCCGCCGCGCATGCCGCTGCGCGGCCGGTGCCCTTCGCGCGGTCGCTGGCGATGGGCCTGGGATCGGCGGGACGGGCGATCGGCGTCAACCTGCTCCTGCTCCCCGTCTATCTGCTACTGATCGTCACCGGCTTGGGCACACCGATCCTGTTCTTCGCGGTCAATGGCTGGCTGCTCGGGCGCGACCTGGGCGACATGGTCGCGGCGCGCCACATGCCGGCGGCCCAGCTCTCGGAATGGCGCAAGGAGACGACGGCTCGCCGCTTCGTGCTTGGCCTAATCGGCACTGGCCTGTTCGTGGTTCCGGTGTTGAACCTTGTTGCACCCGTGCTCGGCGCCGCGATGGCGACTCATGTCTTCCACCGGGGCCGGCGCGCATGAAGGGGTGGATCGTCATCGCCGCGCTCGCGCTCGCCGCCTGCGGTGAGAGCATGCCGCCGCCGCGCCCGGCTTCCTATGTGCCGGTCCCCGCCGCGGCCCCGGCCGCAATACCCGCGCCGCCCAGCATCACCGCGATCAAGGGCGAGACCGCGCCCAAGCTGATCGCGCAGTTCGGCACGCCGGCTATGGACCTGAGCGAGGGCCGCGCGCGCAAGCTGCAGTTCGCCGGGCCGATCTGCGTGCTCGACGCCTATCTCTATCCCCCGGCGAACGGGAAGGGAGACCAGGTCGTCACGCATCTGGATGCGCGCCAGCGCGACGGGGCACCGATCGACCAGGCAAGCTGCGTCGCGGCGCTGACCAAGCGGCAGGGCACCCGCTAGAGCCACTCTCCGCGCACATCCTCGTCGATCTCGGCAGCAAGCCGCGCCACGCGCTCGGCTTCCCAGCGCCCGGCATCGAGCCGCCGAAGCGCCCAGACCGCCGCGCCGCGCACCACCGGATCGGGATCGTCCAGCAACGCCGCCGCCGGCTCGACCAAAGCAGCGCTCGCGCTGTTCCCCGCCGCGACCAGGCAGTTGCGCACCATCCGGTCGCGTCCGATCCGCTTGATCGGCGAGCCCGAGAACACCTCGCGGAACCCGGCATCGTCGAGCGCGAGCAGGTCCGCCAGCATCGGCGCGGTCAGCTCGGCGCGCGGGGCGAAGGCGAGGTTGGCCTGCGCTGCCGCGGCGAACTTGTTCCAGGGGCACACCGCCAGGCAATCGTCGCAGCCATAGATGCGGTTGCCGATCCCCTCGCGGAACTCCTGCGGGATCGGCCCCCGATTCTCGATCGTCAGGTACGAGATGCAGCGCCGCGCATCGAGCCGATAGGGTGCGGGGAAGGCCTGGGTCGGGCACGCCGTCTGGCAGGCGTCGCAGCTGCCGCAGGTGGTGCGCACCCGGGTGTCGCCCGCCAGCTCCAGCGTCGTGTAGATCGCGCCGAGGAACAGCCAGCTGCCATGCGCGCGGCTGACCAGGTTGGTGTGCTTGCCCTGCCAGCCCAGGCCGGCCGCCTCGGCCAGCGGTTTCTCCATCACCGGCGCGGTGTCGACGAACACCTTGACGTCCGCGCCCGGCGCCGTGCCGACCAGCCAGCGCGCCAGCTCCTTCAGCCGCCGCTTCATCACGTCGTGATAATCGGCGCCCTGGGCATAGACCGAGATGCGGCCGCGCTCCCCCTCGCCCGCCAGCGCCAGCGGATCGAGCGCGGGCGCATAGCTCATCCCGAGCGAGATCACCGAGCGCACTTCGGGCCACAGCCCCTTGGGCGCCGCGCGGTGGTGCGCGCGCTCCTCCATCCAGATCATCGATCCGTGCGCGCCTTCGGCCAGCCATTCGCGCAGCCGCGCGCCGGCGAGCGGCGCGGCATCGGCATGCGCGATTCCGCACGCAGCGAACCCGATTTCAGCCGCTTTGGCCTTTATTCGGTCTTCCAATGGCTTGTCTTCGCGCACGGCCACCCGCTACCACGAACTCCCACCGGGGAGGGGAGCAAATTTGAGCAGCGTTCTGGCCGTAAGCGCCAAGGGCCTCGTCAAGCGCTTCGGCGATCGCCACGCGGTCGACGGCGTCGACATCTCCGTTCCCAAGGGGCTGATCTACGGCGTGCTCGGCCCCAACGGCGCCGGCAAGACGACCACGTTGCGCATGCTGCTCGGCATCATCGAGCCCGACGAGGGCGAGCGCATTATGCTCGGCACCGATCGCCCGCGCGAGATGAGCGACCATGTCGGCTACCTGCCAGAGGAACGCGGCCTCTATCCCAACATGAAGTGCCGCGAGGCGATCGCGTTCATGGGGGCGCTGCGCGGATTGCCCTGGAAGGTGGGACGCAAGCGCGCCGGCGAGCTCCTCGAGGCCGCCGGGCTGGCGCACGCCGCCGACGACAAGATCCGCAAACTCTCCAAGGGCATGGCCCAGCTCGTCCAGCTGCTCGGCGCGGTGGTCCACGAGCCCGACCTGCTCGTCCTCGACGAACCTTTTTCCGGGCTCGACCCGGTCAACCAGGAGCGGTTGGAGAAGCTGATCCGCGGCCAGCGCGATCGCGGCGCGACGATCCTCTTCTCTACCCATGTCATGGCGCATGCCGAGCGGCTGTGCGACCGACTTTCGATCATCGCCGGCGGCAAGGTCCGCTTCGAGGGCACGGTCGACCAGGCCCGCGCCACCCTGCCCTTCAAGGCGCACTACACGCCGCATCATCATGTCGAGACCGCCGGCGCGCTGCTCCCCGTCGATGCCGAGCGCGAGAATGGCAGCTGGCGCTTCACCGTCCCGCCCGAGGGAATCGAGGGGCTGCTCGTCCAGTTGATCGATGCCGGCTACGGGATCTCGGGCCTGTCGATCGAACGGCCCGGATTGCACGACGCGTTCGTCCGCATCGTCGGCGCGGATGCGTTGGAGGAGGGCGCGGCATGAACCATTTCCGGCACGCCGCGCGCCAGGCGCTCACCATCGCGCGGCGGGATTTCACCGCGACGGTGATGACCCCCACCTTCCTGCTTTTCCTGCTCAGCCCGCTGTTCATGATCGGCTTTGGCGTGGTCGGCAGCCTCAGCGCGTCGACCGCGGCAAGCGGCGGCGAGGAACGGCAGCGCATCGTCGTGATCACCGCGCCGGAGCACACCGCGACGCTGGTTGCCGTCGACCGGCAGATGCGGGGCATCTTCTCGCGCGCCTCCGTGCGCCCCGAGCTCAGCGTCGAGCCCTCCACCGGAAAGCCCGCCGAGCAGGCGCGCGCGCTGTTCGGACGGAACGACGTGGAAGTGGCCGCGGCGCTCTATGGCCCGCTCGATCGACCGCATATCCTGCGGACTCCCGGCGGCTATGCCGAGGCCAACTATCTCGCGCAGCTCGCCGAACAGACGCTTCGCGCGGAAAAGGCGGGCGGGCCGGCCGAGCTCAGCCGGCCCGATATCCAGGTGATCGGCCGCGTCCAGGCGACGTCGAGCGGGAAGAGCCAGGCCGCCTATTTCGCCGCGCTCGGCATTTTCATCCTCACGCTGATGCTGTCAGGCCAGGTCGTCGGCGCGATGGCCGAGGAGCGCTCGAACAAGGTGATCGAGGTGCTCGCCGCCGCCGTGCCGCTCGAGAGCGTATTCTTCGGCAAGCTGATCGGCGCGTTCGGGTCGGCGCTGCTGTTCGTCGGCTTCTGGTTCACCCTGCTCGTCAACCTGCCCAAGCTGATGCCGCCGGGCTCGGGCGCGTTCTTCGACGAGCTCGGCACCGCGGTCGGCCCGGTCTTTCCGCTGCTGTTCGTCGCCTATTTCACCATGGCGTACATGCTCCAGAGCGCGGTGTTCCTGGGGGTCGGCTCGCTCGCGTCGAGCCAGCGCGAGATCCAGATGCTGTCGCTGCCGATCACCGTGTTCCAGTTCGCGATGCTCGGCTGGTCCTCCTATGCGGCGGGACATGCGGGAAGCTGGATCGCGGTGGCGGCGGAGATCTTCCCGTTCAGCTCGCCGCTGGCGATGGCGGCACGCGCCGCCAATTCGCCCGAGCTGTGGCCGCATTTCCTGGCGCTCGCCTGGCAGGGGCTGTGGGTAGCGATCACCGTGACGATCGCCGCGCGGCTCTTCCGTCGCGGCGTGCTCAAATCGGGCAGTCCCAAGCGCCGGTCGAAGCGCAAGCCCGCCTGAGCTGGTCGGTTTACAGGACATGCAACCAATTGGTTGAACGACAGATATTCAACCAATTGGTTGCATGTGGAATATGGCTGAAATCCTGAGGTTTTGGCCGATTTCGCCCGGTATCTGCCGACTCCATCGGTTAATGAAATTGACTCGCGGAGGGGGTACGCGGGATCGGCCCCGAGCGTTCGTGATGCCTTCGACGATGAGAAAGAGCCGGTCCTTCGATCGCCGCTGAAATCCTACATTGCAAGGGGAGCGGACCGTCGCACCACTATTGACATTCATGTCAGCGACTGGCCTCCTGCCCGAAAGACAGGAGAGATATGGACATGGCCACGCTTGCCAATGATGCAGGGGTCGATCCGCTCGATGTGAGCCGCGCCGAGCTCTACCGCGACGATCTGTGGCACGAGCCCTTTGCACGGCTGCGCGCCGAGGCGCCGGTCCATTACACCGCGGAGAGCGCGTTCGGCCCCTATTGGTCGGTGTCGAGCTACAAGCCGATCGTCCATGTCGAATCGCTGCCCGATCTCTATTCGTCGGAGGCAGGCGGCATCACGATCGCCGACCTGATGGAAGGCGACATCAAGATGCCGATGTTCATCGCGATGGACCGGCCCAAGCATACCGGCCAGCGGCGCACCGTCTCGCCCGCCTTCACGCCCAGCGAGATGGTGCGGATGAGCGAGAATATTCGCGCAAGAAGCGCCGAAATCCTCGACTCGCTGCCCGTGGGCCAGGAATTCGACTGGGTCGACCAGGTCTCGATCGAGCTGACCACCCAGATGCTCGCCATCCTGTTCGACTTCCCCTGGGAGGACCGCCGCAAGCTCACCTACTGGTCCGACTGGGCCGGGGACATCGAGATCGCCAAGGATCCGGTGCGCAAGGAGGAACGGCGCAACATCCTGTTCGAATGCGCCGCCTATTTCGGCAACCTGTGGAATTCGAAGGTCGGCAAGGAGCCGACCCCCGACCTCATCTCGATGATGATCCATTCGGACGCGATGGCCGAGATGGACCAGATGGAGTTCCTCGGGAACCTGATCCTGCTGATCGTCGGCGGCAACGACACCACGCGCAATTCGATGAGCGCCTATGCCTGGGGGCTCGGGCAGTTCCCGGACGAGCGCGCAAAGCTGGAGGCCGATCCCGGCCTGATCGCCAATGCCACGCAGGAGATCATCCGCTGGCAGACGCCACTCGCCCATATGCGCCGCACCGCGACGCAGGACAGCGAGCTGGAAGGGCAGAAGATCCGCGAGGGCGACAAGCTCGCGCTCTGGTACCTCTCGGCCAATCGCGACGAGAGCGTCTTTCCCAATGCGAGCAAGATCATCGTCGACCGCGAGAATGCGCGGCGGCATTTGGCGTTCGGGCATGGCATCCATCGCTGCGTCGGCGCGCGGCTCGCCGAGCTGCAGATCGGCATCTTGATGGAGGAGATGGCGAAGCGCCGCCTGCGGGTGAACGTGCTGCGCGAGCCCGAGCGCGTCGCCGCCTGCTTCGTCCATGGCTATAAGAAGATGCCGGCGGAGCTCAGCCGCTACTGAAATTTATTGCGCCGTCGGTGCAACCGGATGGCGTGGCCGTTCGAAACTACCATATGCGAGTTATGGAGTTTTCGAACATGGATATCAGCCGACGCAGGCTTCTGGGCATTGCCGGCGCAGGCGCGGTGGCGGTTACCGTCGGTTGCGCGCCCGAGCCGAGCCAGGCCGCGCAGCATTTCGAGTTCACGCTCACCGATGCCGAATGGAAGAAGCGGCTGAGCCCGGCTGCGTACCGGACGCTCCGCCAGGGTGCGACCGAGTTCCCGGGAACCAGTCCGCTCAACAAGGAGCACCGCAAGGGCATCTTCTCGTGCGCCGGCTGCGATCTGCCGCTCTATTCCTCGACCACCAAGTTCGACAGCGGCACCGGTTGGCCGAGCTTCTACGCCCCGCTCAAGAATGCCGTGACGACGCGGAGCGACAATACCCTGGGCATGTCGCGCACCGAAGTGCTGTGCCGGCGCTGCGGCGGGCATCTGGGCCATGTCTTCGACGACGGCCCACCGCCCACGGGCAAGCGCTATTGCATGAACGGGGTCGCGATGAAGTTCACGCCGGGGGCGTGAAGCGCTGCGTCCGTCACCATCAGGCGACGGAGGAGATCAGTTGACGTCGGCCTCGGGGACCAGGTCGCTCAGGTCGAGATCAAGCGAAGCCATCTGCTCGGGCTTGACGTCCCAGTCGGTCTTGGGCTCGCCGTTCGAATAGATGAAGCCGTTGACCGGATAGGTCGAGGTGCCGAGATCGCCGTTCGGTGCGAACCACACCTTCACTGCGCTCCAGTCGCCTGCCGCCGACACGTCGACCGCGCGGACGTTGCGCTCGATCCCGCCGCGGCGCGACCAGTTGGCATGGGTCAGCAGGACCTCGCGGGCGCTGACCACCTTCGACACCATCGCGACATGGCCGAGCGGCATGCGCGCGGTGCGCTGGAAGGACATGACCGAACCGACCTTGGGGGTTTCGCCGCGCTCGTAGCGGCCTGCGGCCTGGTCCCACCAGGTCCAGGCATTGCCATGGATATCGACGCCGGAGATCGCACGGGCATAGGTGGCGCACTGCCAGAACATGCCCTTTGCCTGGGCCGGGACTGCAGTCATCAGGGCGCAAGCCGCCACCAGCGCAACGCGCGCTGCAAAACCACGAAAATTCATAGACCCCCCGGTCAGGAAGCGAATCTGTATGAGGAGGTGCTAACCAGATCGCGGGTTACCGGTACACTACCTCGGCTCGCCGATGGGACGAACCGTTGCGCCAAACCGATAGAACGCCGAAAACCGCTGCTGAAGGGCAGGAACCAACCCGGGCAACCATGTCGTACCCCCTTCGGAACACTACCATAGTGGGCCTTCCGGAATGGACCATCGCGGGACGGCTCCGCATAGGTACGACCTCGCTTTTGTTGCGCAAAAGCATCACGCTAACACAAGATTCCGGACGATACCTTCGGTTCGTCGCAAGTTATGTTGCGCCGCAACAGGTAATCGTCTCCTATTATGGGAATAGGGCGGATCGGGCGATAAAGCGCACGTTAACCAAGACGGCGCATCATCCAATCCGAGGGGTCGAGAGTGGGTGGGAGTTGGTTCGATGGCGTCCAAGATGAGACCAGCCGAAGGCGCGATGACGCTGGCTGAGATGAAGGAATTCGCCGGCTTCAGCGCAGCGACACAGCGGTACGTCCGCCGCTCGCTCGATATCGGCCTGGAACGCACCGACGCGCTCGAGCGCTGGTCGCGCGACGTGGTCGAAGCCGCCAGCATCCGCGCCCAGGCCAATATGTACGAACGGCTTCCCGAGGTCCGCGCGCTGATGCCGGACGATTCCGATCTTCCCTCGATCGAACCGTTCATGGCGCCGCTCGTCACCGTCTCCGCCTTCGATCTCGGCCAGGGCCGCCTCACCACCTTCTCGGCCTATCGTTTCCTCTACGAGCGGCTGATCGGCGCCGAGGTCCGCCCCTGGCTCCCCTCGGCCTTCTGCTCGGCCGCGGCGCTGCCGCACCTCCACCCGGATCTGCGCCGCAAGCTGCTCCAGTCGATCAGCGAAGCCGCGGCGACCGCCTCGGGCTGGTCGAACCGCCAGCCGGCCTTCTTCCCGCAATGGGTGGAAAAGGTCGATCCGCAGGCGCTGCCGAACTGAAGGCCTGAAGCGCAAGCGTCTTAGTCAGCCGTTACCCCGGACTTGTTCCGGGGCCCAGGGCGCGGCGGGACGATGTCGACGCGGTTAGAGTGGCAGGCCCAAGGGCCGATCCCCACCTACCGCTCCGCCCTGCGACACGGTGGCCCCCGGAACAGGTCCGGGATGACGAATGCGGGCGTCTACCGGCAGGTGCGCCACCCCATCTCGCCCCGCGCCGCCTCGTCCAGGTGCAGATGATCGCGGTGCGCCGCGTTATAGTCCGGCGACAGCACCGTCGAGAACAGCCGGCACCCGCCCGTGCGCACCTCGTGCAGGAACCGGGCCTTCTCCCCGCCCTTCGGCCAGTCCGTCAGCACGCTGACCCGCTCTCCGTTCGACAGGCGGAATGCCGCGACGTCGAGCGCGTCCGCCGTGGCATGCTCGCTCCAGTCGCCCGAACTGCGGCCATAGATGCGCCGGCACGAATAGCTGCCGAGATGCTCGATCGAAACGACCTGCGCACCGAAATGCTTCTGCGCGGCGGGCTGGACGACGTTCCACTCCCACACCGCGAGCGCGGCGGCGACCGGACATGACGTGCCCAGATTTGCCGGGCTGTACGCAATCGTCCGCGATCCGCCGGGAGCGAAGCGGACGCCATCGGCATAGCCGCATTGTCCCTGCGTCTCGACCGCCGCCAGCACCGTATAATTGACCCCCGCGGCGCGGAGCAGCGCGCGGCATTCAGCGAAATCGTCCGTCAGCCCGGCGATCTTGCGGCCGGTGAACGCTCCCACCTTCTGGCTCAGATCGAGCCGCGTCCAGGGCAGGTCCTGCGGCCGGTTGCGCACCAGCGTGACGATGATCAGCACCCCGCCGAGGAGCAGCGCGAAGGCGAGCATCACCAGGATCGTCTGGCGTATCGCCCTCACGCGCGGATCGCCCGATCCAGCCGCTCCTCGGTCACCGGATAGCCGAGGTCATCGGGGATGCAGAGATACTGGCCGTCGTCGCGCGTCTCGATCCACGGCGTGACCGTGCGGATCGGATGCCGGCCGGCATCGGCGGCGGCATCCTCGAACGAACCGAACAAGGCGAGCCGGTCCAGGTTTCGCCGCGTCGGGAAGATGATCGTCGCCGCGCCGGTATCCGCCGCATCGAGCACCGCGCGCGCGGTGGCCCAGAAGACGCGGACATTCTCGTTCCCGTCGACCACCGGGGCGGCATCCTCGGGTGCGCGGGCGAGGTAGAAATGCGTGTCGAACACCCGGTGCCGGACATTGTCGGGCAGCCAGCGCGCGAACGGGACCAGCGCGTCGAGCCGCAGCACGCCGCCCATTGCCTCGATCAGCGCGCCCATCGGCTCACCCGCATAGAGCCGCTGCCGGAGCTCGGGAATCGCGTCGCCCGCGATGTCGAGCCCGACCGCCACGCCCGCCTCCTCCAGCGTTTCGCGCACCGCCGCGATCCGCGCCGCGTTGTCGTCGGGATCGCCCGGATGGCGCGCCGCCAGTGCATGGTCGCCCGGATCGATCCGCCCGCCGGGGAACACCAGCGCGCCGCCGGCGAACGCCATCGCCCGCGCGCGCTCGACCATCAGCAGTTCGGGCGGGCCGCCGGCGCTTTCGCGCATCACGATCACGGTAGCGGCGGGAATCGCCTCGGGTTCGGACATGGCCTTGATCTAGGCCAAGGTCCCGGAAACCGCGAGTCAGGCCGGCGCGCGCTTTCGCGGCCGCGGACGCCTGAACCAGAAGGTCCAGACTGTGAGGCTGCCGAGCAGCGCCAGCGCCAGCCCCGAGCAGGTCATCACCAGCCGATAGGCGAGCCCGCCCACCTTGGCGGCATGCAGCGGATAGGCGCCGTTGAAGACCTGTGCGGCCCTGGGCATCGCCAGCGCGTCGTTCGCGGCGAGCAGGCGGCCGTCGGCGGCATCGAAATAGACCGTCGACCGGCCATTGGGCAGCCACTCGCCCGCGCGCTTCATCCGGATCGAGATCGGCTCGCCCGGCTTGCGCGGGATCGCGAGGATGCGGATCTGCGCGTCGGGGAAGCGCGCATGCGCGGCGAGGATCATCGCGGACCAGTCCGGCCTGGGCGCGAGCGGGCCGCTCTTCACCTTCGGCATGGCGCTGGCCTGGGCGAGCGACCCGAACGGCGCGACGACGAACGCGGCGAAGGGCTTGAAGATCATCATCGTGCCGGTGACCACCGACAGCAGCAGCAGCGGCGCCATCACGATCCCCAGGTCGCGATGCTGCATCACGATCGCCGGACGGCTCAGCCGCTTGGGCCAGAGCCGGAACTTGAAGGTCCGCCGCGTGCGCCACCACAGGATCGCGCCGGTGACGATGAACAGGAGCGCGGCGATGCCCGCCACGCCGATCACGGTCTCGCCGACATCGCCGCTGAACAAATGATGGTGGAGGTCGAAGATCCACAGCTCGGGCCGCTCCCACTGGCTCTGCCAGCGCGCGACCACATTGCCCGCCTGATCGGCATAGGCGCCCGCCCCCTTGGCGAGGCGCAGCTGGTCCAGCCCGAAGCGGTCGCCGGCATAGATGATGCTCTGTGCCTTGGAATTGGCAGCAAGCAGCTTCTCGGTCGTCGCGGCGATCATGGTGGGATCAGCGATCCGCGCGTCGGCGGCGTGCGGGAGCGTCAGCGAGAGCCAGCTCTCCTCATGGACCAGGATCGCGCCGGTCAGGCCCATGATGCCGAGCACCAGCCCGATGATCCCGCCGGTCCAGCGATGGACCAGGTCGAGCCATTTCATCATCAGAACCGATAGTCCCAGCCCAGGGTGAAGGTGCGGCCGCGGCCGGCGAAATAGCTCAGATTGTCGGTCGGGAGCCGGGTGTCGCTGCTATAGTCGATATAGAATTTGTCGAACAGATTCTGGACGCTCAGCGACAGGGCGCCGATGCCGATGTCATAGCGCAGGCTCGCATCGGTGACCGTGTAGCCGCCGAAATCGTTGCGCGGATCGCGGACCCGGCCCTGGAAGCTGCGCGACAGATAGAATTGCGTCTGGATCAGCGCCGAGAGCGGCCCCTTGGCATAGCTTGCCGACAGGTTGAGGCGATCGGGCGAGATGTTCGTGCCGTCGAGATCGGTGTCGACCACGCCGTCGGGCACGACGCTGCTGTCGTAGCGCCCGTCGAGATGCGCATAACCCGCCGAGACGCGCAGGCCGTCGATCGGCAGGCGCACGCCCAGGTTGAGCTCGAGCCCCTGGATCTCGACCCGCTGGCGCTGCACGTCGAAGATGCCGCCGGGATTGGCGATCAGCAGCTGGCCCTTGTCGCTCGACGACCAGAAATAGGTGGCCGACGCGTCGAGCGGGCCGCGCTTGATCTCGACGCCGATCTCGCGGTTGTTCGAGACGATCGGCTGGATGTCGACATAGGTGTCGATGTCCTGGTTGGGCTTGTTGATCGCGCGGGTGATGCGGCCGATATCGGGCACGGTGAAGCCCTGGGCATAACTCGCATAGGCGCGGATGCCGGCCCAGGGCTCGAGCACGACACCGCCATTGACCAGCAGATCGTTGAACTTGGGCTTGCCGCCGGCGACCGCGACGCCGCCATAGGTCGCGAGGTTGGGCGCAACATAGGTGGTCGAGGCAAGCGTGTGATAGTCGTCGACCTTGATCTCGACATTCTCCCAGCGCACGCCACCGGCCAGGCGCAGCGCGCCGTCGAACAGCTTGAGATTGGCCTGACCGAACGGCGCGATGCTGCGGAACTGGCTGGGCGGCACCCAGACGCGGTTGGTCGCGACGAGCAGCTGGGCGGTATTGTCGGACAGGGCGTCGAGTCCCGCGGTCAGCGTGAGGTTCTCGAAGCCGGGGACCGCACGCTCATAGGAGAGTTTCGCGCCGATCTTGCGCGAGCGATTCTGCGACTGGTCGAACAGCTTGAGCGTCGGATCGATCGCCGGATCCTGGAAGGTCGCGATCGGCGCGATCTCGCCGCCGAACGTGTCGCGGCTGCGGTTGAAGAAGATCTGGCTGACGAAGTTTCCGCCCCAGAGCGCGGTGTCGGCATAGGTCAGCGCAATGCTCTCGGTGCGGCTGGCGGCCGGGATGCCCGGCGGGTTTCCGCGCACCGAGCTGGTCGGCACGCCGGTCAGGCGATTGCCGGGGATCGCGACATAGTCACCGTCGCCCTTCAGCTCGAAGCGGCTGGCGATCAGGTCGAGCCGTCCGGTCTCCCCGACCTGGTAGCCGAGCCGCGCGAACAGCGAGACCGTGTTCGAATCCTGCGTCTCGCCCTGGGTCAGGTTGAGGCCGACGCGGCGGCCGTCGCCGTCGTAGAAGACGCCGCGCTTGTCATAGGCCGCGCCGAAGGTCGCATCGAAACGGCCCGCCTTGTACTGCACCAGCCCGGCGACCTTGCCGCCGATGCCGTCCTTGCTGAAACCATTGTCCGCACTGCCCTGGAGCAGGACCCGGCCGCTGATCCCGTCCTGCTTCGGCGCGCCTACCGTGACCTGGTTGACGATGCCGCCGGTGCCGCCGATCCCCTGCAGCGCGTTCGAGCCATAGATCAGCTCGACCCGGTCGACGAAGAAGCCGTCGATGGTGAAGCCGTCGCGGGCACCGTCGCGCAGCGGCGTCGACTGCGGGATGCCGTTGATCGCGTAGAGCGGCGAGCGCCCGCGCAGCGTCTCGCCCGCGCCCGAGAGCTTCTGACGGGTCGGTGAGAAGGACGGGGTCAGGGTCGCCACCGCATCGGTCACCGAGCCCGAGATCGCGATCTGCTGGTCGAGCGACTTCTTGTCGATCACGTCGATCGTCAGCGGCAGCGCGTTGGGCGGCAGGATGGTACGCGCGGCGGTGACGACGATCTCGTCCGACGGATCGGTTGCCGGTTCCCCGGCCACCGGCGTCACGCCCGAATCCTGCGCGAAAGCCATGCCCGGCATCGTCACGGCGAGCGCAAACAGGGGCAGCGAAAGATACGAGCGACGCGACATGGTGTTTCCCCCGCCCGCTCGGCACCATGCCCGCGGATCTGTCGCGCGCCGCTAGCAGCGCTCAAATTCTAATGCAAGTCACTCGCAAAAGCATTTACCATCCGAATCCCCCGAGCTTGTTGGGGAAGGGAGAGGAGCGGCAGCCGCGGCGACACCGGGTACCAACCGCACCAAGCGATGAACCATCGTTGCTTGTGTAGACCAATTTGCTCTGCCTAAGCTGGTTCGGATGGCTCACTTTTCCCTCAATTTTGTGAACGATGACGACGGCGATACATCTCTGATTGCCTCGTTCGATACGGGCGATTTCAAAGGGCAGTGTCGCTACTGGTGCTCACCCCACGAGTTTGAGAACCTGAGGGCAGCCCTGCGAACTTTTCCAATCCCAAAGGAAAGCCCGCTCGACATGCTGTGGCATGACGACTGCATCGAACTACGGATCGAACCGATGGACTCCGTCGGGCATCTGAGCGTCAAGGCAGCGCTGAGGGACTTTGGCAGCGACTGGAATAGGTGCCAGTCGCAATTCCACACAAGCTACGGCGAAGTAGACCGTTTTCGAGAGCAATTGGGCAAGGCAATCGATGCAGGCTACGGAGAGGCCGTGCTCTTCGCCCAATAATTTCGCGAATACATTGGTACATTTGCTACTCAATGTCGCGCCGCAAGCGGTGGTGGAGGCAGCGCGCAGCCCCATCCTCGCTGCGCTCTTCCCGGTCTTGGGCGGCCCCTCCACCACGCCCTGCGGGCGCGGTCCCCCTCCCCGAGACAAGCTCGGGGAGGATTTAACTTACCAGCCCGAAATCTTGAGCCGCACGCGCACGACCTTGTCGCTGGAGGTGATGAACAACGTCCGGCCGTCCTCGCCGAACGCCGAATTGGCCGCGGCCTTACCGGTCGAGATCAGCCCGAGCCGCCGCCCGTCGGGCGCGAGGACATGGATACCGCCCGGGCCGCTGGCGAAGAGATGCCCGCTCGCGCCGACCTTCATTCCGTCGGGCAGGCCCGGCAGTCCCTTGGCGATGCCGTCGCGGAAGTCGGCGAAGATGCGCGAGCCGCGCGGCAACCCGTCCTCGCCCAGCGGATAGGCATGGATGAAGGGCGCCTTGTCGTCCGAGACCGCGACGTAGAGCGTCTTCTGGTCGGGCGAGAGGCCGATACCGTTCGGGCGCGTCTGGCCGGGATCGATCAGCACCACCTTGCCGTCGATGCCGAGCCGGTAGACGCCGTTGAACTTGAGTTCCTTGAGCGGCGACGCGTCGCCTTCGGTGAACCCGTAGGGCGGATCGGTGAAATAGATCGCGCCCGACCTGGCGATCACCAGGTCGTTGCAGCTGTTGAAGCGCTTGCCCTGGTAGCGGGCGGCGAGGATCGTCTTCTTCTTGGTCGCGAGATCGACGCGGGCGATCGCGCGCGTGCCGCTGTCCGCCATCACCAGCCGGCCCTTGTCGTCCATCACCATGCCGTTCGAGCCCGCCTCGCGCACGCCCGCCGGGATCGGCCCCGCCAGGCCCGAGGGCTTGAGGAACACGCTCTTCCCCTCGCCTTCCTTCCAGCGATAGGCAAGATTCGCGGGCGGATCGGAGAAGAGCAGGTAGCCGCCCTGCTTCACCCAGGCCGGCCCCTCGGCCCATTGGATGCCGTCGGCGATCACCTCTACGGCCGCGTTCACGTCGAGGATCGTGTCGAGCTCGGGGTCGAGCCGGGTGATCCCGCCCACCGTCTCGGCGCGCGCCAGCGCAGGCACGAAGGGCAAGGCGGCCATACCGGCCAGCACGGTGCGGCGCGTCGTCTCGATCATCATTCTCTCCGTCATACAAAGGGCCAGAGGAGCAGCGCCATCGCGAAGCTCGAAAGCCCCGCGATCGTCGCGCCGATCGTCCAGCTACGAAAGGTCTGGGCTTCGGTGAGCCCGAGATATTGCTTCACCAGCCAGAAGCCGGTGTCATTGACATGGCTGGCCACCGTCGCGCCCGCGCCGATCGCCACCGTCACCAGCGCGATGCGGTCCGGGCTGAGCGCTGCGCCGGTGATCAGCGGCCCGGCGAGCCCCGCCGCGGTGACCATCGCCACCGTCGCGGAGCCCTGCGCCACCCGGACGAACGCGGCGAGCAGAAAGGCGAAGACCGGCACCGAGACCTGCGCCGCGCTCACCGCATGGGTGATCTGGGTGCCGGCGCCCGATTCGATCAGCACCTCCTTGTACGCCGCGCCCGCGCCGATGATCAGGACCATCAGCCCGGCGGGCTCGAGCGCCCAGGTCATGATCCGGGAGAGCGTGGCGAAGGGCGCGTTCTCGACGAAGCGCAGCCAGAAAGTGACCGAGAGCGCCGCCAGGATCAACGCAGTGAAAGGGTGACCGAGAAACAGCAGCGCGGTCTTGGCCGGTCCGTCCGCCATCGCCTGCCCCGCCACCGCCGCGACCAGGATCAGCGCGAGCGGGAAGAGCATCGCCAGCAAAGCCGGCCAGAACCCGATCGGATCGGTCTGCGGCGCGCCCTCGTCGAGCATCGGCGGCGGGTTCTGGTCGCCGAAACCCGGCGCGCCATGCGCCAGCCGCGCGAAGATCGGCCCGGCGAGGATCGCGGAGGGGATGCCGCAGATCAGGCCGTAGAGCGCCATCCGGCCGTAATCGGTGTGGAGCAGCTCGGCGACCGCGACCGGTCCCGGATGCGGCGGCAGCAGCGCGTGCATCGTCATCAGCCCGGCGAGCAGGGGCAGCGCGAAATAGGTCACCCGCCGCTCGGCGCGGATCGACAGCGTGGCGAGCAAGGGCGCGAGGATGATGAAGGCGACGTCGAAGAACAGAGGCACGCCGACGACCACGCCGATCGCGGTGAGCGCCCAGGGGATGCGTTTCTCGCCGAATGCATCGAGCAGGCGATGGGCGATGGCGTTGACGCCGCCGCTCGCTTCGAGCAGCCCGCCGAGCACCGCGCCCAGCCCGATCACCACCGCGACGAAGCCGAGCGCCTCGCCGGTGCCCTTGCGGATCGCGCCGATCACCGCCTGGGGATCGCCGCCGAACGCGAGCCCGGTCACCAGCGCCACCAGCAGCAGCGCGAGGAAGGGCTGGAACTTGAGCTTGAGCACCAACAGGATGACCGCGGCGATGCTCGCCGCGACGATCAGCAGCGTGTGCCAGGGCTCGGCCATCATGCGACCTTCACCTTGGTGGCGATCGACGTCGCCGGCATGTCGCTTGTCGAGGTGCCGGCGATGCGGAAGCTCGCCTCGCCGCGGAGATCGTCGGAGGACGCGCCGACCATCAGCTTGATCTCGCCCGGCTCGACGACCCATTTGCCCGGCTGCCAGATGCCGAACTGTGCGGCACTGAGTGTGAAACTGACCTTGCGGGTCTCGCCGGGCCTGAGCGCCACGCGCACGAATCCGCGCAGCTCGCGGTCGGGGCGTGAGACCGATGCAATGGGATCATTGGCATAGAGCTGGACGACCGCGTCCGTCGCGGTCTTGCCGGTGTTGGTCACCGTGACCGTCGCGGTCAACATGCCCGTGGCGGGGACCTCCGCCGCGCTCAGCGACAGCTCGCCATATTGCACCTTGGAATAGCCGAGCCCGTGCCCGAACGCGAAGAGCGGGCCGATATCGACGTCCCGATACCGCGCGCTGTCGATGCCCAGGTCCGGATTGGCGGGGCGCCCGGTGGGAAGATGCGCATAGGGGATCGGCGACTGGCCGGTGACCCGCGGCATGCCGATCGGCAGCCGCCCGCCGGGCGATGCCTTGCCGGTCAGCACGTCCGCGATCGCCGGGCCGCTCTCGATCCCGAGCAGCCAGGTCTGCAGCACCGCCGGGATGCCGGTCAGCACCTTCTCGAGCGCCAGCGGCCGCCCGCCCATCAGGATCGCGACGATCGGCTTGCCGGTCGCCTTCAGCGCCTCGACCAGGGCGATCTGCAGGCCCGGCAAGCCGATCTCGGCATAGCTGCGCGCCTCGCCGGTGAAGTCGTAATCCTCGCCGATCGCGAGCAGCACCACGTCGGCGCGCCTGGCGGCCGCGATCGCGGCAGGGATGCCCGATCCGTCGTTGCCGCGCGGCTTGACGCCCGGCTGGTACTCGACCGCATCGCCCAGCGCGTTGCGCAGCGTCACGCCGTCTTCGGCCTGCCCCCGCGCGCGCCACGAGCCGAGCGTCGAGGAAGCGTCGTCGGCCAGCGCGCCGATCAGCGCGACCTTGGCGCCCGGCTTGAGGGGCAGCAGCCCGCCCTCGTTGCGCAGCAGCACGATCGCGCGCCGCGCCAGATCGCGCGCCACCGGCCGGTTCAGCGGCGCCTTCTCCCGCGCCGGATCGCCGAAGCCATAGGGATCGTCGAACAGCCCGAGCCGCGCCTTGGCTGCGAGGATGCGCTCCACCGCCTGGTCGACCAGCGGCAGCAGCGACGCGTCCGCCGCCACCGCGCTGCCCAGATGCTCGGCATAGGTGCCGCTCGCCATGTCCATGTCGACACCCGCGCGCAGTGCCAGCGCGGCGGCCTGGGCGGGGGTTTCCGCGACGCCGTGGTTGATGAGTTCCTTGATGGCGTTCCAGTCGCTGACGATCAGCCCGTCATAGCCCCAGGCTTCCCGGAGCGTCCCGCGCACCAGCGCCGCGTTCGCGGTCATCGGCACACCGCCCAGATCGTTGAACGCGGTCATGAAGCTCGCCACGCCCGCCCGCGCCGCCGCGTGGAAGGGCGGCAGATAGACTTCGTTGAGCGTCCGGTCGGACACGTCAGCGCTGTCATAATCGCGCCCGCCGATCGCCGCGCCATAGCCGACGAAATGCTTCGCGCAGGCCATCAGCCGCTGCCCCTTGGCGAGGTCCGCACCCTGGAGGCCCCGCACCTGCGCCTCGGCCATGCGCGCGCCGAGATAGGGATCCTCGCCCGCACCCTCGACCACCCGGCCCCAGCGCGGATCGCGGGCCACGTCGACCATCGGCGTGAAGGTCCAGTGCAGCCCCGCCGCCCAGGCCTCCTCCGCCGCCAGCCGCGCCGCCGCCTCGGCCACGCCCGGGTCCCAGCTCGCCGCCAGCGCCAGCGGCACCGGCAGGATCGTGCGATAGCCGTGGATCACGTCCATCGCGAACAGCAGCGGGATCTTGAGCCGCGATTCCTCGACCGCGACGCGTTGCAGTTCGCGCAGGGGCTCGGCCCCGGCGATGTGGAGGAACGATCCCATCTCGCCCTTGCGCACCCGATCGAGCATCGCCGCGTCGAGCTTCGAATTGAGCGATTTCTGCCGCCCGCCCGGGATCTGGGTCATCTGGCCCAGCTTCTCGGCCAAGGTCATCTCGCCGATCAGCGCCTTGATCCGCGCGCCATGGTCCCTGCCCTGCCCGGCCATGGCGACCGGCGCCCAGGCGGACGCCGCCAGCAGCGCGCCCGCCTTCATCACGTCGCGGCGCTTCATGCGGTCAGCTTGATCGCACGGCCCTCGCGCGCCGACTGGTAGATCGCCTCGATGAGCCGCATGTCGCGCAGGCCTTCCTCGCCCGACACGATCGGCTCGCGCCCGCTCATCGCGCATTCGGCGAGGTGATCGAGCTGTCCGACGAACTGGCTCTTGGCCGGCGCCGGCAACACGATCGGCTCGGTCTTGCCGGCGACGCGCTTCCACATCTTGTGGCCGTCATAGGGAGTGGCCGGCTCCAGCCCCACCCAACCCTTGGTACCCGTCACGCGATAGTCGTTGTGGCCGGTGGAATAGCTGGAGACGCAGTTGGCGATGATCCCCGAGGGAAAGCGCAGCTGGAAGTCGATCTGGTCCTCGACATTCTTGAAGCGCGGATCGCTGCGGTCGGTCGATTCCATCGCACTCACCGCGATCGGCTCCTCGCCCGCGAGATAGCGCGCAGCATTGAGGCTGTAGATGCCGATGTCCATCAGCGATCCGCCGCCCGACATCGGCCTGTCGAGCCGCCACTGGTTCGGCTGGGCATTGAAGCCGTGATTGGCGCTGATGACCTTGGGGACGCCGATCTCCCCCGATTTCACCGTGCGGATCGCGAGGAGGTTGTACTGCTCGAAATGCGAGCGATAGCCGATCATCAGCTTCCTGTCCGCCCGCTTCGCGGCCGCGATCATCGCCTCGCATTCGGCCGAGGAGATCGCCATCGGCTTCTCGCACAGCACGTGCTTGCCCGCATTGCTCGCCCGGATCGCATATTCGGCATGCATGCTGTTGGGCAGCACGACATAGACCAGGTCGATATCGGGATTGTCGCGGATGCTGTCGTAATTCTGGTAATTGTACCAGTGCGTCCTGGGGATGCCGTATTGGGCGCCGTAGCGCTCGAGCTTCTCCGGCGTACCGCTCACCAGCGCCTTCAGCTCGGCGAATTCGCAATCCTTGATCCGCGGCATGATCTGGTTGGTCGCGTAATTGCCCAGGCCCACAATCGCATAGCCGAGCTTGCGCTTGCCCTGTGCCCAAGCGGGTCGAGCGAATGCCCCGGCGACCAGCCCGGCCCCGATTCCGCCCAGCAACTCCCGACGAGTTCCCATGATCCAGCTCCTCTTGTCCCGGCGTGTCCCCGCCGCGTTGCTGATAGCGCTACCAGCAAAGCCGGATGCAATCCAGCGGAGCGCGCCGCCTCAGACGGGAAGCGTCACCCGTGCCAGCAATCCGGCGCTCTCGCGATTTTCGAGCATGACATCGCCGCCATGCGCCCGGGCCACCGCGCGCGCGCTGGCCAACCCCAGCCCGATCCCGCCGGTATCGCGATTGCGCGAGCGCTCGCCGCGGAAGAAAGGCTCGAACACGCGTTCGAGATCCTCGGAGGGGATGCCGGGCCCGTCGTCGCGCACTTCGATCACGGCATGCCCGTCGATCCGCGCGAGCGAGACTTCGGCGCCCCCGCCATATTTGACCGCGTTGCACACCAGGTTGCTCAGCATCGCCTTCAGCGCCACCGGATTGCCATCGAGTACCAACGGCTCACCGGTGTCGAGCGACACGGCTTCGCCATGGTCACTCAGGTCATCGACCACGGTCTCGGCAAGCGAACGCAGGTCCAGCGGCCGCCGCACCCCCGGTTTGCTGGTGTCGCGGACATAGGTCATCGCCGCCGAGATCATCGCCTGCATCTCGCGGATGTCGTTCTCGCAGGTATCCCGAAGCGCCTCGGGTGCCGTCTCGATCCGCAACCCGAGCCGCATCAGCGGGGTCCGGAGATCGTGCGCGATCGCCGCGATCACGATCGCGCGATCGTCTACATAGCGATTGAGCCGCGCCTGCATCTGATTGAACGCATGTGCCGCCTCGGCGATTTCCGCCGGTCCGTCCACTTCGAGCGGCGCGGCCCGCGGATCGCGCCCGAGCCTTTCCGCCGCCGCGGCAAAGGCACCAATAGGCTTGGCGAGCCGGTGCGCCAATGCCCAGGCGAACGGCGCGACGGCAAGTGCCGAAAGCACCAGCCAGATCAGCACGAACCATCGCCAGGGTTCGAAGCCGGGCACGGGTTCGATCTTCAGCCAATGCCCGTCGGATTGCCGTACCGCCGCCGTGAAATCTCCGACGAGCGCCAGATCGCGCGCCGCTGCCAGGCTGGCCGGCGGCGTCAACCGCGGCACGCTCGACCGATCATAGACCTGTTCGCGCATCAGAAAGGGGCGCTCGAAACGGACGTCGATATTCTGCGGATCGACGCCCAACAGCATGGCCAGCGCCATCTGTGTGCGCTCGCCGCGTGGATTCCACGGCGAAAGCGTGACGCTGCTGGCCTTCGACACGACGAAATCGTCGGTATTGTCGTTGGGATGCCGCTGCAGCGCATTGGCGACCTGGCCGACGGTGTAGAGCTTGGCGGTCGGCGCCTGGATCGCGAGCAGGAGCAGAACGTTGAGCAGCTGCGTCACCGCGACGCAGATCAGCATCAGCAGGAAGATGCGCAGAAACAGCGGCGAACGCGCCGCCCTCCTCCTCTCCATCAGGCGCGCACGACCCTGGGGACGAACAGATAACCCTCGTTGCGGACGGTGCGGATGATTTCGTCGCCGCCGGCACGCAGCTTGCGGCGAAGCCGGCTCACCTGCACGTCGATCGCGCGGTCATAGGCGTCCGAATCGGGGCCGCGCGCCGCCGCCAGCAGTGCCTCGCGCGAAAGCACGCGGCGCGGCCGCTCGATGAACACGCGCAACACCGCGAACTCGCCATCGGTCAATCCCACCAGCACGCCGTTGGGATCGAACAGCTCGTGGCTGCCCAGGTCGATCCGCCAGCCCTCGAAGCTGTAGACATCGCCCTCGGGCGCCGCGATCGCGCCGCGCTTGCGCAGCGCCGCGCGCACCGTCGCCAGGATCTCGCGCGGCGAGCAGGGCTTGGGCAGATAGTGGCTCGCGCCGACTTCAAGGCCCAGGATACGGTCCTGTTCCTCGCCCAGCGCGCTCAGCAGCACCACTTCCGGTCCGTCCTGCCGTGCGATGCGCCGGCATGCCGAAAGCCCGTCCTCGCCGGGCATCATGATGTCCAGGATCACCAGGTCGATCGGGGTGCGTGCGAGGATCTGATCCATGTCGCGCGCGTTCGATGCGGTCTCGACGCGATAGCCGCGTGCGCCCAGGCTATTCGCCAGCAACAGGCGGATGTCGCGATCGTCGTCGACGACGAGCAAGGTCGCCGAATCGTCCATTCCGGTATTGGCGCTCAACATACGCGACCTCGTACTTTGTCTAAGTTCACGCCCCGTTATGGGCCTAGCCGAGCCGCGTATCAATCGGCACGCCATTTCGGAGCGTCAGCGTGACCGGAGTCCGCTCCGCGATCTCGGCGAGCCGGGCATTCTGCTCCGTGTCGAGACCGACGGGAACGAGGATGCGCTCGATCCGCAGCGTCTCGCCCTGGCCGTGCAGATGCAGCTGCACGTCGATCGAATCGAGCGGCCATTGCTTGCGATCGGCATACATGCGCAGCGTGATCGCGGTGCACGCGCCCAGGCTTGCCAGCAGCAGCTCATAGGGTGCGGGGCCGACATTGCCGCCGCCGCGCTCGGCGGGCTCGTCCGCGATCAGCCCGCGCGTGCCGAAATCGATCGAAGTCGCATATTTGTCGCGCCCGATATGGGCGATCGCGTGAGTCATTTGGCTTGCCCGATCCGTGGTAGCTCGCCGCCGCCATAATCGGGTTTCAGCCGCGCGCCACCCCCCGGCTCAGATTCCGCCGGAGACCAGGCGATGCCGCCATTGCGCGAAATCCTGGTAGCTCAGCCGTTCGTGGAACCGCACGCCCGCCTGGTTGTCGCGGAACCACCGGACCGACGCCAGGCGGTAGCCGAGCCCCGGCAGCGAGATCTCGCATCCGGTTCCCGGCTTGAGCAGCAGATCGCTGTCCACCTTGCATCCGTCCAGCGAAATGTCGCTGACATGGACATAGACCTGTTCGCCATTGACGCGCAGCATGCCGGGCATATCGACCTTGAGCCGCGGCGCACGCAGCGGACGACCCTCGGGATCATGCTCGCGGCGCACCAGCAATTGCTCGGTCTCGATCGCCTGATCGAATTCGATGCCCGCCTGCCGGTCCTCGACCCAAACGACGTGGCCGGCGACCTGCTGACCGCTCTTGAACTGGATCTGCACCTTCTCGTCGATGTGCAGCGAGCAGTAGATCTCGGCCTTCAGGCCGCCGCTCGAAATATCCCTGACGATGCAGAGTTCTTCGCACGAGTCGGTCACCAGCTTGGCGACCTGCAGGACGGTGATATGCCGCTGGCTCTTGCGGCGTTCGCCGGCAATCAGAGTTGCCGCATAATCGCCGCCAGACTGAAACCAGCCCTGAAGCTGCGCACGCATGCCACCCCTCCAACTGTTGTCCATCGCCATCTTACGCGCCAGCGCGGGTAAAGTTTCGATTTTCGACAGTTAAACTACCAGAATCGTGGTTCATATTCAGTAAATGCCGCAAAACGCATCCAAATTACCGTCCAAAATGGATGGATTGACTGGCCCTTGTCCTCGCTCAACTGGCCAGGGCTGCGGCGAACAGTGCGGTAAGGCGGCTGCGAAGAAGCCCTTCGTCGACCCGGCACAGCGGATCTATCTCCATCGCCGACCGCAGGATCCCGGTGCCCATCAGCACGGCGAGGCACAGGCTCGCGCGGAATTCGGCGTGCTCGCCGCCGAGCACCGCGGCGACCGGCTCCAATATGTCTTCGTCGATCGCCTCGCGGATGATCTGCGATGCCTTGGGCGAGGATGCCGATCTGAGCAGGATCAGCAGCCGATCGATCTTAGCGGACTTGTCCGCCGAATCCTCGCCCTCGTCGTCGAGGATCAGCGAGACGAAGTGCGCGGCCAGGGCATCGCGCGGCACGCCCTGCATGATATGCTCATCGTCGCCGCGCACCGCTTCCTTGAACAGCTTTTCCTTGTTGCCGAAATAGCGCGCGACCAGCGCGGGATCGACGCCTGCCTCACCGGCGATTTCCCGCAGCCCCACATTCTCGTAGCTTTCGCGCGCGAAATGGCGACGGGCGGAGTCGAGCATCGCGGCACGCGTCGCGGCGGCATTGCGCAGCCGCGGGACCTGTGTGGGTGGGATCATGGCCGCTCCCTACCATCGGCACATGGCCGGTCAACGGGCGCCCGCATAGCATGTCCACGGTCGTTGACAAAGAGGAAACACGGGCCTAGCCACCAAGGCTGAAGGGAGGCTTTTCCTCGAGAAAAAGCCCCTTTGGAGGGTGTCCGGCGACCGCTCGATCAGGAACGCACGCATGTTTTCGACGAAAGCTCAGACGGTTATCGCCGCAGCTCTGGCCGGCACGCTCCTGCTCGGCGGATGCGGCGGGGCCGAATCGCCCCCGCCCCCCGGCCCGCCGCCGGTGACGGTCTCCGCGCCGCTGGTGCAGGACCTTGTCGATTGGGACGAATATGTCGGACGCTTCGAGGCGATCCAGAGCGTCGAGGTGCGTCCGCGCGCCACGGGCTATCTCCAGGGCATCCATTTCCGTGACGGCGCATTCGTCCGCAAGGGCGAGCTGCTCTTCACGATCGATCCGCGCCAGACCCAGGCCGCGCTCGCCCAGGCGGTAGCGCAGCAGGCCCAGGCCGAAGCGACGCTCGCCAACGCCCGCACCGAGCTCGCCCGCTCGCAGACGCTCGCCGCGTCGCGCGCCGCCAGCCAGGAGGAAGTCGAGAGCCGCCAGGCCGCGGTCCGCACCGGCGTGGCGCAGGTCGCCGCCGCACAGGCCAATGTCCGTGCGCGCCGGCTCGATCTCGGCTTCACCAATGTCTACGCGCCGATCGGCGGGCGCATCTCCGAGCGCCGCGTCGATGTCGGCAATTCGGTCACCGCGGATCAGACCGTGCTGACGACGATCGTCTCGGTCGATCCGATCCACTTCGTCTTCCAGGGTTCGGAAGCGCTGCTGCTCAAATATCAGCGCGACGGCTCGGGCGTCCGCTCGGGCACGCCGGTGCATGTCAAGCTCAGCGACGAGAACGACTATGCCCATCCGGGCACGCTCGATTTCATCGACAATGCGCTCGACGCCGGTGCCGGCACGATCCGCGCCCGCGCGATCATCAACAATCCCGGCGGCTTCCTGAAGCCCGGCATGTTCGGCTCGCTGCGGCTCGAGGCATCGCGCCCCTATCCGGCGATCCTCGTGCCCGACACCGCCGTCCAGGCCGATGCCGCGCGCCAGATCGTGCTCGTCGTCGGCAAGGACAACACCGTCGCCGCCAAGCCGGTGGTGACCGGCGCGCTGCGCGGCGACCTGCGCGTGATCCGCAGCGGCATCACCCGCGAGGACCGCGTGATCATCGGCGGCGGCCAGCGCGCGCGCCCGGGTCAGAAGGTCACGCCGCAACCGGGCAAGATCCAGCAGGGCCAGGCACCCGCAGCGACGCCCGGCGACGGCGACTTGCCTTCCGGTACCGCGCTCCCCGCCGGCAGCCGCTGAGCGCGCCGCCATGAACATTTCGAGCTTCTTCATCGAGCGCCCGATCTTCGCTGGCGTGATCGCGGTCTTCATCACGCTGATCGGCGCGTTCTGCTATCCGCTGCTGCCGCTCTCGCAATATCCCGAGATCGCGCCGCCGACGATCGCGGTGCAGGCCAGCTATGCCGGCGCCAATCCCGAGACGATCGCCGATACGGTGGCGCAGCCGCTGGAACAGGAGATCAACGGCGTCGAAGGCATGCTCTATATGAGCTCGTCCTCGACCCAGGGCGCCGCGCAGATCACCATCACCTTCAAGCCCGGCACCGACCTCGATGCCGCACAGGTGCTGGTGCAGAACCGCGTCAACCTCGCCGTGCCGCGCCTGCCCGACCAGGTCCGCCAGATCGGCGTGACGGTGAACAAGCAGGAATCGGGCTTCCTGATGATCGTGGCGCTGACCTCGCCCGACGACAGCCTCGATGTCGACTATATCGGCAACTATGCCAACACCGCGATCCGCGACCGGCTGCTGCGCCTCGACGGCGTCGGCTCGGTGCAGGTGTTCGGCGGCGGCAATTATTCGATGCGCGTCTGGATCGATCCGGACAAGGCCGCCGCGCGCAACCTGACCGCGGCCGAGATCGTCGCGGCGCTGCGCGGGCAGAACGTCCAGGTCGCGGGCGGCGCGCTCGGCCAGGCGCCCTCGGGCAAGGACAATCCTTCGTTCGAAGTGCCCGTCGACGTAAGAGGCCGCCTCGCCACGGTCGAGCAATTCTCGAACATCACGGTCAAGGCCGATCCCACCGGCGCCTCGATCACGCGGCTGCGCGACGTCGCCCGGGTCGAGCTGGGCAGCCAGGATTATTCGATCCGCGGCTCGTTCGGCGGCAAGCGCGGCATCGCGCTCGCGATCGTCCAGCAGCCGGGCGCCAACTCGCTCTCGGCAGCGGACCGCGTGCTCTCCGAGATGGACCTGATGGCCAAGGATTTCCCGCCGGGCCTGAAATATTCGATCCCCTACAACCCTACCGAATATGTCGCGGCGTCGGTCGAGGCGGTGCAGCATTCGCTGCTCGAAGCCGTGGTGCTGGTCGTGATCGTCGTCGTGGTCTTCCTGCAGACCTGGCGCGCCGCGGTGATCCCGATCGTCGCGATTCCGATCTCGCTGGTCGCCACCTTCGCGGTGCAGCTCGCGCTCGGCTTCTCGATCAACTCGCTGTCGCTGTTCGCGCTGATCCTCGCGGTGGGCATCGTCGTCGACGACGCGATCGTCGTGGTCGAGGCGGTGGAGAAGCATATCCGCGCGGGCCTGCCCCCGCGCGAGGCCGCGCACCGCACGATGAAGGAGGTGTCGGGCGCGCTGATCGCGATCGGGCTGGTGCTCGTCTCGGTGTTCATCCCGACCGCGATGGTCGGCGGCATCCCCGGCATCTTCTATCGCCAGTTCGCGGTGACGATCGCCGCCGCGTCGGCGGTCTCGCTGCTCGTGTCGCTCACCTTGTCGCCCGCGCTCGCCGCGCTGCTGCTCAAGCCGCACCACGACGTGCACGCCAATGAAGGCCCGCGCTGGTCGCGGCCGATCCGCATCGGCGCGGAGAAGTTCAACCAGGGCTTCGAATGGCTCTCGGACCGTTACGGCCATGTCACCGCGCGCCTGATCCGGCTCGGGCTGATCATGATGCTGATCTATGCCGGGCTGCTCGCGCTGACCGGCTGGCGGCTCACCGCGACTCCGACCGGCTTCATCCCCGAACAGGATCAGGGCTTCCTGATCGGCGTCGTCCAGCTGCCGCCGGGCTCGTCGCTCGACCGTACCACCGCGGTGACCGACAAGGCCTTTGACATCGCCAGCAAGACCGACGGTATCCTCGACGGCGCGGCCTTTGCCGGCCTGGACGGCGCGAGCTTCAGCCAGGCATCGAACGCCGGCGTGTTCTTCATCCGGCTCAAGGACTGGTCGGAGCGCGGCGCGAAGCAGAGCGCCGAGGCGCTGGCAGGCCAGCTCACCGGCCAGCTCGCCGGCGCGATCGACGGCGCCAACATCTTCATGATCGCGCCGCCCGCGGTGCCGGGCCTCGGCAACGGCTCGGGCTTCGTGATGATGATCCAGGACCGCTCGGCCAATGCCGGCTGGCGCGGGCTCGAGGGCGCAACCGGCGCGATGATGGGCGCGGCGATGCAGGAGAAGAAGGTCACCCAGGTCTTCTCGCTGTTCAACACCGCCAATCCGCGCATCCGCGCCGATGTCGACCGCGACAAGGCCCAGCTGCTCGGCGTCGATCCCGGCCAGGTGTTCGATGCGATCAGCACCTATATCGGCTCGAACTATGTCAACGACTTCAACCTGCTCGGCCGCACCTTCCGCGTGACGGCGCAGGCCGAGCCGTCGGCGCGCGACAGCCTCACCGATATCGGGCGGCTCCAGGTGCGCTCGAGCAGCGGCCAGATGGTGCCGATCTCGTCGGTCGCGAGCTTCCACCGCGATTCGGGCGCGGCGCGCGTGGTGCGCTACAATCTGCTGCCCGCGGTCGAGCTGCAGGGCGCCGCCGCCCCGGGGGTCTCCTCGGGCGACGCGCTCGCGGCGATGGAGCAGATGGCGGCGAAGACCTTGCCGCCCGGCTACACCTTCGAATGGACCGGCCTCGCCTATCAGCAAAAGGCGGCGGGAAGCAGCTCGGCGCTGATCTTCGTCCTCGCCGTGGTGTTCGTGTTCCTCGTGCTCGCGGCGCAATATGAGAGCATCAATCTGCCGCTGGCAGTGATCCTGATCGTGCCGATGTGCATCCTGGCAGCGATGCTCGGCGTCAATCTGCGCGGCATGGACAACAACATCCTCACCCAGGTCGGCCTGGTCGTGCTGATCGCGCTCGCGGCCAAGAACGCGATCCTGATCGTCGAGTTCGCCAAGCAGGGCGAGGAAGAGGGCATGGACCGGTTCGAGGCCGCGGTGCACGCCGCCCGCTCGCGCCTGCGCCCGATCCTGATGACGTCGTTCGCCTTCATCTTCGGCGTGATCCCGCTCGCGATCGCCTCGGGCCCGGGCCAGGAGATGCGCCAGTCGCTCGGCACCGCGGTGGCGTTCGGCATGATCGGCGTCACGATCTTCGGCCTGATCTTCACGCCGATCTTCTACGTGCTGCTGCGCAAGCTGAGCCCCGGCGTGTCGAAGCGCGAGGAGGCGCCGCCGCCCGAAACGCCCGGCGCCGTTGCGGGAGAAGCGCAATGAAGCGCAGCCTGACTCTCGCGGCCACCGCGCTCGCCCTTTCGGGCTGCATGGTCGGTCCCAATTATGTCTCGCCCGCGCCCAAGGCACCCGCCCAGGCACCGCTGACCCAGGCCGCTGCTCCCGGCTTTGTCGGCGAGGAGCCGCCGGTCGAATGGTGGCACCTGTTCGATCAGCCGGTGGTCGACCGGCTGGTGAACGAGGCGCTTGCCGCCAATACCGATCTGCGCGTCGCCGCCGCGAACCTGCGCCAGGCGCGCGCGGTGCTGCGCGAGACGCGCGTCCAGCGGCTGCCGAGCACCACGGTCAGCGGCAGCTATTCGCGGACCCGCCAGTCGGGCGCCTCGTTCGGACAGAATACGGGTGGCACGGACCTCGACGTGTTCGATGCCGGGCTCGACGCCAGCTACCAGGTCGACCTGTTCGGCAAGATCGCCCGCGCGATCGAGGCCGGCCGCGCCGATGTCGCGGCGAGCCAGGCGACCTATGACCTCGCCCGCGTCACCGTCGTCGCCGAGACGATCCGCGCCTATGCCGATTCCTGCGCCGCCGGGCATCAGCTCGCGGTGGCAAAGGAAAGCCTGCGCGTGCAGGAAGAGACCTTCGATCTGACCCGTCGCCTCGAACAGGGCGGCCGCGGCACCGGGCTCGATACCAGCCGCGCCGGGGCCCAGCTCGAGCAGACCCGTGCCGACGTCCCGACCTTCGAGGCGGCGCGCAAGGGCGCGCTGTTCCGGCTGGCAGTGATGACCGGCAAGCCGCCCGCGGAGTTTCCGGCCGATGTCGCGAGCTGCGAGACTTCGCCGACCGTGACCAAGCCGATCCCGGTCGGCGACGGCACCTCGCTGCTCGCGCGACGCGCCGATGTCCGCGCCGCCGAGCGCCGCCTCGCCGCCGCCACTGCGCGGATCGGCGTCGCCACCGCGGATCTCTATCCCAACATCAGCATCGGCGGGTCGATCGGCTCGACCGCGCTGAGCGCGGGCGATCTCTTCTCCGACAAGGGATTCCGCTTCAGCCTGGGGCCGCTGATTTCCTGGACCTTCCCCAATATCGGCGTCGCCCGCGCGCGCATCGCCCAGGCACGCGCCGGCGCCGATGCCGCGCTCGCCACGTTCGACGGCACCTGGCTGACCGCGCTGCGCGACACCGAGACCGCGCTCGCCAACTATGTCGCCGCGGGCACCCGGGTCGAGACGCTGCGCCGCGCCAGCGCGCAGAGCGAGGAAGCCGCGCGGATCGCCCGGCTGCGCTATCGCGCCGGCGCGGAGAATTTCCAGATCGTGCTCGACGCCGAGCGCACGCTCGCATCGTCGGAAGCGCTGCTCGCCCAGGCCCAGGCGGAATTCTCCGATTCGACCGTGTCGCTGTTCCTCGCGCTGGGCGGAGGTTGGCAGACCGCCACCCGGTAAGGCACAAACGTCGCGCCGACGGATGGGAGCGAACGCGATGGCCGGAACCATGCCTGGGAAACCCAAGGTCGCGGAGAAGGCCGTCGAGCCCGTCCTTCTTTCCGGCGGCAATCCCCAGATCGCCAAGGGCTATGGCGACGCGCCCGTCCAGGCCTATGTCGCCGCGATGCCGGGCTGGAAGCGCGACGTCGGGCAGCGCCTCGACGCACTCATCACGCGCACCGTCCCCGGCGTCTACAAGGCGGTGAAGTGGAACACGCCCTTGTACGGGATCGAGGGAGACGGCTGGTTCGTCGCGTTCCACTGCATGACGAAATACATCAAGCTCGCCTTTTTCCGCGGCACGTCGCTCGATCCGGTCCCGCCGGTCGAATCGAAGCAGAAGGAAGTTCGCTATTTCCACATCCACGAGGACGACGCGCTCGACGAGGCGCAGCTGGCCGACTGGGTGAAGCAGGCCAGCCAATTGCCCGGCGAGCGCATGTGAGCGGCCAGGACCCGGAACTGCTCCGCCGTCTGTTGCGTGCAAAGGACCGGATGGACGCCGCCTCGGACGAGGAATGGCCGGTCCAGCGGCTGGCAAGCGTGAGCGGCGTTTCCGAAGCGCATTTCGCGCGATCGTTCAAGGAAGCGTTCGGCCTGCCGCCGCATCGCTATCTGCTCACGCGGCGGATCGAGCGCGCGACGGCCCTGCTCCGCGACACGCCCCTGCCGATCACCGAGATCGCTTTCCAGACCGGCTGGAACAGCCTCGGCACCTTCGGGCGCACCTTCCGCGACATCACCGGCGAGAGCCCGGGCGAGCTGCGCACACGCGCGAGTGCCGCTCCGAACCAGCTCGATCGCGTGCCCGCCTGCGTCCTGCGTGCCGCGCACCGGCCCGATCTCAACATAGCAGTTTCGGAGAAGCGGCGGCTGGAAGCGGACGATAATAGGGACCTGTCCAACCAGATGGAGGTCTTATGAGTCAGGGTGTCAGTGTCGTCGGTCTCTACGTTCGCGATCAGGACGAAGCGCTTGTATTCTATGTCGAGAAGGTCGGGTTCCAGGTCCATACCGATGCGCGCAACGGCGACTATCGCTGGCTGACGGTGCAGCATCCGGACCAGCCGTCCTTCCAGCTCGGCCTGTTCAAGCCGCAGGCGCCGATGGTCGACGCGGCGACCGCGCAGACGCTGCAGGAGATCGTGGCGAAGGGCGCGATGCCGGCGCTCGTGCTGGTTGTCGACGATTGCCGCGCGGCATACGATCGGATGCAGGCCGTCGGCGTGGAATTCACCCAGGAACCCGTGGACCGCTATGGCAGCGTCGATGCCGGCTTCCGCGATCCGTCGGGCAACGGGTGGAAGATGATCGAGGCGCAGCGCAATGCTGGCTGAGCATTTCGCGGAACGCCCCGGGGGCAAAGGCAAGCATCAGGAAGAGGAAGGCGGCGCGATGACGGCAACAGGAGAAAGCTCTCCCTCCGAGCGGATCGATGCGCGGATCAGGGAGCTGGGCGACTGGCGCGGCGAGACGCTCGCCCGGCTCCGCGCCCTGATCAAACAGGCCATCCCGGACGTCGTCGAGGAGTGGAAGTGGCGCGGGGTTCCCGTCTGGTATCATGGCGGGATGCTCTTCACCGGCGAGACCTACAAGAACGGCGTGAAAATGACCTTCGCCAAGGGCGCCGCGCTCGAAGACCCCGCGGGCCTGTTCAACTCCAGCCTGGAGGGCAACACCCGGCGCGCCATCGATTTCCATGAGGGCGGGGCGATCGACGAGGCGGCGCTGAAGGCGCTCTTTCTCGGCGCCGTGGCGCTCAACGCCCAGAAGAAGCCCAGGGGCGCCTGACCCGGCGCCGCAAATGCCATCCACGCAGCCGGAAGGCCGGGTATCCCGCCGGTGCGTGGATGGCGGACGAGAGCTGAGAGGCTGAACCTGCCGTAGGGGGGTAACACGGCATACCCCAACCCCTCAGGACCTAGACGGAGTCCCAACGCCGCTCCCGCAAAAGAATTTTGCGAACGTCTTTTCGGTCACCAGGAAAGACGGGAAGCCAGGCGGAGCGCGATGCCGGTGCCCTCGCGCCGCTCTTCCGCCGAGGCCTCGCCCGCCAGGCTGAAGGCCTCGCGGCCGCCCGACAGGCGCAGGCGCAGCAGGCTGCCGCCGCGCTGCGCGGCCAGCGCACCATTCTCCGCACCGCTATGGTCGAAGACGATCTCGCGCCGCCCGCCCTCCAGATCGACGCGCAGCCAGGCCGCATCGGGGGCCATGCTTCCAAGCTCATAGCCGAAGGCGATCGTGCCGGTGACCGCGCCCTGATCGCGCCCGGCAGCGCTGCCCTGCACGTCACCGCCCGCCAGCCGGTAATAGTCGGCGACCAATGCCGGAGTGAGCCGCCAGCGGCGCCCGATCGCGACCTCGCGCTGCACGCCGCCGGTTGCCGAGAGCAGGATGCTCTTCCGCGTGCCCGCGGCACCGGAGACCACCGCATCATCCTTGGCGGTCAGCGTTCCGGCGGACAGCCGAAGCACCGACGTCAGGCCACCCCAGTTGCGGCGCCAATGCAACGCGCCTTCGAGCAGGCGAACCTTTTCGCGCACCGGTCCGGCGGCCGAATCGTCGCTCCGGAAAAAGCCTGCCGATACGCCGATACTATCCCTGCGCCCGGCGGCGAGCTCGATGCCACCCGCCGCGCCCCAGCCGCGAATGCCGTTGTCCGCCGCATCGCCGATGCTGTGCGAGGTGCCCCAGCCGAATTGCTGCAGCCAGGCATTGACGCGCGGGACTTCGGAGGGGCGCGACCCGGAATCCATCATCGCGTCCGTGGCCGCGCGCAGCGCCGGCACGACCACGCCGAACGGGTCCGATACCTGTGTAGCGGACGCTCTATTTCCGGGGGTCTGGGCGCCGTCTTGTGCCAATGCGGGGGTGGCCAAGAATATGGAACAGGCCAAGAGAACCAACAAACGCAGGGATGTCATCGACTTTCCAGAGAGGATCCTGGGGGCGCCGGGTCCGGCGCGCGCCCTTCACTGTCGAAGACGGTGCGGAACCTCCCGAGCCGTAAGATCAGAAGCCGAATTCGAAGCCGAGCCTCAGGCTGCGGGGCTGGAGCGGCGTGATCTGGTTGCGGTCGCGGATCAGGAAGGGCGTGCCGAGCGCGAAGCGATTGCCGCGCGAATCGAGCAGGTTGGTGATCGAGAGCGTCAGCGCGCCCGCGCCGCGCGCCAGCCGCAGGTCGAGACCGGTATCGGCATAGTCGCCCTGCAACTGCCCCAGCACCGGTCCCACGCCGAGCGTCGAGCGCCCGACATAGCGGACATAGCCCGAGGCCTGGAGCTCGATATCGTCCCGCAGTGCGGTACGGTAGCTCGCGCCCAGCCGGCCGCTGGCGTCCGCGATATTGGGCAGGCGCGACGAGGAATCCACCCCGCCGACCGTGGTGGCCGTATCGCTCGGCAGCGTGACCTTGCTGCCGTTCAGATACAGCGAGGCGTCGAGCTCGATCCCGACGATCGGACGCCAGCGGCCCGACAGGCCCAGCGAAGTGACGCGGCCATCGCCGATATTAGCGGTGGCGGGAAAGCCATAGCCGTCGACCAGATCGGCCTGGATGTCGTGCCACCAGGTTTGCGAGCCCGTCGCGGAAATCTCCAGCCGAGGGCCGGTATAGCGAATGCCAGCCTCGATCGTGGAGAGGCGGTCCCCCTTGAACCGCTGGATGAAATCGCGGCGCACCGCGAGTCCGCCGGGCCGGAAACCCTGCTGGTACCGGCCGAAAACGGTGACGCCGTCGCTAGCCTTGAACGCCAGTGCGGCGGACGGCAGCAACCGCGTTTCCGAGCGCGTCGCGCGGGCTCCGGGATCGACGCGGAACGCCTTGAGCTGATCGACATCCTCCGCATTCCCGGCCAGCCGGGCATGGGTGAGGCGCCCGCCCAGCGTCACGCTGAAGCGGCGCAGCGGCGCGAAGGTCCATTCGCCGAACAAGGTGGCTTCCTCGGCGCGGTTGCGGACGCCGGTCAGCGACACCGGTTCCGGATCGCGGTTCAGCCGGCGGTTCACCCGCGCCCAGTTGCCGATCGCGCTCACCCCGATCAGCCAGCCGGTCCCGTCCGGCCCGTTATGCGCCAGCCGCGTCTCCGTGGTCAGCATGTCGATACGGTTGACCTGGGTGAACGACGCAGACGGCAGGGCGAATGGAAAGGGCTGGTCCGGATCGAGCGTGTCCACGCCTTCGAAGCGCTCGGAGACATATTGCTCGGCCAGCGCGAGCGAGGTCGTCAGCTCCAGCGAACCCCATTGCTTGCGCGCGACGATCTCGCCCAGCCAGAAGTCGTTCTGAAAAGGCTGCGCCAGCGCGCTCGCGCGGCTGAGCCCGTCCCCGCCGCGATCGGCATATTGGCTGTCGTCGCCCAGGATCCGCTGGCCCACGCCGTTGATGTCGAAGGTCCAGTCGCCGCCGGGCTCGAAGCGGATCGCCATGCGTCCACCGACGGTGCGCACGCGGTTGACGTCGTCGAGGCGGCGTTCGCGATCGTCGATATAGCCGCCCTCGACCGACACATAGGCCAGGGCGCGGACCGCGAGCATGTCCGAGACGATCGGGATATTGACCACCGCACCGGCATCGCCCCCGGGATCGCCATGCTGGACGAGCTGCGCGCCCGCCCAGGCCTGGCCCTCCGCGGTGGTCAGATCAGGTGTGCGGGGCACCACGCGCAACACGCCGCCGAGCGATCCCGCGCCATAGAGCGTCGCCTGCGGCCCTTCGAGCACCTCGACCCTGCCGATATCGTAGAGGCGCAGATTGGGATCGGGCGCGCTGTAGGTGATCCGGCTGTTCCCCCAATATTGCCCCACGGTCGCCTGGGTCGGCCCGACAAAGCTCGAATCGGCGATGCCGCGGATGAACAGCTTGTTCCTGCCCGGCCCGAGATGCGTCGAGGACAGGCTCGCCACCCGGTTGGCGATCGCGTCGGTGCCGAGGCCGCCCTCGGCCTTGGAGAGGCTGTTCCCGTTCACGATCTGCACGCCGCCCGGATAGGCGTAGAGCGGTACCTCGCGCTTGGTGCCGGTGACGACGATATCCTCCGGCGCCACGGTTTCGGGCGGCTCGGACGGTGCGGCTTTTTGCGGGCGCGCGGGTGGCGGCGGTTTGCGGCGCGGCGGCGCGCCGCGCTCGATCAGATAGCTGCCCGGGGCGATCCTGCGCAGGCGGAGGCCCGTGCCGGCGAGCAGCCGATCGAGCGCATCGCCCGGCATCAGGCGTCCGCGCACAGACCGGACGCGCACGCCCGAGATCGAGCGATCGGCGCCGATGCTGATCCCCGCCTGGCGCCCGAGCTCCAATATCGCGGCGTCCAGCCGCCCCGCCGGAATCGCGATCTCGACCCGCGCCTCCTGCGCCGCGGCGGGAGACGCGACCAGCAATGCCGTTACGAGGAACTCAGCGCGGCGAACCATTGACCGGGGTGAGGACCCACCCTTCCCTCGACTTGCTGACGCGGACACCCATTAGCGGCGCGATGCGGGCCAGCACCAGTCGCGGCTCGCCCCGAACCGCGAGCGTGCCGGTGAAGCGCCGGTCGCCCGCGTCGATCGCCTCGACCGGTTCGCCAAGGCTGCGCGACAGGTCGGCGGCGACCTCGTCGAGCGGCGCGTCCCGATAGAAGAGCTGCCCGCTCCGCCAGCTCCCGACTTCCTGCGGCGCGGCGCGGGTCAGAACCGGTGCGGCGGTGCCGGTCACCGCCAGCGCGTCGCCGGGCTCGAGCCGGACCTGGTTCGCGCCGGGACGGTAGATGACCGCCCCTTCGGCAACCGCGACCCGGGTCTGCTGCGCCTGGTGGACGACGTTGAACACCGTTCCGGCATCCACCAGCCGCGCTGCGCCCGCGGTGACGACGAAGGGATCGCGCGCGTTGTGGCGGACCTCGAACAGGGCCTCGCCTTCGAGGAGCGCGACCCGCCGCGGTGCATCAGGCTGGTAGCGGACGCGCGTCGCGCCGTTCATCAATACCTTCGACCCGTCGGCGAGCGCGATCGTCCGCTGCTCACCGGCCCGCGTCGCGATCTCGAGCTCCGCCGGCGCGGTGCCGAATGTCCACCAGCCGGCAACCGCCACCACGCTGGCCGCGATCGCGCCGCCCGCACCGAGGAGCAGGCGCCGCCGCGATCGAGCGGGCGCCTCGGCCCGGAATTGCTCCGCGGTCGACAGCAGCCCGGTCATTTGCGCATCGTCGTCGAGCGCCTGTTCATAGGCGGCCAGATGCGCCGGATCGGCTTCGAGCCACGCGGTGAAGCCGTCCCAGCCGTCGAATGCGGGATCCTGGACGCGGATCGCCCATAGCCGCGCGGCCTCCGCGACCGGTTCCGGCGCGCGCTTATTCCGCATCGAATTTCTCCCGGAGATCGGCCAGCGCGCGATAGGCCTTTTGCAGATCCTTTTCGACCGAACTCAAGCTTATCCCCAGTTCGCGGGCGATCGCCGCCTGCCCGATCCCATCCAGCCGATAGCGCCGGAACACCAATTCGACCCGCACCCCTTGCGCCGCCAGCACCGCTTCCGCCCGGCGCAGCCGTTCGCGCGCGATCAGCACGCGCTCGCCGCGCGGCTCGTCGTCGGGATCGGGGCCGAGCTGATACCAGTCCTGCTGCCGCCGATCGCGGCTGACATCCGAGCGGCGACGATCGCGCATCACATTTTCGAGCGCGCGAAACAGGTACGAGAGCGGATCCGCAATCGGGTGGCCGCCCGCCGAGCCCAGGCGCTGCCACAAATCGTGCAGCACGTCCTCAGCTTCCTCGCCCGCGCCGCGCGCCTGGAGGAATCGGAGCAGCCTGCCCCGCTCGTTGAGAAAAACACGCTGCAGTCCGCCAATTTCAGGGTGGGACTCCATCCATGCCCCAAAAGCACTGCGCGGCCGTCTTGCCAACCCCGGTCGCGTGCGCCCAGGCGATCGGACGGGGCGACGCCGCGCCACGCTCTCCGGACTCATCGCCCGGATCGCAGCTGGTAGACCAGCCGCATCCTGCTGCCGACGGGCTGGGAGAACACCAGGTCATAGTCCCGCGCCAGCGCGGTCTGCACCACGGCCCAGGTCGCCGGGTTCACGTCGCGCTCGGGTCGCGTGCTGGTGACGACCAGCTTCGGGCGAGTCGCCATGATCCGGCTGGTCTCGGCCACGGCATCGACGCCCAGCGCGTTCGCCTCACGCGTGAGATTCAGATGGTTCGGGAATATCCACCGGGTCGGCAGGCAGCTGTTGGTCATCTGGTAGAGCGCCGGCTCGCCGTGAAAGACGAACAGGCAGCCCTCGAGCCTGGGCCGGATGAACGCGGCCAGAGTCTCGACCTGCGGCCCCCAACCCCGGTCGCGGCGGTTCTTGTTGATCGCCGGAACCGAGATCGCCGTGGCGATGAGCATGACGACGAGCCCGGCCGAGATCCGCCAGGTCCGCTTGCCGTCGGCGATCGCGATACCGGCATTGGGATCCCCGAACAGCGGCGCCGCGCAGAGCGAGAGCGGCACCAGCAGCGGCAGGGCATAGTGATCGAAATAGGCGCCGAACACGAGGACGCCGGCGATCGCGCATGCCGCCCAGACCATGACGAAGGACCGCACCCGACGCGCGGCGCCGGTCTCGGCGTGCCGCTTGACCGAAGCCGCCATCCAGCTCGCGCAGAGCAGCGGCAACAGCCCCAGCGTCATCAGCACGAGCCGCCACGCCGCGGCCCCGGCCCCGTCCGAGCCGCGCGCCAGGATCGAGAGAAAGTTCGCCTGGACGAACTCGGCGTTATGACCGATCGCGGCGTAGAAGAGCCACGCCGCCAGGGTCGGAAGCGCGCTGATCCCCGCCCACAGCGCCGCGGCCGCCAGGACCCGCGAGAGGGACCAGCCATCGGCGCGCGCGGCGAACATCAGCACCACGCCGAACAGCGCGCCTTCGAAGACGGTCGAATATTTGATCTGCAGCGAAATGCCGATGAGCAGCATCGCCGCGGCACCGAGCGAAAGGCTGACATGGTCGAAGCGCGGCCGCTCCAGGACCCGCACGATCAGCAGGCCAGCGCAGGCGACCAGCAGATTGTAGAATACCGGCGACTGGCCCGCATCGCCGCCGAACACGCCGAGATAGAGGATGTAGACCACGCCCGCGGCGGCCGCGCCGTGCGGGTTGGTCCCCCTGAGCGCGATTCGCGCGATGACCAGCGCGGTCAGCGCCGCGAACAAAGTCGCCACGATCTGATACTGGAGGACGCCGCTGCCGCCGAGCAGCCGGATCCCGGCATAGAGCAGGAACAGCCCGACCGGCTTGCGGTCCCAGATGTCGACAAAGGGCAGCGCGCCGTGCAGCATCCGGTCGCCGACCAGCAGGTAGAATTGGTCGTCCACCTGCACCACGGGATTGCCGAACTGCGCGACGCGCGCCGCGATGGCCACGCCCAGCAGGAACAACGCCAGCGTCGCCGGGTTGGCGACCCACAATTCGGTGGCGGCAAGAAATCCCCTCGCCCATCCGCGCCTGCTCGGAGCCTTGGAGGGGAATGTCCATTCGGACCCATGGGACACGAATGCGTCCGTCGCGCGAAACATCGAACCTCTCAGAACCGTACCGGGCGCCTGGAATGGCTACCGAGAGGAGGACGGTGCAGCCGCGGCAAACCCGCAACGCCGTGTGCAGCTAAATTCGAGCCATGGCGCCCTCGCGTCATCCATGACCTCCGAGGTCATGGACCCGGCCACCCGCACCCGGCACAAACCGCGCGACATCTCTCGGGAGGCCCCCTTCGTGCGATCCTTGCTCCTCGCATCCGCGCTGTTCCTCACCCTCGGCGCGGCGGCGCCGGCAACGCCTGCCGCCACCACGTCCGCCACCCGGCTCGATCATGTCCTGCTCTGGGGCCGCAGCATCGACGAGGTGACGGCGACCATGGCCGTCAAGCTGGGGTTCCAGGTGCGGGCCGGCCGCAACCCCGGCGGCGTCGCCAATCGCTATGTCCGTTTCGCGGACACCAGCTTCATCGAGCTGCTCGGCGTCACCCGGCCCGATCCCGAATATGATCCGGGCATGAAGGAGGACCGTGTCGCGCTCAAGGATCAGCCGGGGGCGCGGACCTTCGGCTTCCGGTCCTCGGGGCTCGACGCGATCCGTGAATCGCTCAAGGGGCTCGGCTATGCCGTGACGCCGTTCTTCACTGGTCCGGACAGCGCGAAACCCGGCTGGCGGCTGTTCGCCTTCGATCGCGCGCCGCTGTCCAGCAACACCTTCTTCATCGATTATAACGCCGGATACGCGCCCGATCAGGCCGATCCGACGAATGCGGACGACTGGCGCGTGACGCGCGAGCATCCGAACGGCGTGCGTGCACTCTCCGCGATCTGGCTGGTGTCCTCGGACGCGGAGCCCGACCGCAGGCAGCTCGAACGGATGGGCTATGGCGGCGCGGTGCCGGTCAAGCTGCCCGAAGTAGGAGCGAAGGGCTTCTGCGTGCCGGTGGGCCCCACCGCGTTGCTGGTCCTGCAGCCCGACGGCGCCGGCACGGCGGCGGACATGGTGGCGAGCGGCGGGCCGCGCGTCTTGGGGGTGAGCTTCGCCGCCGCCGATCTGGGCCGGGCCCAGCGCTGGGTCGAGCGCGGCTATGAGCGCAAGCTGGCGCGCTATCGCGGCTTGTCGGGCGAATCCTTCCTCGCGCCGACGCAAGGCGATCTCGGCACGCTGATCGAGTTCCATGCTCTGGCGGCGCCGGCGAAGGGCCCGTGTAGCGCGGCCTGAACCCCGCTATCGTGGCGGCGACCGCCCGAGGATTCGCCATGGCCACCAGCCCGACCGCCGACGACGACCATCCGCCGATCGGCATGCTGCTGCGTGAATGGCGCGCGGCACGCCGGATGAGCCAGCTCGACCTCTCGCTCGAAGCGGGCATCTCGACCCGGCACCTGAGCTGCATCGAGACCGGCAAGGCGCAGGCCAGCCGCGAGACGGTCGGCCGGCTCGCCGACACGCTGGGCATGCCGCTGCGCGAGCGCAACGCTCTGCTCCATGCGGCGGGCTATGCGGCAATGCACCCCGAGCGCGCGCTCGCCGCCCCGGCGCTCGATCGGATCCGCCAGGCGGTCGACCTGATCATCGCGCATCAGGAGCCCTACCCCGCCTTCGTGATCAGCCGGCACTGGGACGTGCTGATGACCAACCAGGCAGCGGTGCGGATCAACAATCTGCTGACCGGCGGCCGGCAGAGCCAGCACGCCAATCTGATCCACCAGCTGTTCGACCCCGCCGATTTCCGCTCGGTCATCGTCAACTGGCCCGAGGTGGCGGGGCGCTTCATCCGCCATCTGCACGACGACCTCACCGCCAACCCCACCGATCGCCGGACGCGGCAGCTGCTCGAAGAGGTGCTCCGCTATCCCGGCGTGCCGCAGCGCTGGCGGCTGCGCGATCTCGGCGACGAGCCCGCACCGATCATCAGCTTCACCTTCCGCAGTCCGCGCGGCGAGCTCCGCTTCTTCGAGACGTTCACCACCTTCGCCGCGCCGCACGACGTGACGCTCGACGAGATCCGGATCGACTGCACTTTCCCCGCCGACGAGCACACCGCCCGGGTGTGCGCGGAGCTGGCGCAGGAGGAAGGCGACGCAGCGCTCACCGTCGATTCGCCATCGCACACAGCATAGGCGATACATATTTTATATATGTGTTACAGTATCTTAATCCAAGATACGGTAAGGGATTGGCGGCGCAAGGGTTTAGGGATAGCCTCCCCCGCATCCAACGGCCGGGACGACGCAAATGCCAGAGGAATTGCCGGCGCACGCGATCATGAACGTCATGTTCGACTTGGCAAAACAGGCATCGGATGTGCCGATCGAGTCGCTCTGCGTCCTGTTCGCCATGCTGCTCGCGGAGCCGCAGATCCAGGCGCTCGACGAAAGTCTCTTCGTCGATCTGATCAAGCTGGGCGCGGGCCTCTGGCGGCACAGCGGCGATTTTCAGAACGCCGGCGCGAGCCTGATCCTGCAGTAGTCGGACGGGGATTCGTGCGGCCAGCCCTAGCCGGGCCGGACCATCACATTGCCGTCGCCCCTGACCATGATGTGGGCATTGCAGCGCGTGCACTGCAGCGGCTTCGAGGAGGTTCCCGCGATCCAGCCTTTGACCGGGGCGGTGGCAATGGGCGATTTGTGGCCGCGCAGAAGGCAGACGAAACTCAAGACAAAGGTCCTCATCAAATATTCTGGAGCGGGCGCCTGATCAGATTGACCGACCCGTTTTTCCCGATGCGGATCTTGCCCGGATCGACCGGCTGCATCGCCTCGGTGTCGAATTCGGACCCGCTCTCGCGCAACTGCCGCTTCCTATCGCCCTGTTCACGCGGCAATTGCACTTGCGCATTATCGCAAAAAGGACGTTGCGCAAAGGCAGCTGCGACCTGTTCCGGATCAAATCGGCACGATCCATTCGCCACCATTGCATCTGTCGGGCAAGTGCCGGCGGAGGTTGCCATTTTCAGAGGGACTCCATTGCCTGGACTCAGCCGCTGGTGGAGCCCTACCCCATAATCTCCCATCGCATTGATGCCGTTGAGTGCTAGTCTTGCATGGCTCGCTCATTCCCTCGCAGCGAGCCGTTAGATGGCCGGAAGATTGCCGCTCCGGAATGCGGCCTTCCGGCCATTGCCGACGGCGCGGGGATTGGCCGCTTTGGCCTCTCCGCGATCCTTGGCCTTCATGGACAGCCAATAGCGCATATAAGCTCGCTACATCCTTATGGATGCAACGCTCGCTTGTAAAAAAGCGCCTGTTTTTCAGATGTTTACAAGGGTCTCAAACCCTTGATGGCGGCTGGTGGAGCTGAGGGGAATCGAACCCCTGACCTCTGCAGTGCGATTGCAGCGCTCTCCCATCTGAGCTACAGCCCCGCCACCGATCCCGGCGCGCCGGGAGGCGCACCCCTTAGCGAGCCCCGCATGGCGATGCAACCGGGTAGAGCGGCCTTCGCCGAGCGGTTTTGCGAACGCGGCGAAGCGCACGCGAATCGCTTGGAAATCCCGGAACTGATCACCGGCTCGCTCGCTTGAATCGGCGGATCGGCGCGCCGCCCCCGCGCGCCGCCCAACGATCAGGAGATTTGGAGATGGATGACCGCAACAGCCCGTATGGGCCGCGGGATAGCTTCAACAGCCGCAGCTCCGGGGACTATACCCAGGACTATGGCTCGGGCCGCGACTACAGCTATTCCAGCGCACGCGAATATGCCGCCGCCGGCGAGCTCGGCTCTGGCCGCGACCGCGGCTATGGGCGCGGCCGTGCAGCCTATGGCGGCGAGCGCGACTATCGTGACAACTGGAGCCGCAACCGCCCGGACTATCGCAGTGGCGCGCGCTCGGCCCATGGCCCGGATCGCCCGCGCGGCTACGACGCCTATGGGAGCGACCGCGGCTATGATCCGGATCGCGGCTTTTTCGAACGCGCCGGCGACGAGGTCCGCTCCTGGTTCGGCGACGAGGAGGCCGAGCGCCGCCGCGAACGCGACCAGCGCTATGACGAGGGCATCGTCCGCAGCGAACGCGGCGCGCATCCCGACGATCACTATACCGCGTGGCGCCGCAACCGCATCGCCGAGCTCGATCGCGACTATGACGAATATCGCCGCGAGAACGCCCAGCGCTTCGAGAATGAGTTCAACTCCTGGCGCACCGATCGGACGAGCCAGCGCGACAGCCTGAACCGCGTGCGCGAGCATATGGAGGTGCTGGGATCGGACGGCGAACATGTCGGCACGGTCGACAAGGTTCGCGGCGACCGCATCCTTCTCACCAAGAGCGACAGCGATGCCGGCGGCCATCACCATTCGATCCCCTCGCGCTGGATCGCATCGGTCGACGACAAGGTGAAGCTGCGCAAGACCGCCGACGAGGCGCAAGCGCACTGGAAGGACGAAGAGCGGTCGGGCGCGCTGTTCGGATCGGATCGCGACGATCAATCGTCGTGGCGGACCGATCACAATCTCAACCGGAGCTTCTCGGGTACCTATTGAGTTGGGCGGTACCGGCCCGCTCCCCCGCCCCGCCACCCACCCGCTACAGGCGCGGGGTGGGCCGGGGGGGGGGCGGGCCGGTACCGAACCATCAGGAACGTGAGCAGACTGGGCCCGGGTCACCCCGGGCCCTCTTTTGTCACTTGCCGGCGAAAGCGAGCAGCGCCGCCTTGAACGCCTCAGGCTGGTCGAGCATCGCGAAGTGCCCGCTGTCGCCGATGCCCGTGAAGCTGATGTTCGGCGTGCCGGCATATTCGGCCTTGTAGAATGCCAGGACCTGCTCCTCGCCGCCCCGCGCCGCGGTCCAGGGCACGATCACCGTGATCGGCGTCGCGATCGATTTCATGTCGCCGCGCAGGTCGATCAACATGTCTTCGTACATCGCCTGGCCGGCCACGCGCATGTCCGCCGCCGCGGACCAGGCCGCGACCTGCGCCTGCGAGTCGGGCTTCAGCGCGTTGCGCTGGGCGATCGCCTGCCCCACCGCCGCGGGAAAGGGCTTGCCGTACAGGCTCGCCATCTGCGCCCGCGCGCCCTCGGCAGCCGGCTTGATCGTCTCCGCGGTCGATCCCGGCACAAATGCGCTGCCGACAAAGGGAAGTGCGTCGACGATCAGCGCCTTGCCGACATCGCCGGGATGCGCCTTGGCGAGCATCAGCGTCGTCAGCCCGCCCATCGAATGGCCGACCACCGCCGCGCCCTGGAGCTTGCGGTCGACGATCAGCTTGTGCAGCTCGTCGACCATCCCCGGCAGGATCCCCGCCTTCAGATTGCCGCGCGGATCCTCTCCGGCGAAGCCGTTGACCTGCACCAGATAGACGGTGTGGCCCTTCGCCAGGTCGGGTGCGACGCCGTCCCACACCGCGCGCGGGCTCGAAAGGCCGGGGATCAGGATTACCGGGCTGCCCTTGCCGGTCACCTGCACCGAGATGTGTTCCATCTGGATTGCGGGCGAGGCGGCAGCGGCGGCGGCGGGTGCCGCCTGGGCCTGGACATGGGTCGCCGAGCCGATAGCGGCGCAGAGGGCGACGGCGATGGCGATCCACCGAAGCGGCGTGTCGCGGCAATCGGCGAAGGGAAGCAGACGACGGATCATTGCGAATTCTCCTTGGACGGATTGATGAAAATGGCTTCGATCGGCATGTCGAACAGGTCGGCGATCTTGAAGGCGAGCGGCAGCGACGGGTCGTAGCGGCCAGTCTCGATCGCGTTGACGCTCTGGCGCGAGACTTCGAGACGTTCGGCCAGATCCTGCTGGCTCCAGGCGCGCTCGGCGCGGAGTACTCTCAGGCGGTTGTTCATTGCCCGCCTCCGCTCATCCGGTCGCGCAGGTTGAGGAAGCCCTGGACCAGGCCGAAGCTTCCGCACCAGAGCGGGAAGGCAAGGAAGGTCTCGAAATGCGGCACCACGCCGCCATGCTCGAGAAAGCCCCACACGGTGGTGAAGGCCAGGGTAATCCCGATCCCGCCGATCATCGAGGTGACCAGCCGCGCACGAATGAACTCGTCGCGCTCCTCGGTCAGGTACATGCCCATCACCGCAATCACCGCGACCAGCGGCAAGGCGGGCAGCAGCGAGAGCAGAATCAGCGCCCCGCCCTGCGGATCATAGGTCTTGGCCGCCCAGGTGCAGGCAAACAGCACGACGACATAGGCCGCCATCGCCGGGAAGAAACGCCACAGATACCGCCGCTGCGCCGGATTTTGCTTTGCCATGTCAGGCTCCCTTTCGAATCAGTAAAGGGAGCTTTACGCATCCAGGCGAGAAATGTCAACCACACTTTCCATAACGCAAAGCAAGCCATACTAAACGTCGGCTTTGCTGGACATTACAATGACAAAGAATGAGATGCCCCTCCCGCCAATGACAGGCCGGCGCAAGAAGCTGACGCGGGGTGCGATGAGCCCCGCGTCACTCAGGCCATGATAGATCGCGTTTTACCCGTGCTAACGCGGTCGGGTCTTGCTGGCCAAGATTATGCATCAGAGCAGGAATTGGAGTTAAGAATTTACTCCGCAGTTCTTGGTGAGCTGCGACGCCCCGGCTCAGCCAGGTGAGACTCTGGCTCAGTTTGATAAAGGCATCGGCGAGCCTGAGGATATCGGGAAGCGCCAAGCCTCCCTGTCTATTGCTGATCTCTTCGCGAAACGCTGTGGATAGGAAGGGAGGCATCAACCTGGAGCGCTGGCCTGGCTTGCGGTCGCCAAACTGGACCATGTTCCAATGAGCGAACAAATTCCGTCTCCCGGAAAGGCGTCGGGTGTGATCGTATGTCCGTTGCCAGCATTTGATTAGATGGTCTGCATGGGTAACCCCGGTCACATGGAAACGGTATATCCGGTCTGTGATCAGCAGCTTGGTGCGGAAATTCTCGATCGAATAGAACACAACTGCCGGGGCGCCGGGGGCTACGAATCCATCCCCCATGATGGTATGGGCTGGAGAAATACAGGCCGTAAATACCTCGCAAAGCCCATGTTCGACCCGAGCCCATGAGGAGATGGCCTGTCCGACCGCCTGAAGGGCGCATTCATTTTCCTGCGCCGGAGTGAGTTTGGAGAAGTCCATCGGCAAACCATGAAGACGAAGTACTCCGCCGTATGCTGAGCACCCCTCCAAAGCGTCATGAACCGCTTACCGAGTCAAGCGAGCCTCGGCGGCGAGTCGGTCTGTCGAAGAAACCGGGGCCGAGTCTAAGAAAGTAAGCCGATAGCCATGGACGACAGCGCACCATTGCTCATCGGCGGCGCGGCGCTAGCGATCTTCGGCTTCTGGGTGGTGCTGTGGGCCTGCAAGCGGCGTTAATCGGCGCGGTGTCGCGGATGCCGGCAGGATCGGGCGGGCGACGCCCGCGACCCTTTGTGTCAGGCCGGCGGACTGCCCGATATAACCTGCAGCAATTAACCGAAGGGCCGCTTTGCCTGTTCTGAGAACGGGTAAGAACCCCGGCAACAGCCTGGGGCCTCTTACCGGTGCATGGAGCAGGTAGCTGAGCGCCCACAGCTTCTCGGGGTATGGGCGCTCAGCCAGGAAGTCCCGGAGCTAAATTGGTCGGGGCTTTCACCGCCCAATATGGACGTATTTCTGAAACATTCCAGCAATATTTTCTGGTAGCGCTAACTAAATCAACAGCTTACGCGCTTCGCTTCGTCGCCGTTTTCCGCTCCTCGCCGCTAGCCAGGCTGATAGGCCAGCGCCTCTTCGCGCGGCGATCCAATCCGTGACGGACGCTCCAGCCGGGCGCGCCTGATGCGCAGTCCGACGAACAATATCGTTGGCCAGAACACGGTGTTGAGGACGTCGCTGAGCGTGTCCGGCGTCCACTGCCCGTGATTCACCCGATCGAGTATCTCGTTGGCGAGTTCGGCCAGATAGACACAAGCGAGCGGGATGGGCGTGGCGAGCGAACGGCGGCTGATGACCCGCGCGAAGAACAGCACCGCCATGCCGGCGTGGATGTGGAGGACGGTATCCGGTGCGCCGGTTCCGTCGCCGACCCATTGGATCATGCGACCATATAGCTCGATTGGATTCATGCGGCACCCCTTAGCGCACAATACGAGCCGCAGCAGCCGTCGCGCCGAATTTTCTCCACGCTATGGGCTGTGGGGCTGGCCTTCGATGCGCCACCCCGCCGGAGTGCGGATCATCGGCCTGCCGCAGCCGATACAGCGCGAGCGAATATGGGTGCCGTCGCTGCGGGCTTGCCCCCGGCTTCGCAGGTGCCTGCCGCGCACGCATCCCAAGAGTTGAAGAACCTTCATTGCGTCCGCCCCCCGGCGCGCCGAAGTCGGCGCTGATGTCATGATGCCACGGCACCAAGACAATCCCGCTATCATGGAACAATTGTTGCGAATAAATGCAGGATCGCGGCCTAGCTGCCAAGCCGTCCCAGCATATCCTGTGCGAGCAGGCTCAGCGTGTCGTCGCGCGCACCCATCACCACGATCCGGTCACCCTGCCGCGCCTCGGCCACCAGATGCGCAGCGGCGGCAGCGCGTTGGGGAACATGCAATGCGTTCCGCCCGGTCGCCACGATATCCGCGACGATGTCGGCGCTGGTCACCTCGCGCGTCACCGTGCCGCCCTGGTAGACCGGATCGGGCAGCACCAGCAGGTCGTCCGCGCCCAGTTTCTCGGCGAACATCGCGACCAGTTCGCGCCGCATCACCTTCAACGGCCCATAGCCATGCGGCTGGAACAGCAGCAGCAGCCGGCCCGGAAAGGCGTGGAGCGTGTCGAGCGTCGCCGCGATCTTGTCCGGATTGTGCCCGAAATCATCGATCACCGCGACGCCGCCCGCTTCGCCGACCAGCTCGAAGCGGCGCTTGAGCCCTTCGAACCCTTGAATCGCGCGCGCCGCATCCGCGATGCTCACCCCAGCCGCCTTCGCCGCACCGATTGCCGCCAGCGCGTTGGAGATATTATGCCGGCCGGGCACCTTCAGCGTCACGCGGTGCCGCGTCCCGCCGCGCTCGACCAGGTCGAACGCCGCCCCGAAGCGTCGCGCCTCGATATTCTCGGCGACGAGGTCCGCATCGCGCTCGATCGCGAAGGTCAGCAGCCGATCGGCGGGCAGCGTCATCGCCAGCGCCGCGCCTTCGCCATTGTCGAGATTGACCACCGCGGTCGCCGCCGTGGCGATGAACCCGCCGAACAGGTCGCGCAGTTCCTCGAGCGATTTGTGATCGAGGCTCACATTGTTGAGCACTGCGATCTTGGGCCGATAGAGCGCGATCGATCCGTCGCTCTCGTCGACTTCGGAAACAAAGGCGTTGCCCGCGCCCACGAGCGCGCTCGCGAACGGCGCGTCGGGGGTGGCGAAGTTCTTCATCACCGCGCCGTTCATCACCGTCGGATCGCGGCCGAGCGCATGGAGGATCCAGCCGATCATCCCCGTCACGGTCGATTTGCCGCTCGTGCCCGCCACGCCCACCGACATCGGTGCCGCGTTGAACAGCCCGGCGAGCAGCTCCGCCCGGCTCATCCGTTCGTTGCCGAGCTCGGCGGCGCGCACCATGTCCGGCACGGTCGATTCGATCGCGGCCGATGCGACGACGATCTGCTCGGGCGAAGCGATCCCGCTGCCGTCCTGCGGGAACAGCGCGACGCCGAGCCGCTCGAGATAGTCGAACTTGGCGGGCAGCCGCCCCGAATCGAGGCTGCGGTCCGATCCGGAGACGGTCGCGCCCTGCCCCGCCAGGATCATCGCCAGGGGCATCATGCCCGATCCGCCGATGCCGACGAAGAAGTAGGGTTTGCGGTGATGCATGGCCCCGCGCTATCGGCAATTCACGGTCAAGGGGCAAGTGTATGCGGATTGGAGTGGTGGCACCGGCACGAACGGTCAGCAGGGAGTCCGCGCTGCGGCTCTCGGCGTTCATGGCGCTCACCTACCCCGATCACGAGATCGTGTTTCACCCGCAATGCTTCATGGAGCTCGGCCATTTCGCCGGCCCCGACGCGGTGCGCGCCAAGGCGTTCCTCGAATTCGCCAATGATCCCGGCTTCGACGCGATCTGGTTCGCGCGCGGCGGCTATGGCTCGAACCGCATCCTCGAGAATGTGATGCCGCAGCTCAATGTCTCGGCGGGGCACAAGACCTATATCGGCTTTTCCGACATGGGCTTCATGCTCGGCGCGCTCTATGCGCGGCGGATCGGGCGCCAGGCGCACGGATCGATGGCGTCGAGCCTGGGTAAGAACGACAAGGGCGACGCCGCCGGCTGGGTACTCGGCTGGCTGATCGACGGCGACAAAAGCGGGCTGGAGCCCGGCCTCGCCGACGGCCGGCCCGCGGCCGCGTTCAACCTGGCGATCCTGACGTCGTTGATCGGCACCAAATGGCTGCCCGATCTCACCGATCACGTCCTCTATATCGAGGAGGTCGAAGAGCCGCTCTACCGGATCGACCGGATGCTCTTCACCATGGCGCACGCGACCCAGCTCAAGGGGATCGCCGGCGTGCGGCTGGGCGCGGTCACCTCGGTGGTCGACAATGGCGAGAAGGACGGCAATTATGATTTCGGCGAGACGATCGACCAGATGATTGTCCGCTGGTGCGGCGAGATGGGGGTGCCCTATCTCGGACGCGCCGAGATAGGGCATATCGAAATGAACCGCGTCGTGCCGTTCGGCGTAGCCTGACTATACCTCTTCGCACCCGCCGAAGATGCGGGTGACGGTAATATGGATCACTGCGGTATCGGTCCCGCCGTGACCGTCGGAGATGGTGTAGGTGACGGTCGCCGTCCCGGAGCTCGGCACGTCGTAGTCGAGAAACAGTCCGGTCGAATCCAGGCTCACATTGCCGGCCGTCGCCGAGGCGCTGATGATCGTCAGCGAATCGCCGTCGGGATCGCTGTCGTTCGGCAGGGGGTTGAGCACCTGTCCCACCCGGCTGCACGGCAGCGTGTCGTTGTCGTCGACCGCGACGGGCGGGTTGTTGAACGGTCTCGCCACCGCCGGGCCGAAGGTCGTGAGGGAAAGCGCGGCTATGGTCGAAAGCATCTCTCCAAGCATATTTTCCTCCTGAAAAATCAAGATGGCGCAACCCGTTCTTATGACCTGGAGGCTCCCACGCGTTTGTGACCGCCACAAGCGGGGAGGTGGTTAAACGGTTCAAATGGGATGCTTCTCCCGCCGGCGCCTCCTATAGGCGCCGATGAGCCTGTTGGAGTTCGCGCAATGACTGACGCCGCCACTTTACGCACCCGCTTCGGCGCCGTTTCGCTGCTCGCGCATCCCTCGCCGATCGAGCGGCTGGAACGGCTCGAACAGGCGCTGGGCACCCAGGCCCGAATCTACGTCAAGCGCGACGATGTCGCCGGCATCGGCGGCGGCGGCAACAAGCTGCGCAAGCTCGAATTCCTGCTCGGCGACGCGATCCGCCAGGGTTGCGACACCTTCGTCACGACCGGCGGCATCCAGTCCAACCATGCCCGCCTCAGCGCCGCGGCCTCGGCGCGAATGGGCCTGGCCTGCGAGCTGATGCTCGCCGATCTCGTCCCCCGCCACGACCCGGACTATCGCGCCAACGGCAATGTCCTGCTCGACGGGCTGTTCGGCGCGAAGGTCCATTTGATCCCGGGCGACGGCGACGCGCTGGCCGCGGCGCATGTCCGTGCCGATCAGCTTCGCACGGATGGCAGGCAGCCCTATGTCGTCGGCGCCGGCGGTTCCTCCCCCATGGGCGCGCTCGGCTATGCCGCCTGCGCCTGGGAGATCCTCGAGCAGGAGCGCGCGCTCGGCCTACGCTTCGCCCGCATCCTGATTCCCAATGGCAGCGCCGGCACCCATGCCGGCCTCGCCGCGGGCATGGCCGCAGCCGGGGAAGATCCCGCGCGCGTCAAATCCTTTACCGTGCTCGCCACCACCGAAACCGCGCACCCGGCCACCGCCGCCCTGGCGCGCGCCGTGCTCGAGCAGATTGGCCTTTCCGGCGGAATCGACGACGCCGCGATCCTTATCGACGGCAGCCAGCGCGGCCCCGGCTACGGCATCCCCACCGACGCGATGAAGGAGGCCGTCCGCCTCCTTGCGCGCAGCGAAGGCCTGCTGCTCGATCCCGTCTATAGCGGCAAGGCGTTCGCCGGCCTGATCGCCGCGATCCGCGCCGGCGAATATGCAGCCGGCGAGTCGGTGCTCTACGTCATGACCGGCGGCGTGCCGGGCCTGTTCGCCTATCGCGAGGCGTTCTAGCCGCGCGTCGGGTCGATCAGATACTTTTCCCCGGTCGCCTTGCGCTCATAGGCGCGCAGCACCTCGGGATCGAGCGCCTCGGCCAGGCCGATCGTCCGCATATAGTGGCTGGCAAAGGTCGTGGTCAGCTCGTCGGCGACCCGCTGGCGCAATCGCATCGCCATCTCCTGCCCGGCCTTCATCAGGAACGGCGTCAGCAGCCAGCCCGACACGCTCCACTGGTATCCGAAGGTAAGCCGGTTGAGCGTGGTCGGCGCAAAGTCCAGCGCGCCATAGATATAGAGCTGCTTGAAGCTGTTCGATCCGTAGCGGCTATATTCGGTCATGCTGCGGGCCGCGGCCTGCTCCATCGCCTGCATGATGTCGCTGCCGAGCGTTCCGCCGCCGATCGCGTCGAAGGCGATCGTCGCGCCGGTCTCGGCGATCGCGTCGACCAGCTTCGCCCGGAAATCCGCGTCGCGGCTGTTGAGGACATGGGTCGCGCCGATATCGCGCAGGATCGCCGCCTGCTCCTCGGAGCGCACCACGTTCACCAGCGGCACGCCGTCCTTCAGGCAGACCCTCTGGAGCATCTGGCCTAGGTTCGAGGCGGCCGCGGTATGGACGATCGCCTTGTGCCCCTCGGCCCGCATCGTCTCGACAAAGCCCAGAGCGGTCAGCGGGTTGACGAACATCGACGCGCCGTCGGCCGCGCTCGCGCCCTCGGGCAGCGGCACGACCTCGCGTATCTTGAGCTTGCGATAATCGGCATACATCGCGCCGCCGATCATCCCCACGCGCCGGCCCTGCAGCGCCGCGGCGTCCGTGCCCGCGGCGATCACCGTGCCCGCGCCTTCATTGCCCACCGGCAGCGACTGGCCGAAGCGCGCCTTGAGGCCCGCGAGCCGCGCCGCCGGCACGTCGAAGGTCAGCGCCGGCCGCGCGCCGGTGCCGCTGGCGCGGAGCGTCGAGACATCGGCGGGGCCGAGCAGCAGCCCCAGGTCGCTCGGGTTGATCGGCGCGGCTTCCACCCGCACGATCACCTCGTCGGCGGCCGGATCACCGAGCGTGACCTCCTCGAGCATGAGCTCGAGCGTCCCGTCCTCGCGCACCATCGATCGCAATTCGCGCCCGGTCACCATCCTCGCCTCCATCGTCGATTTTGCCGCAGCGTGAAGCGCGGCGCCCCTCCGGTCAATCGCTCTCGACCAGCTCGACTATGTCGAAATCATAGCGTTCCCACCCGCGCTGGCTGGCCGCTTCCGCGGCTGCCGTCTTCTTCTTGCGCGCCTCGGCAAGCGACTTGGTATGGCCCCAGAACACCTCGGTTCGCCCGCCGCCGAGATGGGCGACGATCCGCCAATAGTGCGTGAAGGCCGTCGCGGTCGGCCCGATCGTCTTCACATAGCCGTCGGGCAGGGTCGCGGTGAGCAGGCGCTTCCTCTTCGCCATTCAGCCTCCCACCGGCCTGCACCAGAGATGGTACATGCCCGCGAAGAGCAAGGGATGCTCGGCCTCCAGCGCATCCCAGGCATCCGGATCGAGCGGATTGCCGCGGAACAGCGCCATCGCCTCGGCGGGCGCATCGAACCGCGCCGGTTCCAGCCCCGCATCGCGCAACATCGCCGCGACCTGCGGCAACCGATACCAATGCTCTTGCGCATGGAAGCACAGGTCGCGGCACCCGCTCAGCGTGTAGAAATCGTCGCTCTCCCGGAGCCGGGCCAGCGGCGCCTCCGCCGGCAGCGCCAGCACATATTCGCGGAATGCGCGAATGCCTTCCGCCGTCGCCTCCCAGCCCCGCTCGGCGATCACTCTATGCGCCGCGCGCACCCAGGCCCGCGCCCGCTCGCTATAGAGCGCAATCCGCAACACCCCGCCCGGCTTGAGCACGCCGGTAAGTGCCGCCAGCCCCTCCTCGGGTCGCGCCATATGGTGCAGCACGCCGGTGCTGCTCACCAGGTCGAACGCCCTGCCCAGCCGCGCCACGTCGAGAATGTCGCCCTGGACGAACCGCACATTGCCGACACCCAGCGCACCCGCCATCCGCTGCCCATAGCCCAGGCTCGCCCGGCTCAGGTCGAGCGCGGTGATCGACAGGGCCGGATCGGTCCGCGCCAGGTCGATCGGCTCGTATCCGGTCCCGCATCCCGCGATCAGCACCTCGGCGGGATCGCCCGGCTGCCCGCCCAGGTCGCGGAGCAATGCATGCAACGATGCGCGTTCGGGAGCGGGCGGCGTACGCCAGCGCGGATAGGGATTGGCCTCATACTGCGCGCGCACGGCCACCGAGACGGAATCCCGTTCGTCCCCGATGCTCGGCAGCGTCCCGGCAAGCGCACGCTCCTCGGCCCGCTCCTCCGCCGCGCGCTCCGGCACGCCAAGCCCCTCGCCGCCCCACACATATTCGCTCGCGAACGCCTGCTCGGCCAAGCCTGCGCGCAGCGCGCCCGGCACGCCGGCCATCGCAATCAGCCGCGCCTCCATCTCCGGATCCACATTGATGCAGCGCGTGAGAAAGGCGGTCCAAAGCGGATCGCCCGCCACCTCGCCTGCTTCCGGATATTTGAGCAGCAACAGCCGCGCCGTCACCCGCGCCAGCATCTGCGGATCGACGTTCGCCGCTTCCAGGCAAACCCGCAGGTCGCTGTCGAGCTTCGCAAAATACCCCTTGGGCCGGATCTGCGAGACCAGCGTCGCATAGGGCAGCGCCGCTCGCTCCGGCGCGAGGTCGAGCGCTCGGCTCAGCGCCTGCAGCGCCCGGCCGATGCCCCCCGTCCGATGGAGCTCCCGCGCATGCCCGATCAGCCGCTCCGCCTCGTCCATCCTTCCCCTCTTCCAATGTAGGATTTCATCGGCCACCTCTTCCCGATGGGATTCGGCCCCGCTCCGCTGCGTACGCTGCGCGTCATGCGCTCCCGGCCGCGGCTGCGCCAAAGTGCACGAATGCCGCTCTACTCCGCGCACTTTGCCCGACCGGGGCGAGCATTTCATCGCCGCTTGCCTATATTGCTCCTGCGAAGGCATAAGCCGCGCTCTTCCGACTCCCAAGCGAAAGTCTGATCCCGTGTCCGAGATGTTCCGCATTACGCTGCCCGACGGTTCCGTCCGCGAGGTAGCCCCGGGGACCACCCCGGCGGACATCGCCGCGGCGATCGGTCCGGGCCTCGCCAAGGCGGCGCTGGCCGCGCGCGTGAACGGCGAGCTGCGCGACATCACGCGCCCGTTCGAGGGCGACACCAGCCTCGCTTTGGTGACGTCGAAGGACGAAGCCGACGCGCTCGAGCTGGTGCGCCACGACTATGCGCATATCCTGGCCGAGGCGGTGCAGAACCTCTTCCCCGGCACGCAGATCACGTTCGGCCCGTCGACCGACGACGGCTTCTATTACGATTTCGCGCCCAAGGACCGCCCCTTCACCGAGGAGGATTTGCCGGCGATCGAGGCGGAGATGCGCAAGATCATCGCCGCCAATGAGCCGCTGATCCGCGAAGTGTGGAGCCGCGAGGACCTGATTTCGCGCTGGAAGGCGCAGGGCGAGAGCTTCAAGGCCGAATGGGCCGCCGAACTTCCCGAGGGCGAGGAACTGACGGTGTACCGCGCCGGCAAGGACGACGACGCCTGGCTCGACATGTGCCGCGGCCCGCACCTCGCCTCCACCGGCAAGGTCGACCCCAACGCCTTCAAGCTGACGCGCGTGTCGGGCGCCTATTGGCGCGGCGACCAGAACAATCCCCAGCTGTCGCGGATCTACGGCACGGGCTGGCTGAACAAGAAGCAGCTCGACGAGCATCTCGTGCGCCTCGAGGAAGCCGCCAAGCGCGATCACCGCAAGATCGGCCAGGAGATGGACCTGTTCCACCTCCAGTCCGAGGCGCAGGGCTCGGTGTTCTGGCATCCCAAGGGCTTCATCCTGTGGCGCCAGCTCGAGGCCTATATGCGCCGCCGTCTGGATGCGTCCGGCTATCAGGAAGTGAAGACGCCGCAGCTGATGGACGCGCGCCAATGGGAGCAGTCCGGCCACTGGGGCAAGTATCGCGAGAACATGTTCGTCGTGCCCGACGAGATTCCCGGCACCGAGGAAGAGGGTCCGATCCTCTCGGGCAAAAGCGACCTGATGGCGCTCAAGCCGATGAACTGCCCCGCGCACGTCCTGATCTTCCGCCAGGGCATCAAGTCGTATCGTGACCTGCCGATCCGCATGGCCGAGTTCGGCTGCTGCCACCGCAACGAGCCGCACGGCGCGCTGCACGGCATCATGCGCGTCCGCCAGTTCACCCAGGACGACGCGCACATCTTCGTGCGCGAGGATCAGCTGATCCAGGAGATCAAGGATTTCTGCGACCTGCTCGACAGCGTCTACAAGGATCTGGGCTTCGACAAATACGCGATCAAGCTGGCGCTCCGCCCCGACAAGCGCTTCGGCTCGGACGCGATGTGGGACAATGCCGAGCAGGTGCTGCGCGACGCCGTCCATGCCGCCGGCCGCGACACCGAGGAATATGGCTGGGAGGAACTTCCGGGCGAAGGCGCCTTCTACGCGCCCAAGCTCGAATTCCACCTGACCGACGCGATCGGCCGCACCTGGCAGGTCGGCACGATCCAGGCCGACGAGGTGCTGCCCGAGCGGCTCGACGCGAGCTATGTCGGCGAGGACGGCAATCGCCACCGCCCGGTGATGCTCCACCGCGCGATCCTCGGCACGTTCGAGCGCTTCATCGGCATCCTGATCGAGCATCATGCCGGTCGCTTCCCGCTCTGGCTGTCACCGGTGCAGGCAGTGGTCGCGACGATCGTCTCGGACGCGGACGATTATGCGAAAGAAGTCGCCGCGAAGCTCGCGGCGGCGGGTATCCGCGTCGAGACCGACCTGCGCAACGAGAAGATCAACTACAAGGTCCGCGAGCATTCGGTGGCCAAGGTCCCCAACCTGCTCGTCGTCGGCAAGCGCGAGGCCGATGAGGGCACCGTGGCGCTCCGCGTGCTGGGCTCGCAGGGCCAGCAGATGCTGAGCCTCGACGAGGTGGTCGAGCGGCTACGCACCGAAGCGCTGCCGCCCGACCAGCGCTGACAATTGGGCGTCAGGCAGTTTCGCGTAGCGGAACCGCCTGCCCGCCGCGCCAGAGGGTCAGCACTCCAAGGAAAGCCGCGGCGGTGATGCCCGTCGAGATCAGCAGCCCGATATCGAGGCTCGGATCCTCGGCCAGGAAATCGCCCGCCGCGGTGCCGAAGGTGCGCGCGACCGCGACGACCAGCCAATAGAGCCAGAAACGCTGGCCCCTGAGCCCCGCCCAAAGTCCGATCGCGCCGAGCAGCACCACGCCGAGGCCGAGCGACGCCGGCGCCATGCCGATCGCCTTCGACGCTACGTCGCCATAGAAGGTGCCGAGCACCCCGGCGGTCAGCATCGCGCACCAATAGGCGGTGCCCGCCTCGGGCATGCCGTGACGCTCCGCCGCCGTTTCCTCCTCGCTGGCGCTGCGAAGGCTGCGCAGGGACCAGATGGCGGTGCCGATCATCAGCACGGCCAGGATCGCCCCGAACACGGGCCAGGAAATGATCTTCTTGAAATAGTCGGCGATGTTGGTCGCCCCGGTGCGGATGATCGCGATCACCAGCCAGTAATAGAGCTCGCGGGGCACCCGGTCGCGTCGCTCGAGCAGGAATACGATCGTCGCCAGCAGCGCCAGCGGGATCAGGCCGACCAGCTTGTTGAGACCGCTATTGTGCGCCCACAGGTCGCCGAGATTGGTCCCGAACAGGCTCGCCAGCGCGATCGCGCACCAATAGCGGGCGTTGACGTTCGGGATATGGATGCTCTTCATAGGACGCCCTCGCTTGCGCGCGCGCCGGGTGTCAGCACGCCTGCCAGGCTCGCCCTAGCCGGCCGGGGCTTACGCCGCGCTTTCGGGGAGATTACAAATACCCAATGTTTCGGTGACCGGCCCATCTTGCCAGCGGCGCGCTTACGCCCGATATCAGAGTGTATCCGCGACACAGTGCGCGGTAAAATCGCTGGAATGCGCGGGCCGGGCTACCGGATCGCGCTCTTCTGCGCTATCCTGAACAAATCCAAGCAACAGCTATAGGAGCAGTTTCTATACGTCCTCCCATGACCAGGCGCCCGATGACGCCACAGACACCGCTAAATGGTCCGCGGTTCAACGAATTCATCCAGTCGCCCAAGGTCCGGGTGATTGATCAAGACGGCGAGAATCTCGGCGTGATGTACACGCGCGAGGCGATGGAGCAGGCACAGTCGGTCGGGCTCGACCTTGTCGAAGTGTCGCCCAACGCCGATCCGCCCGTCGCGAAGTTCCTCGACGTCGGCAAATTCAAGTACGAGGCGCAGAAGAAGGCGAACCTCGCCCGCAAATCGCAGAAGACGCAGGAGATCAAGGAGATCAAGATGCGTCCGAACATCGACGATCATGATTATGATACGAAGATGAAGGCGATCCACAAGTTCATCGGCGAAGGCGATAAGGTGAAGGTCACCCTGCGCTTCCGCGGCCGCGAGCTTTCGCATGGCCAGCTCGGCATGCTCCTCCTCCAGCGCGTCCAGGGCGACACCGCCGAGATCGCGAAGATCGAGAGCTATCCGCGCATGGAAGGCCGCCAGATGCTGATGGTGATCTCTCCCAAATGACCTGCATGCGGGGGCTGCTGCTGGCGGCCCCCGCCGCATTGCTGCCGTTCGCCGCGGCTGCCCAGACGATCCAGGCACCTCTTTCCACCGCCGCCACCGACGAGCCGATGGCGGTGCCGCGCGGTTATGCCCGGGTCTGGTCCGACGAGTTCGACCGGCCCGGCCTGCCCGATCCCGCGCGCTGGGGCTATGACACCTCGCGCAACAAGGCGGGGTGGTGGAACAACGAGCTGCAATATTATGCCGCCGCCCGGCCCGAAAATGCCCGCATCGAGGGCGGCCACCTGATCATCGAGGCACGCCGCGAGCAGCTGAAGGACCGCGCCGATCATGGCGGTCAAGATTACAGCTCGGCCAAGCTCTACACCCGCGGCATCGCCGACTGGAGCTATGGCTTCGTCGAGGTCCGCGCCAAGCTCGCCTGCGGCAAGGGGATGTGGCCGGCTATCTGGATGCTCGGTTCGGACGAGCGCGCCGACTGGCCCGGGCTCGGCGAGATCGACATCATGGAGCATGTCGGCTGGGATCCCGGCCGCGTCCATGGCTCGATCCACACCAAGGCCTATAACCACGTCATCAAGACGCAGAAGACCGCGCAGGCGATGGCCCCCGATGCCTGTACCGCCTTCCACAATTACCAGCTCGACTGGAATGCCGATCGGATGCTGATCGGGATCGACGGCCGGGCCTTTCTACGCTTCGACAACGATCATAAGGGCAACCACGACACCTGGCCCTTCGCCAGCCCGCAATATCTGATCCTGAACGTCGCGGTCGGCGGCTGGGGCGGCGACCGGGGCATCGACGCCAGCGCCTTTCCGGCGCGGATGGAGGTCGACTATGTCCGTGTCTGGCAGAAGAAGAAGTAGCGCGGCTCAGCCGCGATAGCGCAGCGCTTCCAGCAGCACCGTGAATGCCGGCGATGCCTGGCGCCGCGTCGGATAATAGAGATGATACCCCGAAAACGGCTCGCACCAGTCGGCCAGGACGCGCACCAGGCTGCCATCGGCAAGCTGGCCGCGCACATGATCCTCCATCACCAGCGCCACGCCGAACCCGGCGATCGCCGCCTTCACGATCATCGGGGTGCTGTCGAAGACGAGCTGCCCGTCCACCCGCACCCGGATCTCGCGCCCGTTCTTGCTGAATTCCCAGGCGTAGAGCCCGCCGGCGGTCGGCAGGCGCAGGTTGATGCATTTGTGGTGAGCAAGGTCCTGCGGGGTCGGGGGCGCTGGTCGCTCGGCGAAATAGGCAGGCGCGCCGACCGCCGCCATGCGGATGTCCGGTCCGATCCGCACCGCGATCATGTCCTTCGCGACCTGCTCGCCCAGCCGCACGCCCGCATCGAAGCGTTCCTCGACGATATTCGCCAGCCCCTGGCTGAGGCTGAGTTCCACCTTCAGGTCGGGATAGTGCGGCAGCAGCTTCTCCAGCGCCGGCCACAATATCATGTTCGCCGCATGCTCGCCGGTCGTGATGCGCACTGTCCCCGCCGGCTTCTCCCGCAGTTCGCCCAGCGCCGCGAGTTCGGCGTCGATCTCGTCGAGTGCAGGTCCCAACGTGAGGAGCAGCCGCTCGCCAGCCTCGGTCGGCATCACGTTGCGCGTGGTCCGCGAGAGCAGCCGGATACCCAGCCGCGCCTCCAGCCGGCGCACGGTGTGGCTCAGCGCCGATTGCGAGGTGCCCAGCTTCGCTGCCGCGCGCGTGAAGCTGCGTTCCTCCGCCACCGCCAGGAACGCGTTGAGGTCGACCAGGTCGTCGCGCTGCATTCATGAATATCCGATATGACTACATGCACGTTTAGCCGTCTAATCGCTGGAAGTCATCGGGCCCATATGCCTGTTCCACACTGCCCGCATGCCGGGCAAAGGAGGATTTATGCAGAAGCGGATATTGGGAGCCAGCGGCCTCGAGGTTTCGGCGCTCGGGCTCGGGTGCATGGGGATGAGCTTTTCCTACGGACCGCCCAAGGACCAGGCCGAGATGACTGCGCTGCTGCGCGCCGCGGTCGAGCGCGGCGTGACTTTCTTCGATACCGCCGAAGTCTATGGCCCCTTCGTCAATGAGGAACTGCTCGGCGAGGCACTGGCGCCGATGCGCGACCAAGTTGTCCTCGCGACCAAGTTCGGCTTCGACATCGGCACCGATCCGCGCAGCGCACCGGGCCTGAACAGCCGGCCCGACAATATCCGCAAGGTTGCGGACGCCTCGCTCAAGCGGCTCAAGACCGACGTGATCGATCTCTTCTACCAGCACCGCGTCGATCCCGATGTGCCGATCGAGGAAGTCGCCGGCGCGGTCGGCGAGCTGATCCGCGAGGGCAAGGTCCGGCATTTCGGCCTGTCCGAAGCGGGCGTCGACACGATCCGCCGCGCGCACGCCGTCCAGCCGGTCGCGGCGTTGCAAAGCGAATATTCGCTCTGGTGGCGGCCTCTCGAAGCCGAGGTGATCCCGACACTGGAGGAACTGGGTATCGGCCTGGTGCCGTACAGCCCGCTCGGCCGCGGCTTCCTTACCGGCAAGCTCGACGCGACAACCGGCTTCGGCAGCGACGATTTCCGCAGCAACCTGCCGCGCTTCCAGCCCGAAGCGATGCAGGCCAACCAGGCCCTGGTCGATCTGCTCGGCCGGATCGCCGCCGCCAAGCAGGCGACGCCCGGGCAGATCGCGCTGGCCTGGCTATTGGCGCAAAAACCCTGGATCGTGCCCATCCCCGGCACTACCAAGCTCAGCCGCCTCGAGGAGAATATCGCGGCCGCCGATGTCGAGCTGACACCCGCAGATCTGCGCGAGATCGAGGATGCCGCAGCGAAGATCGCGGTCGCGGGCAACCGCTACCCCGAGCGGCTCGAGGCGATGACGGGGCGCTGACACAGTCAGGGCGGCCGCTCCGCAAGGAGCGACCGCCCTTGGTCTGCCATGGCGTCGGTCAGGCCGCGGACGCGATCCAGTTGCCGTGGAAACCCGGTGGGATGCGGTGCGGCAGGTGGATCACCGCCTGCGGCTCGCCCTCGAAACGCATAGTGTCGAGGATGACGAGATCGGTCCGCTCGGAAAGCGCGTCGATCACCAGCCCGACCAGCCAGCCTTCTGCCTCGGCGCTGTCCGCTGCCTTGGGCACGAACACGAATTCGCCGGGCACGCGGTCGGCGCCGAAATCATGCACCTGCCGCGCGCCGGTCTCCAGGTCGTGCCGGTAGAGCTTGCTCTCGCCGAGGAACCGCGCCGTGGGTTCGGCGGGCAGCGCCATCGTATAGGCATAGCGATAGGCCTGGCCGAAGCGCCGCTCGTCGAGCCGCGGGAATTCCTGCGGCGAAGCGTCGATCGTGCGCACCGTGACGCTCCGCGCCTCGGGATCGACCGTCCAGCGCTCCAGTCCGCGCGACCGCGCATCGGGGCCGTGCGCACCGTCCGAGAACATCGAGTCATAGACGCACAGGTCGATCACCACCTTGCCGTCATCCTGGTCATAGGCATTGACGACATGGAAGGCGAAACCGGTCCCGGCCGGGCACCAGACGATGTCCTGCTGGCTGCCCCCGCGCGGCATCAGGCCGACGCGTGCCGGCTGCTCCGGGTTCCAGTTATAGGGGAAAGTGCTGCCCTTGCTCAGCGCCGCCATCGAGAAAGTGACCGGCAGGTCGAGCACGATCACGAAGCGCTCGGTGATCGCGCAGTCATGGATCATCGGCGCGTGCGGCAGCACGATCGGCTCCTCGCGCACCACCTTGCCGCTGCTGTCGACCACGACATGGCTCAGCTTGCCGGGCTCGAAGCCTTCATAGCAGATCGCGTGCATCTCGCCGGTTCGAGGATCGAGATGCGGGTGCGCGCTGAACGCCCCGGCCAGGGTGCCGTCGAACGGGTTGGACGCCTGCGTTTCCATGTCCTCGGAGAGCTCGACCGGATAGCCACCGGCCTCGACCAGTGCCCAGATGCGCCCGCCGATGCCGACGACATTGGTGTTGACGGTGTCGAAGCTGTGCCGCGGCCCCGGTGCGGCCTCGACGCCTCGCGCCTTGGCCACCGCTTCCGAACGGATCCAGCGGTTGCGGTACCAGAGCGCCTTGCCCTCGGCGATCGCCAGGCCGTGGACCATGCCGTCGCCGGTGAACCAGTGATAGCGTTCGGCATCGGGCGCCGACGCCGGGTTGGGCCCGATCCGCATGTAGCGACCGTCGAACCCCGCCGGAATCTGCCCGGTCACCGCGAGCTCGGTCAGCTCCAGCTCGTCGGTCATCGGCGCGTGGATGCCGTCCAGGAACGGATTCTGCGCCTTGGTATCATCCGCAACGGCGCCCGCTGCATCCGTCTTCGCTTCTTCGAGAATAGTAACGTCTTGCATGACTGCCTCCAATGTTTACACTGTTAATATGAGCACAAATAGTAACACTGTCAACATTGAAAAAAGACCCTATCATCATGGAGATCTGCGTGCGGCGCTGATCGAGGAAGGGTTGCGGTTGCTGACCGAGCGCGACGCCGAGTCGTTTTCGCTGCGCGAGGTCGCCCGCAACACGGGGGTCAGCGCAACGTCGGTCTACCGGCATTTCCCGGACAAGGACGCGCTGATGACCGCGCTTGCGCGCGAAGGCCTGGCGCAGCTCGGCGCAGCGCAGATCGAGGCGGCGGAAAAAGCGGGCGGCGGCCTGGAATCCTTCGCGGCCACGGGGCGCACCTATGTCCGCTTCGCGCTCGCCAACCCGGCACTTTTCCGGCTGATCTTCGCGTCCCCCGCGCTCGCCGGCACGCAGTATGACACGTGCGACGCGGCGGATCCGATGACGTTCCTGCGCAAGAACGCGGCGGCCGCGGGCAACGCAGCACCCGACGATCCCGCCACCGCTGTCCGCGTGACGCGCGCCTGGTCGCTGGTGCATGGCCTCGCGATGCTGATCCTCGACGGCCAGATCCCGGCCGACGACATGCTGATCGACCAGGTCATCATTGCCGATATCGTGTGACGTCCGCTCACCCTGGAGCGGATGCGATCAGCTAGCGGGCGGCTCCCACAACTCGATCGGATTGCCCTCGGGATCATGGATGCGCGCGAAGCGCCCGGTCTCGGGCGTGTCCCACTCGTCCTTGGTGATGATCTCGATGCCCAGCGCGTTCAGCTGCTCGAGCAACCCGTCCAGGTCGCGCACGCGCAGGTTGAGCATCACCTGCTTGTCCGCGGCGAAATAGTCGCTGTCGGCCTTGAACGGCTCGAACACGATCGGGCCCGGCTCGGGATACCAGAACCATTCGCTCGATTCGCCGGTGTCGTCCTTGCCGCAGCCGCCGCCTACGCCCAGCGTCTCGCGGTACCAGCTCTTCAGCCCTTCGGGGTCCTGCGCCCGGAAGAAATAGCCACCCATTCCGATTACCGGCATGCACGCTCCTATGGTCTCAAGCGGCCTGGGCGACCTCCTCGCCCGCGGCGGCCTCGAGCAGGCGCCGCTCGATCGTCTTCAGTCGCGACGCCGAGGTGATCTTATCACCGATCAGATCGGTCAGGTAGAAGGTGTCGACCGCGCGCTCGCCATAGGTAGCGACATGTGCCGAATGGATCGTCACCTTCGACTGGAACAGCGCGTGCGCCAGGCCATAGAGCAAAGCCGGCCGGTCGCGCGCATTGACTTCGATCACGGTGAATCGGTTCGAAGCCTTGTTATCGATGAACACATTTGGTTCAATGGCAAAGGCGTCGGAGCGCAGCCGCGGCGCCGCCTTGGTCTTGAGCCGTTCGGAGAGCCGCGTGCGGTTGGCCAGCGCGTCGGCGATGCCGGACTTGAGCCGGTTGAGCCGCGACTCCTCGTCGAACGGTCGACCGAGTGGGTCCTGGACGAGGAAATTGTCGAGCGCCATGCCGTCGCGCGTCGTGTGGATGCGCGCGTCGATGATGTTGCCGCCCGCGACATGGATCGCGCCCGCGATCCGGTAGAACAGTCCCGGATGGTCCGACGCATAGACCGTCACCAGGGTCGCGCCGCGATCGGGATAGACCTGCGCCTCGATCGAGAGCTGCGAATTCCCCGCCGCATCCACCAGCCGGGCGTTGCGCTCCAGCACGTCGAGCGGCTCGGCGATCCAATAGGGCTCGGTCATCCGCTTCTTGAGCGCGGCCATGCGCGGCTCGTCCCAGCCCAGCGCTTCCGCCAGCGCCTCCTGTTTGGCGGCGATCCGCTCGTTCCGTCCCTTCTGCTTGTGCCCTAGTCGCAGCACTTCCTCGGCCGATTCGAACAGGTTGGAGAGCAGCTGCCGCTTCCAGCTGTTCCACACGCCCGGTCCCACCGCGCGGATGTCGACGATCGTCAGGATCAGCAGCATGCGCAGCCGCTCGGCGCTCTGCACCTGCTCGGCAAAGTCGAGGATCGTCTTGAAGTCCGAAAGGTCGCGCTTGAACGCGGTCGCCGACATCAGCAGGTGCCAGCGCACCAGCCAGGCGACATTCTCGGTCTCGGCCGGCGTCATTCCCAGCCGCGGGCAGAGCCGCTCGGCCACCTCGGCGCCCAGGACCGAATGGTCGCCGCCGCGCCCCTTGGCGATGTCGTGGAGCAGCACCGCGACATAGAGCGCACGCCGCGACGCGACATGCTCGAAGATGCCGGTCGCGAGCGGATGATCGTCCTTCATCTCGCCCTTCTCGATCGCGTTGAGCAGCCCGATCGCACGGATCGAATGCTCGTCCACCGTATAATGGTGGTACATGTCGAACTGCATCTGCGCGACGACGCGGCCGAAGTCCGGCACGAACCGGCCGAACACCCCCGCCTCGTTCATCCAACGGAGCACCGTCTCGGGATCGCGCTTCGAGGTCAGGACATCGAGGAACAGCGTATTGGCCTGGCGGTCGTCGCGGACATCGTCGACCAGCTTGGCGTCGCGATTGGCGGCGCGCATCGCCAGCGGATGGATCTCCAGCCCGTGCAGGTCGGCGAGCTGGAACAGCTCGATCAACCGCACCGGATCGTCCCGGAAAAAATCGTCGTTCGGCAGTGCCAGCCGGCCGCGATCGAGCACGAAGCCGTGCAGCTTGCGCCGCCCGCCCCACAAGGCCGGCAGCCCGAAGCGGCGTCCGCGCGCGGCGAACTTCTCGTCCAGATGCGCCAGGAACACGCCGGTCAGGTCGCCGACCACCTTCGCCTGGAGGAAGTAGAAGCGCATGAAGCGCTCGACCTTCGACATGCCCGGCCGGTCCGCATAGCGCATCCGCTCGGCGATCTCGCGCTGGACGTCGAAGGTCAGCCGGTCCTCGGCGCGGCCGGTGATCTGGTGGAGCTGGCAGCGCACCGCCCACAGAAAATTCTCGGCGCGGCGGAACTGGCGGAACTCGAGCTTCGTCAGCAGCCCTGCCTCGACCAGCTCGGCCGGCTCGCGGACATTGTACGCATATTTGCCGATCCAGAAGAGCGTGTGGAGGTCGCGCAGGCCGCCCTTGCCCTCCTTGATGTTGGGCTCGACGACATAGCGGCTGTCGCCCATGCGCTTGTGCCGCGCGTTCCGCTCGTCGAGCTTCTGCGCGATGAAGCCGCGCGCCGTATCGGCTTGGACCTCCGCCTTGAAGCGCCGCGCCGCCTCGTCATACAGATCGGTGTCGCCCCAGACATAGCGCGCCTCGAGCAGCGCGGTGCACACGGTCACATCGGCCTTGGCCTGGCGCACCATCTCGTCGAGCGAGCGCGACGAATGCCCGACCTTCAGCTGCATGTCCCACAGCGAATAGAGCATCGACTCGATCACCTGCTCGCACCAGCCGGTGACCTTCCAGGGGGTGAGGAAGCCGATATCGATATCCGAATGCGGCGCCATCTCGCCGCGCCCGTATCCGCCCACCGCGATCAGCACCATGCGCTCGCCGGCGCTCGGATTGGAGTTGCGGTGCAGCCGCTCGACGGTGAAGTCCCACAGCAGCCGCAATATCTGGTCGGTCAGGAACGCGCCTGCCGCGGCGATCTCGATCCCGCGCGAGGGATGCTCCTGCAGCCGCCGCTCGATCTCGGCACGCCCGGCATCGAGCGCGACCCGCAATTCCGTGGTCGCCGCCTTGCGCAGCGCCGCGGTGTCCTTGCCCTTCACTGCCGCCAGCCGCTCGGCGACGGCCCGCCGATCGATCAGCGCACGGCGATGGGGGACGGAATCGAAGCGACCGGACATGGAGGGGCAGATAGGGGCAATGCGGTTAACACGCTACTGCCCAGCGTTCGGATAACCGCTTCGGCCGGCCGTTTCGAAGCGACGCGGCCGATCGCGTCCGGATAGATGCCGGATAGGCGCATCGCCGGCCTTGCGCGGCTTTGACATAAAATCGTAACAGTCCGCTCCGCCAACCGACCCGGACCAGACAGATTCGCCAGATCGCCGCTTTACCGTACCGAACCGAAAGCAGTGCGATCGATGCCCCGGTGCGGGTCATGCTCGTCACTTCGCGTGAGAATAAGCGCTGGGTGATCCCGAAGGGCAATCCGACGCCCGGCGTGATGGCGCATGCCGCCGCGGCGATGGAGGCGGAAGAGGAAGCGGGGGTGCGCGGCCTCGTCTGCCCGATGCCGCTCGGTTCGTTCCGCTATCGCAAGAAACGCCGCAATGGCGCCTCGCTGATGATCGACGTCGACGTGTTCCCTCTGGCGGTGAGCAACGAGCTCCCGGCCTGGAAGGAGCAGGGGCAGCGCGAGCGCCGGTGGTTCAGCCTCGCTGATGCCGCCGATGCGGTCGACGAGCCCGATCTCAGCGATCTTATCCGTTCGTTTGGTCCCGCAGAATTCAAGGCAGCAACGCAGCGCTCCGGCATCCTCAACGCCGTGGCGGAGAAATCGAAGGTAAGTCACATGTTCGCTTGGTTTCAGCGGCTTCTGCCCAAGACCGGCAATTTCTTCGGGATGTTCGAGGCGCATGCCGTCACCGTGGTCGCCGCGGCGGACGCGATGTCGCGGCTCCTGCAGGACGGCAGTCCCGACCATATCCGCGAAGTGATCGAGCGCGAGCATGATGCTGACGAGATCATCCGCGAGGTGCTGCGCACAGTGCGCGAGACCTTCCTCACGCCGTTCGATCGCGGCGCGATCACCAGCCTGATCGGCTCGATGGACGACGCTATCGACGAGATGCAGGCCACGGTGCAGGCGATCGACCTGTACGAAGTGACCCACTTCGAACCGGAAATGAAGGACATGGCGGCGATCATCGTCGACGCCGCCCGGCTCACCGCGGAGGCAATGCCGCTGCTGCGCGATGTCGCGCGGAACGGCCCGCGCCTGCACGAGCTGACCGAACGCCTAGTGCGCATGGAGAGCCATGCCGACGAGATCCACACCGCGGGCGTGAAGCGCGCGTTCAAGGAGCAGGGCGCCGACAACACGCTGGGCTTCATCGTCGCGCGCGAAATCTACAAGCATCTCGAGCGCATCGTCGACGCGTTCGAGGATGTCGCGAACGAGATCGACGGCATCGTCATCGATCACGCTTGAGCCTGTGGTGCACGAACTCGCCTTTCCCCTGCTCGTCGGCCTGATCGTCGTCGCGCTGGCGTTCGATTTCCTGAACGGCCTGCACGACGCGGCGAACTCGATCGCGACCGTAGTCGCGACGCGGCTGCTGAAGCCGGTGCACGCGGTCGCCTTTGCCGCCCTGTGCAACTTCGCCGCCTATTTCCTGACGATCGCGTTTCCGAGCCTGCACAAGGTGGCGGAGACGATCGGCCAGGGACTGATCGAGAAGGACCTCATCACGCCGGCCGTCGTGTTCGGCGCGCTGATCGGCGCGATGTTCTGGAATGTCGTGACCTGGCTCAAGGGCATCCCCTCATCGAGCAGCCATGCGCTGGTCGGCGGACTGATCGGTTCGGGCATCGCGCATGCCGGGCTCACCGGCGTGCAATGGACCGGGCTCAACAAGACGCTGATCGCCATCGTCCTCTCGCCGACGCTCGGCATGATCCTGGCTATGGCGATCATGCTGGTATCGAGCTGGATGTTCCGCCGTGCCACCGCGAGCGGCGCGGAGAAGACCTTCCGGGCGCTGCACCTTGTCTCCTCGGGTGCCTATTCGCTCAGCCACGGCCTCAACGACGCACAGAAGACGATGGGGATCATCACCGTGCTGCTCTATTCGACCGGCTATCTGCACGGGAAGTTCGAGGTCCCGCACTGGGTGGCGATCAGCTGCTATATCGCGATCGCGCTCGGCACGCTGACCGGCGGCTGGAAGATCATCGAGACGATGGGTTCGCGGATCACCAAGCTCTCGCAGCACCAGGGATTCAGCGCCTCGTTCAGCGGCTCGATCATCCTCTTCACCGCATCCTGGCTGGGCATACCGGTATCGACCACGCACACGATCACCGGCGCCGTGATCGGCGCGGGCACTGCGCGGCGCGCTTCGGCGGTGCGCTGGGGCGTCGCCGGGAACGTGGTGACGGCATGGGTCATCACCATCCCCGCTTCCGCGGCGGTAGGCGCGCTCTTCTACCTGCTGACCACGCTGTTCTGATTCAGCCTCTCCCCGCTCGCACGGGGAGAGCTGTCAGGCGTCAGTCCGGCTTCTTCGCCACCGCCACCAGCGCCGGGCGCAGCAGCCGGTCGCGGATCATGTAGCCGGTCTGGATTTCCTGGACGACGGTACCCGGCTCGGCATCAGCCGAGGGCATTTCCATCATCGCCTGGTGGCGATTGGGATCGAGCGCCTCGCCCACCGCGACGATCTTCGAGATGCCGTGGCGGCCGAATACCGAATCGATCTCGCGGCCGGTTGCCTCCAGACCGGTCACCAGGCCCTTGAGCTTCTCGTCGCCACGCAACTCGGCAGGAATCGCCTGGAGCGCGCGCGAAAGATTGTCGGCCACCGACAGGATGTCGCGGGCAAAGCTGGTCGCGGCATAGTTGCGCGCGTCCTGCGCTTCCTTCTCGGCGCGGCGGCGGATATTCTGCAGGTCGGCCTGGGCATAGAGCACGGCGGCCTGCGCATCGGCGAGCTGCGCTTCCAGCTCGCCCAGCCGATCATGCTCCGCCACTTCGGGCGCTGCGTCCGCGCTTTCCTCGCGCAGGTCGTTATCCGCGTTCTCGACGTCCATCTTCTTATCTTCCGACATGTTCTTCCAAAGTATTCAGGCCAGCAGTCGGGCCAAAGTTGCAGCAGTGAAATCCACCATGGGCACGACACGGGCATAGTTCAACCGCGTGGGACCGATCACGCCCACCACGCCCACGACGCGCCCGTCCAGTGCACGCACAGGTTTCGCGATCACCGACGAACCGGACAACGCAAAAAGCTTGTTCTCCGATCCGATGAATATTCGCGTCGCCTCGCCTTCGCGCGCGCTGTCGAGCAGGCGGGCGATCTCTTCTTTCCCTTCGAGTTCGTCAAGCAGTTGCCGCACGCGATCGAGATCCTCGGTCGCCGCCGCGTCGATCAGTCGCGCCTGGCCGCGCACGATCAGCACCGGGCGGTGCCCGCTATCCTCGCTCCACACCGCCAGCCCGCGCTCGACCAGGGTTCGCGCCGCGCTGTCGAGCGCCGCGCGCTCGGCGCGGATCTCGCGCGCGCTACGTCGCCGCGCCTCGCTCAGGGTCGACCCCGCAAGCGTCGCGCTCAGATAATTGGCCGCCTGCTGCAGCGATGCCGGGTCCATCCCCATCGGCAGTTCGACCACACGGTTCTCGACCGACCCATCATCACCTACCAGCACCGCGAGCGCACGATCAGCGCCCAGCGGCACGAAACCGAACTGGCGGAGCACCGGCTCGCGCTTGGGCACCAGCACCAGCCCCGCACAGGCCGACAGCCCCGAAAGCGCCGCGGTGGTGTTCGCCAGCGCTTCCTCGATCGGCCCCTCCTGGCCTGCGCGCTCCTCGATCGCCGCGCGCTCCTCGGCGCTCGGCGCACTCGCCTGCATCATCCCGTCGACGAACAGGCGAAGCCCGGTCTCGGTGGGCATCCGCCCCGCGCTGGTGTGCGGCGCGGCGAGCAGACCAAGCTCCTCCAGGTCCTGCATCACGTTGCGGATCGAGGCCGGCGACAGGTTGAGCCCGGAGATCTGCGCGATCGTCCGCGACCCCACCGGTACGCCGGTCTCCAGATAGGAATCGACCACGATCCGGAACACGTCGCGCGCGCGGTCGGTCAACTCGTGGATGGGGGGCGAGGTCATGCCCCTGATTAGGCTACGCTTCCCCGATGCTTCAAGGCCGCGCCCCGATCAGCTCCGCGATCGGCAGCGTGTCGGGCGCATGACCCAGCGCGTCGCGCATCGGTCGGTTCTTCTCCAAGTCGCAGCCGAAATAGAAATGAAGGTGCTGGCGATCGCCGATCGCGCGCGTCCAGGTGACGTCGACGCTGGGCATGTCGGTCACGGGATTGCGGCAATTGGTCTCGCCGATCGCATAGCGGACATCGCCGCCCTGCGGAATATAGGGCGCCAGCCGCATGGCGAACGCATCATATTGCTCGCGCGTCAGCTTGAAGGTGCGCGCACCGGTCACCGCGGTGAAGCGCTTGCCGTTGAACACGCCACTACCGTCGGGCCGCACCGTGACCGAATAGACGGGGCAGGCGCCGAAGCACGGCGTCGTCTCGTAGGTGATCGAATCGCCCTCGATCGGCACCGGCCCGCCCGGCGCGACGGGCTCGCGTCCGGGCGGAATGCAGCCGCTCAGCGCCACTGTCGCCACACCCATCAAGATCCACTGCCGCATCTCATTCTCCCCTGGTCCGCCAAGACTGGCGCGTTGATCACCTTTTACAAGTCCGCACCAGCGGGCTGGTGCCGCCTCGCCACAACGTCTAGGTGCCGGGGCCGACCTTACAGGAGACTGAAGCAGATGCGCCCATCCGGCCGCGCCCCCGACGAGATGCGCACCGTCACGATCGAACCCAATTTCACCCGCCACGCGGAAGGTTCGGTCCTGATCGGATTCGGCGATACGCGCGTGCTCGTCACCGCCAGCGTCGAAGAGCGCCTGCCGCCCTGGCTGCGCGGCAAGGGCGAGGGCTGGGTCACCGCCGAATATGGCATGCTCCCCCGCGCCACCCACACCCGCGGGCAGCGCGAGGCGGCCAAGGGCAAGCAGTCCGGCCGCACGCAGGAGATCCAGCGGCTGATCGGCCGTTCGCTCCGCGCGGTCACCGACCTGAAGCTGCTCGGCGAACGCCAGATCACGCTCGATTGCGACGTGATCCAGGCTGATGGCGGCACGCGTACCGCAGCGATCTCGGGCGCCTGGGTGGCGTTGCGCATCGCGGTCAACAAGCTGCTCGCCGAGGGCAAGCTCGAGCAGGATCCGATCCGGCAGCAGGTCGCGGCGGTGAGCTGCGGCATCTATCAGGGCACGCCGGTGCTCGACCTCGATTATGACGAGGATTCGAACGCCGATGCCGATGCGAACTTCGTCCTGCTCTCCGACGGCAAGATCGCCGAGGCCCAGGCCACGGCCGAAGGCGCCTGTTATGACGAGGAAGGCCTGCTCCGCCTGCTCCGCCTTGCGCGCATCGGATGCAACCGGATCTTCGAAGCGCAGTTGAAGGCGGTGCAATGAGAGATTCGAACGAAGGCATCGGCGGCGAAGCCCCCCAGGCGATCCGCAAGCTCGTCCCGGGCAAGCTGGTGATCGCCAGCCACAATGAGGGCAAGGTGCGCGAGATCCGCGCCCTGCTCGGACCTTACGGCATCGAGCCCGTCTCCGCTGCCGAGCTCGATCTGCCCGAGCCTGACGAGACCGGCACCACCTTCGTCGCCAATGCCGAGTTGAAGGCGCTTCAGGCGGCCGATCTTTCCGGCCTGCCCGCGCTGGCCGACGACAGCGGCCTGTGCGTCGAGGCGCTCAATCTCGAACCCGGCATCTTCTCTGCGCGCTGGGGCGAAGTGGACGGCCGCCGTGATTTCGCGGTTGCGATGCAGCGCGTCGAGGATCGTTTCGCGCAACTGCCTCCCGAAACCGGCCGCGACGCGCATTTCGTCTGCGCACTCGCGCTCGCCTGGCCCGATGGGCATGTCGAATGGTTCGAGGGCCGCGTCGACGGCACGCTGGTCTGGCCGCCGCGCGGCGATCGAGGCTTCGGCTATGATCCGATGTTCGTGCCGATCGGCCATGACCAGAGCTTCGGCGAGATGGATCCCGAGGCCAAGCATGCGATGAGCCACCGCGCCGATGCCTTCCGGCAGCTCGTTGCCGCCGTTTTGTAACACAAAGATAACAAACGCGCCGTTTACCCCCAATGATCGTTGCATCGGCGGTCCGGACATAGTTTTGCACCCGCTCTCTTGGGGAGGGGCAATTTTATGCGGACAAGACAGGGCAAACGAATCGGGGCTTGGCGCCCGGCGCGTGCCATCGGCGCATCGCCATCAGCATTCGAACCCGCGCGATACGGATTCGCGCGGCTCGCTTCGTCTTGGCGGTGGAATGCGCCAGACCGTTCGGCGACACCCAGCAATCTATTGATCTGAGAGGGAATGTCCCGTTACGGTACAGTTGGCGCAATCGCGAGGGGGCTCCGGTCCGGAAACCGATGTCCGTTCGAACCGCCTCTCTCGTCTGAGAACTGACGTGGCACGCACCCTTTCCTTGATCTGGGCCGGATACGTGCCCTACCTTCACTCCTGAAATGGAGGAACGCGTGGGAAACCACCGGCCCGATCTGCAACATGAATTCGATGAACGGCTGACCGATATCAAGCGGCTGTTCACCGAAGTCGCCGGCAAGACAGCGGCATCGCGCGCGATCACGGTTGCGCCCGGTCTGACGCCGCTGGAACTTGCCCGGCTGATTCTCTGGGCTCGCGGGCTGCTGGAGACGCATCTCAATCCGGAATTGTTCGCCAATCCCGCGCTCAACATCCTGCTCGATCTCTATGTGAACCGTGCCGAGGGCCAGCGCGTGTCCACCTCCGCGGCGTGCACTGCCTCGGGCGTGCCGACCACGACGGCGCTGCGCTGGATCAACGCCCTGGCCAAGCGTGGCATGGTCGTTAAGCACGGCATGCCCACCGACAAACGCTTCACCTTCCTCGAGTTGAGCGAGGAAACGGCTCAAGCGCTCGACAAGCTGCTTGGAGTCATTCTGGGGCGTCTTGCGGACCCCGCAGCCAACTGACGTCGTATTTCGAAGTCAGCCGCTCGAGCGACAGAGACAGGTTCGCCGCTTCCATATCTTCACCGGCACGATCCAGAAGCGCTATCGCCTCCGCTAAATGCCTGCAGACGGTCTCGATGCCGTCTCCACTATTGCTCATCGCCCGGTTCACTCGTGTTTCAATATATCCACAATGGATTATTTACCCCGGTGTAAACAAGTCCGGAAAACACCGGGGTAAGGAAATTTACGTGCCTGCATCATTACGCAAGCGCAACTAATTGGCGATTGCCTAGGTATGTCCATTCTGGATATGACTCGCCGCTCATGCAAGGGAGCAGGGAGACCTAGTGACGCCGCTCGCCATTCTTTTGGAACGCGCCGAAGTGGCGATGCTCATGCACGGTCCGGCTGCCCAGGATGAAATGCTGCGGCAGATAGAGGCGGCGATCCGAAATGGCGATGACCCCGGAAAGATCCGCGATCTCGACCATGTTCTGCAGCTTGTCGAATATCGGGAACGCATTGCGGGCCAGCAGCTCGCCGGCGCAGCGCGTGACGGGCGCATGCATGACGGCACGCTAGCCAGCCTCGGAACGAGGCCGCCTGGCTGCTGAGCCACCAGAAAGCCTTCGCATGGGTCGGACGCAGCTCCGACGAATTTCCCGCGGAGCAATTCGAAAATGCTTAACTTTCAATCAGAAGGCTGCCGTTCGGGGCCGAGCCTCAGGACCCGCGCGAGAGTGCCCGATCGACCTTGATTCTGGCGAAAGCAATGCGCGAATGCCCAGGGGCGATGCAGCGCTCACCCAGGCCGCGCCTCAGCATCAGCAGAATTGACATATCTATGATACCTACTGCTATATCAGAAGGCTTAAAGTCGAAGATTTGGCCGACGGGAGTGGGATGGATATGTGGCGCCGCATTGCGATCCTTCTTTGTGCCAGCGCCTCGTCGCAGGCAGCTCTGGCCCAGGAGCAAGCGGCCACCGGCTTTTTCGTCTCGCCTGATGGCAATGATGCAGCGCCAGGCACACGGGACAAGCCGTTCCGCACACTGAAGCGGGCCCAGACGGCGCTGCGTACCGCCAATCAGAGTCACGACGTCGTCGTGACGGTGATGGACGGCGTTTATCGGCTCGAAGCGCCGCTTCAACTCACTGCCGCGGATGGCGGCCTGAACGGCCACAGCGTCACGTGGAAGGCCGCGGACAATGCGCATCCGGTGATATCCGGCGGCGTCGCCGTCGATGGCTGGAAGCTCGCCGACCGCGCCCGCAACCTCTATGTCGCCTCGGTGCCCAAGGGCGTGGATGCCCGCCAGATCTGGGTGGACGGGCGCCTCGCCAGGCGCGCGGCGATCGAGATTCCGCGCTCGGCAGTGACCTTCACCGACGCCGCGCTGGTGATCAACGATCCAGCCTATGACTATCTCGCCAAGCTGCCCGATCAACGTCGCATCGAAGTGGAGGGCCTGGGCTTCTTCACCGACCGCTTCGCGCCAGTCGAGCGGATCGAGGGCCGGCGGCTGGTCATGCAGCAACCCGCATGGGACAACAACAATTGGGGCTATGACACGCTGAACAAGCCCTATGGGCCCGAGTTCGCGCATCTCTATCTGGTCAATTCGCTCGCCTTCCTGACCAAGCCCGACCAATGGTATCTCGATCCTGAGGCGGGCAAGCTCTACTACCGACCCGGGCCGGGCACCGACATGGCCAAGGTCCGCGTCGAGCTGCCCCGCCTGCCCTATCTGATCTCGATCAGCGGCAGCTATGACCGCCCCGTCCGCGACATCAGCTTCAGCGGCTTCCGCTTCTCCCATACGAGCTGGATGGGGCCTTCTAGCAACGAGGGCTATGCCAACCAGCAGAGCGGCGCCTTCCTCGCCGGCGTGTCGCGCAGCCGGCCGATCGATGCCCTGAAGAGTTGTTCCTGGGGCTGCCCCGGCTTCGAGATGCGCCGCAACGAATGGTCGCAGATCCCCGCTGCGATCCAGGTCTCCGCTGCGCAGCGGGTCACGTTCGACCATAATGTCTTCGCCCATCTCGGCCAGGTCGCATTGGGCATCGGCAACAACCCCGACGCGCATGCCAGCGGCACCGGCTATGGCGCCCAGGCGATCGAGGTTTCCGCCAACGTCTTCACCGATATCGCCGCCGGCGCGATCCTGGTGGGCGGGGTACGGCGCGAGGCGCATCATCCCGCGAGCGAAGGCCAGACCAACCGCCAGGTGATGATCCGCAACAACCGCATCTCGAAGGTGAGCCAGGATTACCGCGACAACAGCGCCGTGCTCAGCACCTATGTCGATCGCGCGCTGATCCTGCACAACGACATTTCGGACACGCCCTATGACGGCATCGATATCGGCTGGGGCTGGGGATTGAACGACCCCGGAGGCAATCCCTCATATCGCACGCGCCAGCGCGGCTATTACGACTATGCGCCGAACCTCGTCTATCACGAGCCGACGACCCATCGTGACGTGACCGTCGCCTATAACCGCATCCACGGCGCCAAGCAGCATTTCGAGGATGGCGGCGCGATCTACAATCTGTCCGCCAGCCCGGGTACGGTGATCTTCGAGAACTATGTCTACGACATCCCCAAGAAGATCGCGCTCTATCTCGACGAAGGCTCGCGCTACGTGACCGTGCGCAACAATGTGGTCGACGGCGCAGCCAAATGGCTCAACGTCAACACGGTGAGCGGTTCCTTCCCCGAGCGGATCAGCATCGACAACACCGCCACCGGCAACTGGCACAACACCACCGAGATCGGCGGCATGTGGGATAGCTATCAGAACAACATGATCCTCGACGACCATCTGGTGAAGGGCGCTGCCTGGCCGGCCGAGGCGCGCAAGGTGATGGACGCATCGGGGATCGAGCCCAAGGCGGGCACCCCGACCTATGATCCCGCGAGCGGAGTGACCAAGTGAACGGAGCCCCCCGACGATTACTCGCCGAAGCCGAACTGAGCCGCCGCGGCGCGGTGATCGGCCTCGGTGCCACGCTGCTCGCGCAACCGGCGCTGGCGCAGACCGCGCGTTCGCTGGGCGCGTTCCACGACGTGCGGACCTATGGCGCCAAGGGCGACGGCAAGACGGTCGACAGCGGTGCGATCAACCGCGCGATCGAAGCCGCGACCAAGGCCGGCGGCGGCACCGTCGTCATGCCTCCGGGGCGCTATCTGTGCTTCTCGATTCGGCTCAGGGACAATGTCACGATCGTGCTCTCGGCGGGCGCGGTGATCGAGGCGGCGGACCCGTCGGTGCACAAGGGCAGCTATGACGAGCCCGAGAACGACATGGAGGAGCAGTTCCAGGATTTCGGGATCACCCATGTCCATAACAGCCTGATCTATGGCGACGGGGTCAGCAACGTCGCGATCATCGGGCGCGGCATGATCCATGGCCTGGGCCTCAATCGCGACGGGCCGGGTGACCGCTGGCACAACAAGCCCGGCTGGAAATCCCCGAAGGAACTCGGGATCACCCCGCGCGAGGCACGACTCCGCGACCCCAAAGAACGCGCCGTGATCGGCCGCGCCAACAAGTCGATCGGGCTGCGCAACTGCCACAATGTGGTGCTGCGCGACTTCATCGTGCTGCAGGGCGGCCATTTCTGCGTGATCGCCCACGGCGTGACCAACATGACGATCGACAATCTCACGATCGACACCGATCGCGACGGCATCGACATCGACTGCTGCCGCGACGTCCGCGTCTCCAACTGTGTCGTCAACGCGCCCAAGGACGATGCGATCGTGCTGAAGAGCAGCTACGCGCTCGATCGCAAGGTGATCTGCGAGGACGTCACCGTCATCGGCTGCAAGACGATGGGCTATGTGATGGGATCGCTGCTCGACGGCACCTATCGCAAGTCGGACTATAACAGCGTCGACAGCGTCGGTCCGCTGGGCCGCATCAAGCTCGGTACCGAGAGCAATGGCGGCTTCCGCAACATCCAGATCACCAACTGCACCTGCGAGAACAGCCGCGGCATCCTGATGGGCGTGGTCGACGGGGGGACGCTGGAGGACGTGATCGTCTCCGACATCACGATGCGCAACCCGGTCAACCACCCGCTGTTCATCCACCAGGCCGCGCGGCTGCGCGCGCCGGCGGGCACCACGGTGGGCAAGTGCCGGCGCGTCAAGTTCAGCGACATCAACGTCTCGGGTGCCGATCCGCGCTATCCATGCGGCGTCGCGGGCATCGTCGACGGCCCGATCGAGGATATCAGCTTCACCAATATCGACGTCACCAGCCGCGGCGGCGGCACTGCCGAGGACGCCGCGCGGGTGCCCGAGGACCGGCGGGTGACTAGCCTGGAAGTAAGCTTCATGGGCACGCTTCCCGCGCACGGCTTTTTTGCACGGCATGCGCGCAGGCTGATACTGCGCGACATGACCTTCCGGACCGAAGCGCCCGACGCCCGCCCGACGATCGTGCTCGACGATGTGCGCGGCGCGATCATCGACGGTATCGTCTCGCAACGCCCGCGCACGACCGCGATCGATGCCCGCGACAGCAGCGGTATAACCACTGGCGACATCCGCAGCTTCGAATAGGACGAGACCCATGGCTCCTCCCCGCGTGCTCGTCACGCGCCGCCTGCCCGACGCCGTCGAGCAGCATATCGGCGTGCGTTTCGATGCAACCTTCAATCCGGGCGATACGCCGCTCCGGCCCGATCAACTTGCCCAGGCGATGCGCGACTATGACGCGCTCTGCCCGACGATCACCGACCGGCTGAATGCGGAGATCCTCGGTATCGCGGATGCCAGGGTTCGCATCATCGCCAATTTCGGCGCGGGCGTGGATCATGTCGATCTCTCCGCCGCGCGGGCGGCGGGCATCACCGTCACCAACACCCCCGATGTGTTGACCGATGCGACTGCGGAGCTGGCGATCCTGCTGATGCTGATGGCGGCGCGGCGCGGCGGCGAGGGCGAGCGCCAGCTTCGCGCGGGCGGATGGAGCGGTTGGGCGCCGACCCACATGATCGGCCAGAGCATCGTCGGCAAGACTTTGGGGCTGGTCGGATTCGGCAGGATCGCGCAGACGACGGCGGAGCGCGCCCGCGCCGGCTTCGGCATGAAGATCGCCTATTACAGCCGGCGCCGTGCGCCCGCCGAGATCGAAGCGAAACTCGAAGCGCGCTACGTGCCCAGCCTGGAAGCGCTGGCGGCCGAGGCGGACATCCTGTCGCTCCACACGCCGGGCGGCGCCGAGACACGGCATCTGGTCGACGCCGCGCTGCTCGCCCTCATGAAGCCCAGTACGATCCTGGTGAATACCGCGCGCGGAACGGTGGTCGACGAGGCCGCGCTGGCCGAAGCGCTATCGACGCGCCGTATCGCCGCCGCCGGGCTGGACGTCTATGAGAAGGAGCCGCAGGTGTACCCCGCGCTCATCGGGCTCGAGAACGCCGTGCTGCTGCCGCATCTCGGCAGTGCCACCATCGAGACTCGCGTCGCGATGGGCATGAGGGCGGCGGCCAATCTTGAAGCCTTTTTCGACAACAGGGAGCCGCGCGACCGTGTCGCCTGACCTTTCACCGGCCGCGAAGATCATCGAACGGGATATCCGCGATGTCCTGGCGCACGGCGACGGACGATCGATCGTCATCGGCCTGTGCGGCGCGCAGGGCAGCGGCAAGAGCACCGCGGCCGCGCAGGTGGATGCAGCCCTGAGTGCGGATGGCATCCGTTCGATGGTGCTCTCGCTCGATGATTTCTACCTGACCGCGGCGGAACGGAACGCGCTCGGCGATGCCGTGCATCCGCTTCTGCGCACCCGCGGCGTGCCCGGGACGCATGATGTGGCGCTCGCCATGACCATGCTCGACCTGCTGCAATCGGGAGAGCCGGTGCGGCTCCCGCGCTTCGATAAAGCGCGCGACGAGCGTGCCGCGACCGCGCAATGGCAAGTCTCGCCGGCGGGCGTCCAGGTCATCCTGTTTGAAGGCTGGTGCGTCGGTGCGCGGCCCCAATCCGAGGCGGCATTGGTCGAGCCGGTGAACGCGCTCGAAGCGGAACAGGATCGCTCGGGCGGCTGGCGCCGCTTCGTCAACGATCAGCTCACCAGTCCCTACCAGCGATTGTTCGCGCGCCTCGACCGGCTCATTCTGCTGGAGGCACCCGGATTCGAAGTGGTCCGCGCCTGGCGCACCGAGCAGGAGGAGGATCTGCGGCGCGAAACTGGAAACGGCGGGATGAGCGATGCCGAGATCGAGACCTTCATCCAGCATTATGAGCGCCTGACTCGCCATATCCTCGACGAAATGCCCGCGCGCGCAGATCTGGTGATCGCCCTTGACGAGAAACGCGCCGCGACCGGCACAAAGCAGGTTGCCTATATCTGATATCTCTGTTGCGGCTTCTGATCTATTTGAGTAGGCAATAGGCTGCCGTTCAAACGGAGGAAGAGGACCATGGTCGAGCTGTTCGGCCGATCGATATCGGCGCGCGAAGTCGCGGAGCATGCCGGCGCGCTGTCACAATTCGCGGGCGTCCGGTTGATGACCCTCGGCGACGGGGTCGAGCGTGGTGTCCGCATGCTCGAATTCCGCACCGGCACCGGGCTGCGCTTCACCGTCCTCATCGATCGCGCGATGGACATCGCCGATTGCGAGCATCGCGGCCGTGCGATCGGGTGGCACTCGCCCGCCGGCTTCCGCCATCCGGGACTGCATGAATATGAGGGCGAAGGCGGGCTTTCCTGGCTGCGCTCCTTCTCCGGCCTGATGGTCACCTGCGGGCTCGACCATATCCTGTTCATGGATGAGGACGACGCCAGCCACTATGTCTATGGCCCGCGCAAGACGGCCTCGTCGTCGCTGCACGGCCGGGTCGGCACGATCCCTGCCCGCCTGACCGGCTATGGCGAGCGCTGGGAGGGCGATCGCTGCTTCCTGTGGGCCGAAGGCGTGGTCCAGCAATCGACCGTGTTCGGCGAGGACCTGCACCTGATCCGCCGGATCGAGGCTGAGGTCGGCACCGACGAGATCCATCTCCACGACCGGGTCGTGAACCACGGCTTCTACCGCACGCCGCACATGTTCCTCTACCACATCAATATCGGTCATCCGGTGCTGGCCGAGCGGTCGCGCTACCTTGCACCGCTGCGCGATGTCGTCTGGGCTGCGCATGCCGGTGAGGACTATGCGAAGAGCGGGGTCGGCTACCGGACCCTGCCGCGCCCGCAGCATGGCTTCCACGAGCAGGTCTGGCAGCACGAAATGGCGGCCGATGCCGACGGCCGCGTACCCGTGGCGCTGGTCAACGATGCGCTCGGCTTCGGCGTGCTGGTCGAGACACGCAAGGACCAGTTCCCCTGCCATTACGAATGGCAGAACCTCCAGGCCGGCCAGTACGCACTCGGCATCGAGCCTTCGACCAACCATGTCTTCGGCAAGCAGTTCGCCCGCCAGCGCGACGAGCTGATCTGGCTCGAGCATGGCGAGGAGCGGCGCTACGACACGGTGTTCGCGATACTCGACGGTGCGGACGCGATTTCCACCGCCGAGGCGCGCATTCGCGGCATCGGCGGTCAGCCGGACGAGGATTTCCCCGAGCCCAGCGGCAATTACTCCCATATCCCCGGGCGGGAGACCGAAGCATGAGCATCGCTGGCCGCACGATCCTCTACACCGGCGCCGCGGGCGGGCTCGGCCTGCCGACGACGTTGGCCTTTCTCGAAGCCGGCGCCCGCGTGGTGGCGGTGGACAATGATCCCACCAAGATCGCGGCGCTCGAGGCCGCGGTATCGGCCGAAGCACGCGAGCGGCTGGTGGTGCTCGCGACCGACCTATCGGACCTCGCCCGCTTCCGCGCCGATATCGCCCACGTCGCGGAGCAGACCGACGGCTATGACGTCGTCATCAACAACGCCGCGATCTACCCCTCAAAACCCTTCGAGGAATACACGATCGAGGAGCACCAGGCAGTGCAGAGGGTGAATGTCGATGCCGGCATCGTCGCCGTCCAGGTGGCGCTACCTGGCATGCGCGCGCGGCAATGGGGCCGGATCATCAACATCGCCAGCGTGACTTTCTATGGCGGCTGGGCCCTGCTTTCGCCCTATGTCGCCTCCAAGGGCGCGCTGGTCGGGCTTACCCGAGCCTGGGCACGCGAGTTCGGTGGCGACGGCATCACCGTCAATGCGATCTCGCCCGGCGCCTTCCCCACCGACGCCGAGAAGATCCACCCAGACCCCGAGGGCTATACGCGCTTCGTGCTCGATCATCAGGCGGTCAAGCGGCGCGGTACGCCCGCCGATATCGCCAAGGCGCTCGCCTTCCTCGCGTCCGACGACGCGGGCTTCATCACCGGCCAGACGCTCAACGTCGACGGCGGCTGGGTCATGCACTGAGGACTGAAGATATCATGGGTATCCTGAGCGGCTATCGCGTACTCGATTGCTCCATCGCGATGGCCGGGCCATTCGCGGCGCAGCGACTGGGCGATCTCGGCGCCGACGTGGTGAAGGTCGAGCCGACCGGCGGCGAATGGCAGCGCTTCCGCGCGGCCGGCGGCGCGACCGGCAACCGCGTCAACGTCTCGTTCCTCTCGCTCAACCGCAACAAGCGCAGCCTCGCGATCGACCTCAAGTCCGAGGACGGCAAGGCCGTGCTGCTCGAGCTGGTCAAGACCGCCGACGTGTTCGTCCAGAACTACCGCCCCGGCGTCGCCAAGCGGCTAGGCGTGGATTACGAGAAGCTGTCGGCGATCAATCCCAGGCTGATCTATGTCTCGATCTCGGGCTATGGCGAGAGCGGCCCCTATGTGAGCCTGCCGGGCCAGGACCTGCTGCTCCAGGCGATGTCCGGCGCGATGCTTTCCTCCGGCAGCGAGAGCGATCCGCCCGCCCCCGCCGGCCAGTATCTCGCGGATGCGATCACCGCCTATTCGGCATTCGAGGGCGTGCTGGCTGCGCTGCTCCACCGCGAGCGCACCGGCGAAGGCCAGCTGGTCGAGGTCAACATGCTCGACGCGGTCGTCACCATCCAGATGCAGGAGCTGTCCGTATTCACTGTCGGCCATAAGCCGCAGACCCGCTCGGCCGAGCCGCATGCCCATTGCTATATCCGCGCGCCCTATGGCGTGTTCGCCACCGCCGACGGCTTTATCGCCATGGCCTTCGCCAATCTCCAGAAGTTGGGCGAGCTGATCGGCGAGCCGAGCTTCGCGGGGATGGACGACGAGACCGACAGCTGGACCCATCGCGACGCGATCTTCGCGGCGGTCCGCGAACGGCTGAAGGCGAAGACCAGCGCCCAATGGCTCGACCTGTTCCGCGCCAACGATATCTGGGCGGGGCCGGTCTATGGCTATGAGGACCTCGTCCAGGACCCGCAGATCGCGCACAACGGCACCTTCGTCGAATATGATCATCCGAGCGAAGGCCGGGTGAAGACGCCGGGCTTCCCGATCCGCTTTTCCAAGACCCCATCGACGGTCGAGCGCGGGGCGCCGCAGATCGGCGAGCATAGCCGCGAGGTGCTGGCGCAGGCCGGTTTCGACGATGCCGCGATCGAGCGGCTGCTCGCGAACGGAGCCGTACGGCAGGACTGATGCGATACCGTGCTCTGACCTGGGACCATCCGCGGGGCTATAACGCGCTCGCGGCTGCCGCCACACAACTCGACGAGGCGCGGGATGGCCTTGGCATCGAATGGGACAAGCAGCCGCTCGAGGGGTTCGAGGCGCATCCGATCGCGGATCTCTGCGCCCGCTACGATCTGGTCGTGCTCGACCATCCGCATGTCGGCGAGGCCGTCGCGGCGGGCTGCCTCCAGCCGCTGGAGAGCCTGTTCGGCGATGAGGAGCTGACCCAGCTAGCACGCGACACGATCGGGCCGAGCCTTTCCAGCTATCGTTATCAGGGCCGGCACTGGGCATTGCCGCTCGACGCCGCGACCCAGGTGATGGCCTGCCGCACCGACCTGCTCGACGGCCCGCCGCCGGTCACCTGGGGTGAAGTCCGCACGCTACGCCAGCCGGTCGCGCTTTCGCTCGCGGGCCCGCACGCCGCGCTCAGCTTCCAGTCGATCGCCACGGCGTTCGCCGATCCGCCGGCCGAAGCCGATCCGGAGCGCTTCGTCGGCGATGCTGTCGGCCCGCGCGTGCTCGATCTGATGGCCGATCTCGCCGCCCGCACGCCCGCATCGGTCAGGCATTTCAATCCGATCGGCCTGCTTGGCCATATGGCGGCGAATGACGACGTCGCGCTCTGCCCGCTCGTCTATGGTTATGTGAACTATGCCGCGCCCGCATCGGGCCGGGCGCTCGCCTTCGCCGATGCTCCGCGCGCCGAAGCCGGCGGCCGGCCCGGCTCGACATTGGGCGGGACCGGTATCGGCATCTCGACCCGCGCCAAGGTCACGCCGGCGCTGCTGGATCATCTTCGTTGGCTGATGAGCGCAGATGCTCAAGAGAATTTCATTCCCGCGCATGACGGACAGCCCAGCCGCCGCTCGGCCTGGCACAGCGACGCCGTCAACGCCCGCTGGGGCGATTTCTACCGCAATACCGCCGAGACGCTCGAGCGTGCCTTTGTCCGACCGCGCCACGACGGTGTGATCGCCTTCCAGACCGCCGCATCGGCGCTGATCCGCGACGGGCTGGCCGAGGGCCGCCCGCATCGGGCCATTCTCGACGCGCTCCAGCAAGCCTATGCAAAGAGCCGCACACCCGGCACCGAACGCTAAGGAAAAGCCATGACCGACAATCTGCTCTTCGCGATCGAGGGCCATGTCGCGACCATCACGCTCAACCGGCCGGAAAAGCTCAATGCCGCCACGCCCGCCATGTCCAAGGCGATCGTCGAGGCGACCGAGGAGTGCAACCGCAACGACCAGATACGCTGCGTCATCGTCACCGGCGCCGGCCCCAAGGCGTTCTGCGCCGGCTCCGACATCACCGAGCTCGACAGCTATGCCACCCCCTGGGACTTCCGCAACCGCGCGGATTATTGCGACGCCATCCATCATCTGCTGAAGCCGAACATCGCCGCGGTGAACGGCTATGCGCTCGGGGGCGGGCTGGAAACGGCGTTGTCGTGCGACATCCGCATCTGTTCATCCAACGCGAAGTTCGCGGCACCCGAGATCAAGCTGGGCTGGATCGGCGGCGGCGGCATGGCCGCGTTCCTCGCCCATTCGATCGGCATGTCGAACGCGGCAATGATGATCATGACCGGCGATGCGATCGATGCCGTCCGGGCGCTCGATTGGGGACTGGTGAGCGAAGTCGTGGAGCCCGAGGCGCTGATGGATCGCGCCCGCGCTATCGCCGAGACGATCGCCTCCCGCGCGCCGATCGCCGCCGAGACCGCCAAGCTCAACCTGCGCGCCGCTTTCTCGATGCCGATCGACAAGGCGATGGAATATGAGCGCGACCTGCAGACGATCTGCTTCGCGACCGAGGATGCGCGCGAAGGCCGCGCCGCGTTCAAGGAGAAGCGCGCGCCGGTGTTCCGCCGGCGCTGAGCTTCACCGCACCGACTTGATCGGCCAGACGAAGAAAGATCCGGCGAACACGAACACGATCGCCGCGATGAACAGCGCGCCGTAATCATTGCCCGTCGCCTTGAGCAAAGTCACGGCCAGCACCGGCGCGATGATCTGCGGGATGTTGATCGCGGTGGTTAGCAGACCCAGGTCCTTGCCGGTCGATTCATCCCCGTCCTCGCGCTTGGGCAGCACCTGCGTCATCAGCGCCATGTCGACCGACATGAAGGCGCCGTAGCCGAGCCCGATCAGCACGGCATAGACATACATGCCCTGGATCGTCGGCATCAGCAGCGGCGCGACCAGCGCGAGCCCCATGATGATGCTCGACGCGAACACCAGCGGCTTGCGCCGTCCGATCCGGTCCGAGAGGAAGCCCGAGGCGAAGCCCGAGATCACCAGCGCGACGAACGTCACCGAGGAGAGCGCGGCGATGGTGCGGTTCGCCTGCTCGATCGACAGATGGATGTGATCCTGGAGGATGTAGAGCAGGTAGGTGACGATGCCCTGATAGCCCATGTAGATCGTGAAACGCCCGAGGAACGCCCAGCCGAAATCGGGATATTTGCGTGGAGAAACCCAGAAGCTCTTGAGGAACGCGTTGATGCGGAAGGGCTCGGGCTCCGCGACCGCGGTATCGGGCTCGGGATTGAGCAGCACGAAGACCAGGCACACTGCGGCGATCGCCGCCGCGAACAGGCCATAGGCCGCCACCAGGTTCGAAGCCATCAGGCCGGCCACGACCGTGCCCGCCGTGAGCCCCGCGGTCATGCCCGCGCCGACAAAGCCCGAGACGGTGCCGCGCTCATGCTCCGGGAAGCGATCAGCAACGATCGTGGTGATCGCGGCCTGCATCGAATTGAGCGCGATCGCCGCCACCACCCAGAAACCGGTGATCGCCCAGAAGCCCCGCATCTGCGAAACCGCGAACAGGCTCACCGCGCCGATCAGTGCGCCGACCACGATCCAGGGTGTCCGTCGCCCGAAGCGGCTCCGCGTCCGGTCCGACAAGGCGCCGGCGATCGGCGTGGTCAGCGTGCTGAACACCGAGGTGATCGCGAACATGATCGCGAGGTTGCCCTCCTTGTTCGCCGGGTCGAGCAACTGGATCTGATTGGGCAGCAGCACGCCCAGCACGCCCGCATAGAGTGCGAGCAGCAGGAAGAAGACCGCCGTCAGCGAGCCCATCAGCAGCCATTTGCGCACGCCCACCGCGTGGGCGGGATTGTGCATCAGATTGGCGAAGCTCTCGCCGGTCGAAGGAATGGCGGCAGTCTCTTCCATCATGCTCTCCGATGCCGACCCGCCCCTCTTCGGGGGCTTGACCCGCGATACGATCCCCCGGGATCAGCCCAGGTAGATCTGGCGCGGCGCTTCGCCGAGTTGGTCCTTGTCGAGAATCTCGGGGCGACGCCAGTCGCGGCGTGCATCCTCGCTCAGCACGAGGCCGTGGCCGGGTGCCTGCGACACATGGATGTTGCCGTCGCGGATGGCGAAGGGCGTCTCCACGAGATGGTCGAAATTCTGATAGCTATATTCGACCCAGTCGACCTCGGGCAGCGCCGCCGCCATGTTGACGCCGATCTCGAGAAAGCTGTTGCCCAGCGTGACCGGCACGCCGAATTCGGCAGCGAGCCAGCCGATCCGCATCACATCGGTGACATGGCCGTGGACGTTGAGCAGGTCCGCGCCGCCCGCCTGGAGCAGCTGGCGCTTGCCCGAGGCATCGAGATACTCGCCCGAATTGATCAAAGTCACGCCCGCAGTCTGACGGAGCAGCTTCAGCCCCTCGAAATCGTGGCGCAGCACCGGATCTTCGACCCAGAAGATTGCGTGTCCTGCCCGGCGCATCGCTTCCAGGTTCGCGATCGTCTGCTTGGGCGACCAGGCCTCATTGGCATCGATCATCACAAGCGCATCCGGCCCCACGGCCTTGCGGAGCAGATCGAGGCGATGGATGTCGCGATCGAGATCCGGATGCCCGACCTTGATCTTGAACGCAGCGAAGCCTTGCGACAGCGCTGTCTCGAACAGCGCCGAAAAAGCATCGTCGTCGAGGTGGAAATCGAGCCCGCTGGCATAGCCGCGGACATTATCGCGCTTGCCGCCCAGCAATTGCCACAGCGGCATTCCCACCGACTTGGCGAAGAGATCCCACACCGCCTGCTGGAGCGCTTCCTCAAACGGAACCGAGAGGCGGCGAATATTGCCACCGCGCGGACGGGTGACGCGGTGCGCGAGCGCGCCGGCCGGCTGGCCCTCGAGACCCGGCCAGACCTCCTCGCGAAACACGCGGGTGAGTTCCGCTTCGGAGGCAAGCGGATGGAACAGGCTCTGCACGAAACCGAGCCCGACCTCGCCATGCTCGCCGATCAGCTCTAGCCCCGCGACATGGACATCGTCCGCGCGCACCTGGCTGTCGCCGATGACTCGATCGCGCCGGAACTGGAACCGGGTGACCCGGAAGTCGACTATGCGCATTTTCCCCACTACACTCTAGCCATTGGACAGGTATTGAAATATCAGTTACCTGCTGAGATATGACAGAGGGCACAATGACGCAAGCGGCTTCTTTGGCTAGTTCGGCTGGCCCGCGAGAGACCCCTGATTCCCGGCGCCTCAGCGACATCGCTTACGACCGAGTGCTCGAGGGTCTTTTCGATCGGAAAGTACCCGCGGGGGCCTTTGTCTCGCAGAACGACCTGGTCAATCTGCTCGACATCCCGGTCCAGCCGCTGCGCGACGCGCTGCGCGTGCTGGAGGCGGAAGGCGTGCTCACCATCCATCCGCGCTCGGGCATCCAGTTCCTCAAGCCGGACCTGGAACTGGCGCGCAGCACCTATCAGTTCCGCACGATCATCGAACGCTCGGCCGCGCGCACCTATGCCGAGACCGCGGGCGTTGAAACCGTCGCCGCGCTGATCGCTGACCACAAGGCGCTGATCGACGATATCGAGCGGGACGGATTCGATGCGAGCATGATCGACCGACTGGGCCAGCTCGAGGAGCGGCTCCACGGCGGCATGATCGCCAGCCTGCGCAATCCTCTGATCGAGACGACCGCCCGCCGCCTCAAGAATTACGTGACACTGATCCGCCTCGAGCGGCTCGTCACCCAGCCGCTCGCGCTGCGCACATTGCGCGAGCATCTCGAGATCCTCGAAGCGGCCAAGGCGCGCGACGCGTCGGCCGCCGAGGCCGCGGTCTCGAACCATTTCCAGGCGGCGCTTCAGCGAATCCTCGGCATGTTCTGATGCGGGTTTTCGACGCGCATCAGCATTTCTGGAAAATCGGCGGGCCGGGACAGAGCTGGCCCGATGCCGAGTGGTCCACGATCTATCGCGACTTCCTGCCCGACGACCTGCGCGCCGCGGCCGAGGACTTCGAACTGGTCGGCAGTGTCCTCGTCCAGTCGCAGCCTGCCGATGCGGATACCGACTGGATGTTCGAGGCGGCCGGGGCCGACACGACCGTCAAGGCGATCGTCGGCTGGGTCGATTTCGACCGCACCGATGCCCCCGCGCGCATCGCCGATCTCGCCGCGCGACCCAAACTGCGTGGCCTGCGGCCGATGCTCCAGTCGATCGACGACAGCGCATGGATCCTGCGCCCGGATATCGCTCCGTCGATCGAGGCGATGCTCGCGCACGGCCTCCGCTTCGACGCGCTGATCCAGCCGCGCCATCTGGTGCCGCTCCGCCAGTTCGCCACTCGCTGGCCCGATCTGCCGATCGTGATCGATCACGGCGCCAAGCCCTTCGCGGCACGCGGCGAACTCGATCCGTGGCGCGACGACATCGCCGCGCTCGCCACGCTGCCCAATCTCTATTGCAAGCTCTCGGGCCTCAGGACCGAACAATCGGCAGGCCAGCCGGCGAGCGACCTGACGCCCTATGTCGCGCACCTGGTCGAGATCTTCCCGGCCCGGCTGATGTGGGGCAGTGACTGGCCGGTGCTGCTCCATGCCGGGGACAGCTATGGCGATTGGATACGCACGGCGATCGACCTGGCCGCGCTCTCAAGCGAGGACGCGAAGGCCGATCTTTTCGAGCGCGTGGCGACCGCATTCTACGGCATCGACGATTGACGTCTGACGTATGAATTGCTTTAGCTGATATATCAGTTGTCTTGATCAGGATTGCCCCAATGGTGGATCTCAATGCGCTCGGAACCCTCGGCTTCGGGGCCGGGGCAATCGGCAATCTCTATCGCGCGATGCCCGAGCAGAATGCAGCGGAGACGATCCGCAGCGCCTGTGACGCCGGCATGCGCTATTTCGACACCGCGCCCCATTACGGCTTCGGCCTGAGCGAGAAGCGGCTCGGCGTTACGCTTCCGGAAATCGACCCCGGCGAAACCTCGATCCTCTCGACCAAGGTCGGCCGGCGGCTCGATCCGGTGCCCGCCGGCACCGATCTCGATGCGCTCCGCCAGGGCTTCGTCACGCCCGAGCCAGTCGAGAGCGTGTTCGACTACAGCTATGATTCGATCATGCGGTCCTATGAGGCCAGCCGGAAGCGGTTGCGCCGCGACCGGATCGACATCCTCTACGCGCACGATATCGGCCGCTTCACCCATGGCGACGACCACCCGCGCCGCTTCCGCGAATTCATGGATGGCGGCTACCGGGCGATGCGCGAGCTGCGCGACAGCGGGGCGGTCGGTGCGATCGGCTTGGGCGTCAACGAATATGAAGTGTGCGAGGAAGTGCTGGCAGAGGGCGATATCGACGTCGTCCTGCTCGCGGGGCGCTACACTTTGCTCGAGCAGGAATCGCTCGCGACCTTCCTGCCTCTGTGCAAGCGGCGCGACGTCAAGATCGTGCTCGGCGGCCCCTATAATTCGGGCATCCTCGCCAAGGGCGTGCGCCATGGCGGCGAGCTCCATTATAATTACGAGCCGGCGCCCCAGGCGATCATCGACCGCGTCGGCGCGATCGAGGATGTCTGCGCGGACCATGGCGTACCGATGGCCGCCGCCGCGCTGCAATTCCCCCTCGCCCATCCCCAGGTCGTTTCGGTGATCCCCGGCATGAACAGCCCGCGCCAGGTGGCCGAGGCGGTGCGGCTCATGGGTCTCGCCATTCCTCCGGCGCTGTGGAGCGATCTCAAGGATCGCGGCCTGATCCGGGCCGAAGCGCCGGTGCCGCAGCTCGCGCCCGCCACTCTCTGAACGAACAAGAAAGCACATCCAATGGGACGTCTCGAAGGCAAGATCGCCGTGGTCACCGCCGCCGGCCAGGGCATCGGCCGCGCCAGCGCCGAATTGTTCGCGCGTGAAGGCGCGCGCGTCGTCGCCGCCGACATCAATGCAGAGGCGCTGGCGACGCTGGAGGGCTGCGAGACGCATGTCCTGAACCTGCTCGACGGCGACGCGATCCACGCGTTCGGCGAGGCGGTCGGCGAGGTCGACATCCTGTTCAACTGCGCCGGCTTCGTCCATGCCGGCACGATCCTGACCACCGACGAGAAGGATTATGACTTCTCGTTCGATCTCAACGTCAAGTCCGCCTACCGGATGATCCGTGCCTTCCTGCCCGGCATGATCGCGCGGGGCGGCGGCTCGATCGTCAACATGTCGTCGGTCGCGGGATCGGTGATCGGCGTCGCCAACCGCTTCGTCTATGGCGCCTCCAAGGCGGCAGTGATCGGCCTGACCAAGTCGGTCGCGCTCGACTATGTCACCCAGGGCGTTCGCTGCAATGCGATCTGCCCGGGCACCGTCCAGTCGCCCTCGCTCGACGAGCGCCTCGCCGCGACCGGTGACGCGGAGAAGGCGCGTGCCGAGTTCGTCGCCCGCCAGCCGATGGGCCGGGTCGGCAAAGGCAACGAGATCGCCGAACTCGCGCTCTATCTCGGCAGTGATCTTTCGTCCTACACCACCGGTACGATCAACATCATCGACGGCGGCTGGACCAACGCATGACCCCCAAGGAGACCCGGCGCATCTGCCTCGCGCTCGACTTGGTCGACGATGCCGACCTGATCGCGGAATATGAGCGCTGGCACCAAGTCGGGAACACCTTCCCCGAGGTGACCCAGTCGATCCGCGACGCCGGCATCGAGAATATGGAGATCTATCGTGCGGGGAACCGCATGTTCATGATCATCGAAGCGAGCGACGCCTTCTCGGAGGAAGAAAAGGCCAGGATGGACGCCGCCAATCCCGCGGTGATCGCCTGGACCGAGCGGATGAAGCGGTTCCAGCAACCGATCCCCGCCGCCGGTCCGGACGGTAGCTGGTATCCGATGGAGCGGGTCTTCCGCCTGACCGAGCATAAGGGTCTCGCGCCCGAATGATCATCTCCTCAACACTCGATTTCCGTGAAGCGGCCCGGCGTCGCCTGCCGCGCTTCCTGTTCGATTATGCCGATGGCGGCGCCTATGCCGAACGGACGCTCAGCCGCAATGTCGACGACCTTGCCGATATTGCACTCCGCCAGCGCGTGCTGAGCGGCGCGGCCGAGATCGACCTTTCCACCACCTTGTTCGGCCGCCGCCAGGCGCTGCCGGTGGCATTGGGTCCGGTCGGGATCAGCGGCATGTTCCGTCGCCGTGGCGAGGTCCAGGCGGCGCGCGCGGCATCAGCGGCGGGCATCCCCTTCTGCCTCTCGACCGTCTCGATCTGCTCGCTCGCCGAAGTCACGCGCGCGGTGCCCAGCCCGATCTGGTTCCAGCTCTATGTGATCCGCGACCGCGCCTTCATGCGCGACCTGCTCGCCACCGCGCGCGACCAAGGCGCCGAGGCGCTGGTGTTCACCGTCGACATGCCGGTGCCCGGCGCGCGCTATCGCGACGCCCATTCGGGCATGTCCGGCCCCTATGCCGCGCTGCGCCGCATGCTCCAGGCGATCGGCAAGCCGGCCTGGGCCTGGGACGTCGGCCTCAACGGCCGCCCGCACCGCCTCGGCAATCTCGAACCCGTGCTCGGCAAGGCGAGCGGCATGAACGATTATATGGGCTGGCTCGGCGCCAATTTCGATCCGTCGATCACCTGGGCCGACCTCGACTGGATCCGCTCCGAATGGAACGGCCCGCTGATCATCAAGGGCATCCTCGATCCCGCCGACGCTCGCGAGGCTGCGGCGATCGGCGCCGACGGCATCGTCGTCTCCAACCATGGCGGCCGCCAGCTCGACGGGGTGCGCTCCACAGCCCGCGCGCTCCCCGGCATTGCTGAGGCGGTGGGCGACCGGCTGACCGTGCTGGCCGATTCGGGCGTACGCTCGGGGCTCGACGTGGTGCGGATGCTCGCGCTGGGTGCCGATGGCGTGCTGCTCGGCCGCGCCTGGCTCTACGCGATGGCCGCCCGCGGCGAGGCGGGCGTGACGCTGCTGCTCGACCTGATCGCCAAGGAGATGAAGGTGGCGATGACGCTCACCGGCGCGCGCAGCATCGCCGAGATCGACCGCTCGCTGCTCGACTGAATCCTAGGTCATCAGCATCCGGGCAAAGGCCTGCCACGGCGCGCTGAACCCGATCGTGACCCGGAGCGGCTCGGAGACCAGCAGGAAGCCTCCGCCCCACAGCGTCGCGGAATGAAGGCGACCGCGCGTGCTAAGGTCGTAGGCGACGAGCGCGGCAAGGAAGATATCGACCAACACCAGGCCGCCGATCGCGCCCGGCACGACCGGCATCGTCCGCGTCACGATGCGCGCCAGCGCCGGGCTGAGCACGCTCATCGTCGCCAGCAGCATCAGCCGCTTATGGGTATCGGGACGATGCCGGTTGGCCACGCCGAGGATCATGAAGCCGGCGAAGATGCTGACCGCGGCGAGCGGAAAGACCAGAAAGACATAGGGATCCGCGAATGTCCCAGCAGTCGCGTCGGTATGCACGCGCCGGACGCTGTGGAGCGCGACATAGATGCCGGAGAAGAAGACCAGTGCGCCAACCCCGATCCCCGCAATCCCGGTCAACCGGTGAATGTCTGGGCGCCCCGCCGCGATCAGCCTGGTCTGCAGGACGAGCAGCAGCACCCATGCCGTGCAGGCCGCGCCGTGGAGGTGGACGCTCGGCGTCAGCGCCGGCATTGGCGCGCTGTTCCACGCGACAAGATAGTAGGTCGGCGCGAAACCGACAAAGGCCATTGCCGCCATCGCGACGGCCATGCCCGTGAAAAATCGCCGTTCAGACAAGAGCCGCGCTTGCGGCAAAACTCCGGTCGCCATTGGTCTGCCCTCCGGGTGCCAGCGCCGTGTCGAAGGACCGCGGTTATAGCATATCGGCGACCGAATTATTGGACGGAATCGCCCTAGCCTGCGTTTACCCGGCGACCACGTCGATCGCCGAGACCAGAGCATCGCCCGTCTTACCTTCGAATTCCAGCCGCAGCGTGCCGTCGGTTACGGTCGCGGGCAGCTCGACCGTGGTCGCGGTCATCCCCGCCCCGGCCTTCGCGACGATATCCACGCTCACCGGCTTGCCGCCGCTCGCGGCGACCGTGAAGACGCGCTTGCTGGCGGCCGTCTCGGTCGGATCGAACAGGTGCAGCGTCACCTTGTAGCGACCATTGGGCAGCGGCAGCGCGTAGCGGAAGCGCGCGCCCGAACGCCAGCTCGCATAGAGATCGGGCTGCTGTGTCCCGAGCACCTGCTTGGTCCCTTTTTCGGGCTTGGGCATCACATAGAGCGCATATTTGTAGGGATTGAGCGTAGTGCCCACGCCCCCGTCGAAGAAGTCATCCGATCCGTAGCGGGTGCCGTCAGCGAGCGTCGCGCCGGTCAGTGTGCCGGCGCGGATGTGCAGCGCGCGGTCGGGGCCGTTGTAGCGCCAGGTGATCTGATCCTTCGCGCCGTCGACGCTTGCCGCCAGGACATTGTCGCCGCGGTCGAGCCGTACGCCGGGCCAGGTGCAGATATGGTCGGTACAGGCGACGCTGCTAACGGCGCGACCGTTGAGCGTCAGGCTCGCCTTCCCCGCATTGCTGTAGGCCCGCACATCGACCACCGGATAGGCGCGATCAACGTAGCGGCGGCTGGTCAGATAGATCATCGGCGCGGTCGTCCACGCCGCCTTGTAGAAATAGAAGGCGTCCTTCCTGATCTTGCGGTCGAAGGTCACCAGCCCCTTGGTGTTCATGTCGGTGCTGTCGCCTTCGAAGCGCAGATCGCTGGTCGCGTCGAACATCTGCCAGACATAGGTGCCCCAGAGGAAATCCTGCGATGCCATGCCCCTCCAGGCGAGCTCGTGCACCCCGGCCTCATATTCCTCGGGCTGGGGCCGGGCGATGCTCTCCACCTTCCCGCCATGGATGTTGTCGGTGTGCTGGGTGATCGCGCCGCCCGCTCCATATTCGCCCACGCCCACGGGCTGGTTGGGCCGCATGGCATGAAGCCCCGCCATCACCTCGCTCAACCGGGCGGCATCGTCGACACGTCCCGCGCCGTACCAGCCGAAATAATGGTTGTAGCCGACCGTGTCCGCAGTGCCCGAGGTGGTGTCGCGACCGTCGTCCTTCTGCCCCGGCAGCGTCTCGCAGCACACCGCGATCGCGGTCGGGCGCGTCCGGTCTTCGGCATGTGCGAGCGCGTCGAGCGCCTTCATCAACGGCTGCGCGTTGGAGGGTGTGATCCCCTTGGACGCCCAGTTGGTGATCTCGTTGCCGATCGACCAGACGCCGACCGAGGGATGGTTGTAGTTCTGCCGGATCAGCTCGACGAGCTGCTGCTCCGCGCTTGCCTTCATCTCGGGCGGCGTATCGGCCTTGCCCGGAATCGAGGCGAGGTTGACCAGCCCCAGCTCGGCCCAGAGGATCACGCCGTCCTGGTCCGCCAGGTCGTAGAATGGCTCGGCATGGTTGTAGTGCGACAGCCGCACGCTGTTCGCGCCCATCTCGCGGATCAGCGCCATGTCCTCGGCATGATCGGCGTTCGAGAGCGCCCAGCCCTTGTCCTGCCGGTCCTGGTGGCGGGTGACGCCGTTGAGGCGCAGCGGCTTGCCGTTGAGGATGAAGCCGCGGTTCGGATCGATCGCGACGGTTCGCAGCCCGAGCGGCTGCGCCACCCGGTCGAGCACAACGCCCTTGGCGCCGATCACTTCGACGGTGGTGCGATAGAGATAGGGGTCGGCGGTGCCGTTCCAGCGATGCGGCGACGCGATAGCGAGACCGGCGCGGCTCTCACCCGCGGTGCCCGCCGCCAACCGTACGCGCTGCTCCTGCCGCGCGACTTCCCTACCCGAGGCATCCTCCACCATCGTGCGAACGGTCAGGTTCGCCGCGGACGCGCCTTCGTTGCGCAGGCGCGTGAGCACGACGACGCCGGCGCTAGCATCGTTCAGGCTGGTCACATGGCTGTAGACGCCAGGCCCGCCGGCATCGAGCAGGTCGACATGCGCGGCGCCGGTCACGATCAGCGAAGCCGGGCGATAGAGCCCACCATACATGAAGAAGTCGCCCGAGATCGGCACCACGAACTCGGTGGTGCTCCCGGGCTCGGGCTTGGAATTGTCGACCTTGACCGTCAGCACATTCTCGCCGTCCCGGCGGATCGCGGCGGTGGCGTCAAGCCGGAAGCGGCTGAACGCACCGGCATGTCCGCCGAGCTTGCGGCCGTTGAGCCAAACTTCAGCGACGATGCTCGCGGCGTCGAACTGGATATAGAAGCGCTTACCGGCATCGGCCTGCGGCGCCTGGAACTTGAGCCGGTACCAACCCACGCCGCGGGTGACGTTGGCATCGGCGCGGCGCGTCTCGCCGTAATTGCCCACCTTGTTCCAGGTGTGCGGCACCTGGACTCGTTCCCAGCTGCTATCGTCGAATGAGGCCGCGGTAGCGTCGCCCTGCACGGTACCGAGATGGAAACGCCAGCCCTCGGCAAGCGCAATCTCGCTCCGGCCAGGAGCGGCAAACACATGCGTGGTAGCCAACACCAATATCGCGCAAGCCAGCAGCGCCGGAACCAGCCAAGACCGCGCGAATCCCATTTCTCTCTCCATTTTCTACAAATCGGACCCGGCCTGTTGGCGCCGCATTATGGTGTCGACCCGAACGTGCGAGATGTCCGCCCGGCTGATTCAGCCAAGCGCCAGATTGGCTGTCTTACAGGTTGGTGTCAACGTGACTGCGCCGGCACGAAGCGATCGGCGAAGCGCAGATAATTGTCCCAGTCCCATGCGGTGATGCCATGCGGGCCGACGCGCAGATGATAGGATATCCTCGAGAGCACCGCCTGGCCCGGCGCCGGCATCGCATCCGCCGCCATCCCTTCGACTCCGAGCAGGCGGTAGACCGGCTCGGCACCTTTTGCGGCGAGGAACATGCCGACCGGATCGGCCCACAGGTCCTCGCTCGCCGCCCCGATATAGACCGGGCGCGGCGCGACCAGCGCGATCAGCTCGTGTGCGTCGACCGGCAGCTCGCCCTCGCGCTCGGAGAAGGTCTTGTAGTTCGGCGCGAACCAGTAATTGTTCATCACCCGGATCGTCTCGCCGAAGTTGCGGCGATAGAGCGAGGCCCCGCCCTCGCCGGAATCGTTAGAGATCACCGCGGCGAAGCGCGTGTCGCGCCCCCCCGCCCACAGCGCAGCCTTGCCATAGCGCGAATGGCCGATGACGATGACGCGCTTTGCGTCCACCGCGCGGTCGGTCGCCAGATAGTCGTAGACCCGGCTCAGCCCCCAGGCCCAGGTCGCCACCGCGCCCCAATGACCGGGCGCGGACGGGTTGGTTCGGTAATATGGCTGGATGCTCTGGGCGAACTGGTTGTCGCCGTCGGGATAGAGATCGCCGGTGAAATAGGTCGCGACGCCATAGCCGGCCTTCAGGATCCGCTCGATCGGCCATTCGGAGGCGTCGGTTCCCCGGGAGTGGAGCGTCGCCCGGTTCTTGTTGATGCCCTCGGCCGCAGTGACCCAGTTGGACGTGATCGCGATCGCGGGATCGGCGGAGACCGACTGGTTGCCATGAAAGTTCGGCCCGACGAACATCGGCACGGGCCCGTGCGCGTTCGCGGGCAGGTAGATCAGCACCGACATTTGCGGCCCGCCGGACGTACCGTCGAGATAGATGGCGACCTGCTTGCGCACGGCGATGCCGTCCAGCGCATTCGCGCTCGTTTCCGTGACGACGAAACGCATATGCGCCGGCCGCTCTGGACTGACACCGTAGATGTTGCGTTCGAACAGGCCGACCAGTTCAGGCCGCCGGAGCTTCCGCCATTGCTGCGCCGTCCGCACCGCGGTCCCGTCGGCCATCACCAGTGGATCGGGCAGGCGATAGGGCGCGACCTTGGCCTCGTCGAAATTGCCATCGAGCTGGGCCCGGGCCGGCGCGACATGGAGCGCTGCAAGCGCCGTGAGGAAGATAGCCGGTTTGCGCATCCTGACAAAAAGGGCCGGAAGCGCCTCCACTCCCGGCCCTTCCTTTATCGCTGTTGTTCCGCTCAGAAGTTGACGTGCACGCCCAGCTGATAGGCCCGGTCGAGCTGGTTCGCCACGGTCGGAATGTCGGGCGAGCCGTAATATTGATACTGATACGCCGAGGTCAGGTTCGTCGCGTCGAACTTCAGCGAGACATGCTTGTTGAGGTTGTAGGTCAGCGAGAAGTCGAGCGACTGCTGCGGCGCGTTCCACAGGGTGCGGCTGAAATTGTCCGCGAAGTTGGTCTGCACGCTCTTCGACCGCCAGTTGTACGAGGCGTGCAGCGAGATCGGCCCCTTCTCGTAGATCGCAGTCAGGTTGTACGAATATTTCGAGAGCAGATCCGCAGGCACGGTGATCGACTGGCCCACCACCGGCAGCGCGCTGTCGACATAGGTGTAATTGCCCTGGAAGCCGAGGCCGCTCAGGAAGCTGGGCAGGAAATCGAAGAACTGCTGATAGGTGACCTCGAAGCCCTTGATCGTGCCCGAGCCGGTGTTGCGCGGGCGGCTGATCGAATAGGTCTGCCCGTTGATCGTCTCGTTGACCGAGAATTTCTGGACGAAGCCGGTCACGTCCTTCTGGAACAGCGATCCGGCGATATAGTTCGATTTGCCGAAATAATATTCGAGCGATGCGTCGTACTGGTTGGCCTTGGTCGGCTGCAGGTCCGGATTGCCACCGCTGCCGGTGAGTTGCAGCTGATTCAGCACCAGCGCTGGCGAGAGGTTGCCGAAGTCCGGGCGGGTGATCGCCTTCGAATAGGCCAGGCGCAGGAACAGATTGTCGGTGAACTTCGCGCGGATGTTCACGCTTGGCAGCCAGTTGTTATAGCTCGCCTCGCCCGTGACCGGACGCAGCGTGGCGTCGTACACGCTCTGACGATTCTTGGTGCTGACGTAGCGCAGGCCGAGATTACCGTCGATCGGCAGGCCGAGGTTGAACGCGAAATTGGCCTGCCCATAGACCGCCCAGACATTCTCCAGATAATCGTAGTGGTTGGTCAGCGGATAGGGCTGGTCGACCGCCGAGACGCCCGCGAGCGCGCGCGTCTGATCCTGGTTCATGATGTAGCGGCTCTGGATCGCCAACCACTGGTTGATCGGCACGTCCTGGTTGGTGAACAGGTCGTTCGGCGTCAGCTGCGTCACCGATCCGATCGGCTGGGTCAGCGTCACTGTCGGCCCGATGCTGTAGACATCGTTGATCGCGCGGTGGCGGGCGTAGCGCATGCCGACCTGCAGCGAGGTGATCGGCCCGTTCAGCTCATAGGTGCCGTCGAGGCGGAACGACGGCTCGCGGCCGATGCTCTGCTGGCCGAGGTCCGAATAGGTGACCGAGCCGGTATAGCTGCTCGCGGCGGTCAGATCGACGCCGCTGACCGCGACCGTCGGCGTGCGGCCGGAAAGATTGATCGTGGCAGTCGGCGCGCGCGTCTGGATCGCGATGCTGCGCGAATAGAACGGGCCCGAGCTGTCGATATAGGCGGCCTCACCCGACAGCTTGAAGGGACCGGAATGCCAATCGAAGCCGACGCCTACCGACAGCGTGTCATAGGGATTGTCGGATGCGCCGGTGACCGAGCGCACCACCGCGTTGGTGAGCGTGTAGCTGTCGGGGACGTTGCCGTTCGGGGCGTCCTTGTAGACGAACGAGGAAGGCGTGCCGCGGGTCGCGCCGTCGGTCTGCACCGAGAGCTGCTGGGTGAAGCTGTGGCCGCCCGAATGGCTCTGAGTCACATCGGCATGGATCGTGAGATCCGAGGAGGGTGCCCATTGCACCGCGCCGTAGATCGTCGAGCGGACGCGGTTGCCGGTCTCGTAGCGCGGGCGGACCTGGCTCGGGATCTGGACGGTGTCGCCAGTGTCCGCGGGGGTCGTGTTGAACACGCCGTCGCCGTCGCGGTCGTAGAGGCTGGTGGTGTTGGTATAGGCGTTGGTCGAGACCTGGTAACCGCCCGAGTAGACGCGCTCGAACTGGCCGCCGATCAGCACGCCGATTTCACCCGCGCCGGTCTCGAACCGGTCGCTGACCACGCCCGAAAGCCGTGGCGAGATCTTGTTCTGGAAATCGCTATAGGCCGCGGCGCCGGTCGCGGCGATGTGGAAGCCGTCAAAGTCGAACGGGCGCGCCATATGGACGTTGATCAGGCCGCCAAGGCCGCCCTCGATCTGATCGGCAGTCGCGGTCTTGTAGACGTCGAGGCCCGACAGAATGTCGGCCGAGAAGTCGAGCAGCGTCGCGGTGCGATTCGTCACGGTGAAGAGCTGGCGCCCGTTCACCGTGGTCATCACCTGCTTCAGGCCGTGAACGACATAGCCATTGCCCTCGCCGCGCGTGTTGCGGGCGATCTGGACGCCCGGGATGCGCTGCAGCAGCTCGGCGATGTTGGTGTCGGGAAGCTTACCGATATCTTCGGCGACGATCGAATCCTGGATCTGGTTCGAGCTGCGCTTGAGGTTGGCCGCATTGCTCAGCGAACCGCGAAGGCCGGTGACCACGATCTCGTCTGCAGTCTGGTCGTCGACCGACTGCGCGTCCTGCGCCGCGGGTGCTGCGGCGGGGGCCGCTTCCTGCGCAAAGGCCGGCGACCCGATCGCCAAGGCCAAGAATGCGGCCGAGCTCAACAGCGAAAATTTATCTGACATCTAACCCTCTCCCAAAAGCCATCTGAGGCGCTTTTCGCGCCCTTCTTGATTCCGTTATCGATATCAATCTGACCAACTGGTATTTCAGTCAAGCGCTTTCATACACGAAAGTAACTTTCCAAGGTGTGTTGCCGCATTGCAACGCTGCGCGGTGAGCACGCACGCGACCGGGCAGATCAGATCAATCCAGGCGCAGCGAATCGATCGCCAGATCGGCCCCGTCGCGGATCTCCAGCGCGGCGGAATAGTCGCCCGCATTGATCATCATCGGCGTCTCGGCCGCGGCGAGCTGCCAACCGTCGCCGCCTTGGAACCGGACCGGCGCCGAGGCGATCACGATGCCGCTCGCATCGCGCAGTACGAGCCTGGCCTCGACCGAGCGGACCCGCGGCAGCGCATAGCGGATCGCGAAGCGATGGCGGCTGGCGAGGCCGGTCTGGATCTTCCAGTCGAGCCGCGCCGTGCCTGTGCCGAGCAGGACGTAGCCCTGCCCGCCATAGCCCTTGATCGCGGTGCGGACGGTCCCGTTCGTCGCGGTGACCGTACCCGCCTCGGCCTCAGTCAGGCCCTTGTCGCGCGCGAAACTGAATGCGCCTGGCGCATAGGGCGACAGCAGGTTGCGGCGCACGAGCACAGGCGTGCCGACCGGGATCTGCACCTCTTCTCCGGCGCGCGCGCGGCGCGTCGCGAAACGGTACGGCTTGCCGCCGATCGAGCCCGTGAGCGACGAATCCTGCCAGTCCGGCGGAATCGCAGCGCCGGCAGCGATCGGAAGATAGAGATTGGCGTCCAGCCGCACCGTCATCGTGCCGATGCCCGTCCGCCCGGCGACAGGGCGCAGCCAGTCGCTGTCGAGCAACTCGTGCGACAAGCCGCTCCAGCGTTCGCCACCTCCGGCGAAGACGAGGTCGCCATTGTCGAGATAGCTGCGCGCCTCACCGGCGAAAGTCGCAGGCGGCGCGATGAGATCGGTGCCGTCGCCTCGGACAGCGGGCAGCGCCTTGTCCGACGAGATCGCAACGGCCGACAGGATCGCCTGCCCCGCCGAAGTCCGCGGAAAATCGATCATCAGCCGGCCGCCCTCCGCTCGGGCGGTCACGACCTTCTTCAACGCGTGGTCGAAGCCCGCTTCCTTGAAGATATCGAGGTCGCGGAGCAGCGTGCGCCCGTTCACTGCAACATCGAACCGTCGCCAGCCGCGCGCGTCCATTCCCGCCCGGCCATACCAGGGCTCGACGAAATAGAGCTCGATGCGATAGCTGCCGTCGGGCACCGCGAAGCTGTAGCGCAGCTGGTCGCGGCCATAGCGGAAGCTCTGGAACAGCGCCTGGACGTCGGTGCCCCCGATCCGGTCGAAGGTCTTGCGCCGGCTGCCGAGCTGGGGATCCAGATCCGGATAGGCATCGGCCCAGCTCTGCCAGCCCCAACCCGCACCAGGCACCAGGTGCCGGTCGGCCAGCCAGACATTGCCCGTGGCATCGACCAGCTCCGGCCCGCCGACATTGACGCGATATATATAATGCCGGCCCGGCTCGCCCGCCGTGATTGCGGGCGCCGGCACGACTGCGGTGTCGGGCGCGGGCGGCAGGTTGTTGAGCGCGATCGCGTCGCGCGCCTTGACCGCGCCGCCGACCAGGCAGGTCGCCGCGAGCGTGTCATAGCGTATCTCCACCCCGTCCCAGCGGAACCGCTCTTCGCCGTCGCGCCGCTTGCGGCCCAGGCTGATCCGACCCGCGCTATCGTTGAACAGCTCGACTGCGTCGCAGTTCGAATAGACTTCGATGCCCGATTTCACCCCTGGCCCGTTCCAGCGATCGGGCCAAGTGTGCGAGACGATATAGACCATAGGAGAGACGCTCGCCGGCACCTGGCGCGCGCGGAACATGTAATAGACGTCGAGCGGCTCGCCCCACAGCGTCATCAGCCCCTTGTTGTTCGACGGGCCGATATGGTCGAGCTCGCGCGCGCCATCCCAGATCTGGGTGCCGTCGGAGCGCATCGGGCGGCCCGGATTTTCATGAGTGGCGAGCAGCCAGTGGAACTCGCCGACGCTGCGATCCGCGACGGTCTCTGCCAGCCGGGCCTTTTTCTGCATCAGCGCAGCCATGCGCGTCTCGGACAGAGTGCCGTCGGCATAGGGCGGCTCACCGTGCAGCTCGAGCGAGCGCCACGCGCCATATTCGCCGACCAGGGCCTGCTTGACCAGCTCGTCGCCATATTTGTCGGGATCGCCGCCATAGGTGCCCGACCAATTCTGCGGCACATCCCAGTCTGCCCCTTGCCCGCCATTGCAGGTGGTGATCAGTCGCTGCTTCGACGCGGTGGGATCGAGCTCGCGGATGATCGCGACCGCTTCCTGGGTGAATTCCTTGGGCAGCCGGCTCTCATTCTGCAGGCCCCAGAGGAAGACCGCCGGATTGTTGCGTCGCTCGCGCACCCAGTCGGCCATCAGGCTCTTGAAATTGACGCGGAACGCCGCGTTGTCGAACCACAAATGCGCGCTGAACTGGGTCCACCACAGCACGCCATCGCTGGCGAGCTTGTCGCCGTACCGGAAATTATGCGGGTAGTGGCCGTCGCGAAAGGCGTTGAACCCGGCCGCCTCGACCTGTCCGACGCGTGCCGCGATCTGCTCGGGCGAGAAAGCGTGCGAGCCGCCGAGCAGATGCTCGTACTCGGCGATTCCGCGCACCACGAAAGGCTTCCCGTTGAGGAACAACCGACGGCCGCCATCGGCCTGGAGGCGTATCTCGAAGGTGCGGATGCCGTAGGGCGTGCTCGCCTCGTCGACGACGCGGCCATTCTCCACCAGCCGGCTGCGCAAGGTGTAGAGCGTCGGCGATGCCGGCGACCAGAGCCGCGGTCGCGGAATCCGCGGCAGCGCGTGATCGAACTTGCCGCGCTCGCCGGGCGCCAGCCGGTGCTCGGCGCGCGCTTCGGCAACCACGCGCCCCTCGGGATCGACCATTTGATTGACGATCGCGAAGGCTCGGGGCCGTGAGGAGAGGTTCTCGATCTCGCTGCGCGCGGTGAGATCGGCGCGCGTCGCGTCGATGCTCCCCAGATCGCCCCAGGCATAGATGCCGAACGGCTGCACGCGCAACGAAGCGGTGCGGATCACATGGACCGGGCGGAAGATGCCGAAAGGCTGCGATCCCTCGCAACAGCCGCCATCATTGCCATCGTCACCCGAGGTCCAGGGCAGGTCCTGGATATTGGCGGGATTATCCGTGCGCACCGCGATCAGATTGTCGCCGGGCTTCACCGCGTCGGTCACGTCGAGCGTGAAGCTCACCAGCCCGCCGCCGTGCCGGCCGATCAGCCTGCCGTTGAGCCAGACGGTCGAATAGCTCGCCGCGCCTTCGAACATCAGGAAGACGCGCTCGTCGCCCTTGGGCGCGGCGATCCGGAGGTGCGTGCGATACCAGGCGGTGCCGTGCCGCGCGCCCTTCACCACCTGGCGATTGTACGAATAGCCCTGCCAGTTGTGCGGGACCGAGACCAGCGTCCAGCCGCGATCGTCGAACCCCGCGCGCTCGAACCCGTCTGCCGCGGGCATGCGGCCGTCAGCATCGGCATCGAACACCGCGGAGCGCCAGTTGCCGGCGACGAGAGCGTCCTGGCGCGGGCCTTGCGCATGCGCTCCGGGGACGAGCGCGGCGAACGCGAACAGCAAGATCGCCGCGCGCAGCAAGCGTTGGAGGCCCTGGCGCTGCCACAGGCCGAGCCCTCCCCCCTGATGGGGGAGGGGTTGGTGGGGGAGGGGATATTGGCCGGGCTGTCTTGCGCCTGGGCGGTGGGCACGGCCACTGCGGTGGCCGATGCCGCGCCCGCCTTGAGCAGGTCGCGCCGTGACATTCTGATGTCGCCGAAATCTTCCATGGGGGGCATCCTTGTTATGTGG
>CBIHNZ010000010.1:0-129501 GCA_966211615.1 uncultured Sphingomonas sp.
TTTGTTTTTTTTTGGGGTGTGGGGGGGGGGCGGGGCCCCCCCCCCCACCCCCCCCCGCCCCGGGGGGGGGGGGGGGGGGGGGGGGGCCGCGCAGCCCGAAGGGACGCGCTTGCTGCGTCCGTTGCAGCTCGCTGTGCTCGCACCCACCCCCCGCCCTTCCCTGCAAGCAGGGAGGGGAGAATAATGGCGTCCCCCCGCCGCCGCCTGTTCGAGGGATTCCGCCTGCGCGAGCTGCGCCGCCGCGTCGGTGCCAGCCAGGCGGCACTGGCGGCGCGGCTGGGCATCTCGGTCTCCTATCTCTCGCAGATCGAGAATAACGACCGCCCGATCACCGAGATCGTCCTGCTCGCGCTCGCTCGCGAATTCCCGCTCGAGGCAGCCGATATCGGCGGCGAGGCCGAGACCTCCGCCCTGCTCCGCACGATCGATGCGGCGAGCGACACCAGCGTCCCCGCCGACCGGATCGAGGAGGCCGAGATCCGCCGCGGCCTCGAGCAGCAGCCCTTGCTCGCCCGCCGCATGGTCGCGCTCCACGACGCCTATCGCCGCACCCAGGAACAGCTGCGCGTGCTCGACGACCGGTTCGACAGCGGCTCGAGCGACGCAGCACCCCTTCCCTGGGAAGAGGTGCGCGACTGGTTCCAGGCCGAGGGCAATTATGTCGACGCGATCGATCGCTCGGCCGAGACCTTGGCCGACGCGCTCGACGACGGCCCGATGGTGCGCGCGCTCGAGGAACGGCTTCGCCTCTGGCACGGCGTCCGCACGGTCAGCGAGGATGGCGACGGCAGCCAGCTCAGCCGCTTCGACGACGCGCAACGTATCCTGTCGCTCAATAGCGGCCTCCCGCCCGAGAGCCGCAACTTCCTGCTCGCCCACCGGCTGGTGCGCTACGAATTCGCCAACGAGATGCGATTGGTGGTCGATGCCTCGGGCCTCGTCGCCCCCGCGTCGCGCGAACTGCTGAGCGTCGGCCTCGCCAATTATGCCGCGGGTGCGCTGCTGATGCCCTATGGCCGCTTCCGCGCCGCCGCGCACGAGATGCGCCACGATATCGACCGGCTGCGCCAGCGCTTCGCGGTCAGCTTCGAGCAGGCCTGCCACCGCCTCTCGACCTTGCAGCGCCCGGGCGCCGCCGGCGTGCCCTTCTTCTTCTGCCGCGTCGACATGGCCGGCAACATCACCAAGCGCCATTCCGCCACGCGGTTGCAATTCGCCCGCTTCGGCGGCGCCTGCCCGCTCTGGGTGGTGCATGAGGCGGTGGCGATCCCCGACCGCATCCTCGTCCAGCTCGCCGAGATGCCAGACGGCAGCCGCTATGTCTCGATGGCCAAGGGGCTGGTGAAACCCTCGGGCAGCTATGCCCGGCCGCCGCGCCGCTATGCCGTCGCGCTGGGCTGCGAGGAGGTCCATGCCGCCGACTTCGTCTATGCCGACGCGATCCGCACCGGCGGCGCGGCGACCCCGATCGGCTCGTCCTGCCGCATCTGCCCGCGCACCGACTGCGACCAGCGCGCCTTCCCGCCCGCCGGCTCGGTGATCGAGATCGACGCGGACCGGCGCAGCGTGGTGCCCTACGTGTTCAGGTAAGGGGTACGTCACCCTGAACTTGTTTCAGGGTCCAATTCTCCATTCGCGCTGCCGCCGCCGTGGCACGCTGGATGCTGAAACAAGTTCAGCATGACGAGAGTGGAGATTGCTTGAGCACCCTTCCCCATGGCATACCCGATCCACGAAAAAGCCTTTGGGAGAGGTAGAAATGGCCACCGCGCTCGCGCAGAAGCCCCGTGTCACCGAAGCCGAATGGGAAGCGCGCCAGCAGCTCGCCGCCTGCTACCGCGTGTTCGACATGCTCGGCTGGTCCGAGATGATCTACAACCATATCACGCTGAAGGTGCCGGGCGAGGAAGGCGCGTTCCTGATCAATCCCTTCGGGCTGCATTTCAGCGAGGTGAAGGCGTCGAACCTCGTCAAGATCGACTTGGACGGCAACAAGCTCGACGACTCGCCCTATCCGGTGAACCGCGCCGGCTTCGTCCAGCACGCGCTGTTCCACCGCCATCTACCCGACGCGCATTGCATCGCGCACACCCATACCACGGCGGGCATGGCGGTCGCCTCGGTCGAGGGCGGGTTGAGGCCGACCAATTTCTACGCCTGCAGCTTCGCCGGCCAGATCGCCTATCATGATTTCGAGGGCGTCACGGTGCGCGACGAGGAAGGCGCCCGGCTGCTCGAGCATCTCGGCGACAAGCGGGTGATGCTGCTCCGCAACCACGGCATCCTGGTGATGGGCCGCACCCTGCCCGAGGCGTTCATCAAGCACTGGTCGCTCCAGCGCGCCTGCGAGATCCAGATCGCCACCGCATCGATGGGCACCCCGCTCGTCGTGTCGGAGGAGGTCGTCGCGGTGCACCAGCGCGACCTGCACATGGCGCAGGTCCCCGGCGGCCCCGGCGCCGCGGACTTCGCCGCGATGGTCCGGCTGGTCGACCGGACGGACAAGAGCTGGCGGGAGTGAGGCGCAACTGATGTACTCGGAACCCCGCCCATTACGGACTTAAAAGCCCTCCCCCTTGATGGGGGAGGGTTGGGTGGGGGTGACCTCTCCGCTAGACACAGCGCCATGAAGCGGATTCCACCGCCCGGCAGCACCGTCCGTGCGCGCGCCAACCGCAAGACACCGACCGATGCGGAACAGGCGCTGTGGGCGCTCATCCGCGCCGCCTTTCCGGAGGCGCGCTTCCGGCGTCAGGTGCCACTCCGTTCCTATATCGCCGACTTCGCGAGCCACCGCGAAAAGCTCGTAGTCGAAGCGGATGGCGGACAACATCGCGCGGAACAGGATGCTGACCGGACAGCAGCCATCGAGGCAGAGGGTTATCATGTCCTAAGATTCTGGAACCACGACATACTCGTCAATCCAGATGGGGTCGCGCAAACGATTGCGCAGTTTCTGACGCAGCCTCACCCTCATCCTCCCACGCGCTGACGCGCGCGGCCCCCTCCTTCTCCCATCAAGGGAGAAGGAGCCGAAGACAATCACAGCCTCGGCTTGGCCGAAAACCGACCTTCCAATGTAGGATTTCGCCTGCCATGCCGGCAGCGCTCTTTCTCATCGCAAAGAACCAGAAAGCCCCTGCGCTTTCCCCTCCGGCGTAATTCAACGCCACCGGGAAAGCGCTATCACGCCGCATTCCCTTTACCTTTGTTACCTTTCACACCCCGCCGGGGTAAATCAGCCGAACCGGTATCCCGAGACGACCCAGCCGAGCACCGTGTCGCGATAGTCGCGCACCGCCGGCCCCTCCCCGCCCGCGCCGAGCGCGACCATCAGCGGCAGCAGATGCTCCTCGCGCGGATGGGCGAAATGGGCGTGCGGAAGCTGGTCCCAGGCCGCGACGCGCTCGGCCCGCCGCGCCGGATCGGGATCGGTCACCGCATCGGTCAGCGCCGCGTCCCATTCGTCGGCGACCGGCGTCACCTGCGATCCGCGCGCGCGCAGGTTATGGAAGCTCATGCCCGATCCGATGATCAGCACGCCTTCGTCGCGGAGCGGCGCCAGCGCCTTGCCGATCGCGATATGCGCGGCCGGATCCAGATCCTCGCGCAGCGAGAGCTGGACCAGCGGGATATCGGCCCCCGGCACCGCGACCATCATCGGAATGAACACGCCATGGTCCCAGCCCCGCGCGCGTTCCTCGCCGACGGGAAATCCCGCACCCTCCAGCAGTGCCTTGGTCCGCGCCGCGACGTGCGGGGCACCCGGCGCATCCCAGCGCAGGCGATAGGTGTGCTCGGGAAAGCCATAATAGTCGAACAGCATCGGCTGGCCGTCGCCGAAATGGACGGTGACGTCCTTCTCTTCCCAATGCCCAGAGACGAGCAGGATCGCCTTGGGCTGCTCTGCCAGGCTCTCGATCAGCCCGGCGAGATAGGCTTGCATTGGCTGCCACATCGGGTCGGGCGGGCCGCCTTCGGGGTCCATGAAGAAGCAGGGGCCGCCGCCATGCGGCACGAAGAGCGTGGGAAGTGTCATGGCCCCAATCTCGGGCGTCCCGCGCATCCGCACAATGCCGGCTTCGGAAACGACTGGTTTCCCGCTAGGCTGGCGTCATGACTCGCTTCACCGTCAACAACCAGCCGGTCGAATATAAGATGGATCCGGCGACGCCGCTGCTCTGGGCGCTGCGCGACGCGTCCAATCTCACGGGCACCAAATATGGCTGCGGCACCGGCGATTGCGGCGCCTGCACCGTCGATGTCGACGGCGCGGCGCGGCTCGCCTGCCAGGAAACGATCGGCGCGCTCGAGGGGACGTTCGTCACCACGATCGAGGGTCTGTCCAAGGATCGCAGCCATCCGGTCCAGCAGGCGCTGATCGCCGGCAATGTCTCGCAATGCGGCTATTGCATCCCCGGGATCGTCATGGCCGCGTCGGTGCTGTTGCGCAGCAATCGCAATCCTTCCGAAGACGACATCAAGTCGGCGATCCCCAATATCTGCCGCTGCGGCATCTATCCGCGACTGTTGGGCGCGATCACCGAGGCCGCGCGCATTACCCGCGGCGACGCGCCGCTGGTCCCCGGTGCGGATGCCCAAGTTCCTGTCCCGCAAGAAGAACAATGATTCTTTCAATTGGCTTTCACCCGAATTCAGGAACCGCTCATTCGCCGGTTCGTAAATAGTTCGTTATCTGGAACCCCGGTGCCTTGCCGGTCCCAGCGGAGACTATGTTCATGAAGAAGACCATCCTCGCGGCGATCATCGCCGCAACGGCCCTGGTCCCGCCGGCGGCGCTCGCGCAGGACCGGGGAGGCCGCTGGAGCGGTCGTGGTGATCGCTCCACCTCGCAGCAATCGCAGCCCCGCCAGGAGCGCAGCTGGGGCGGGCAGCAGCAGCAACAGCAGGCACCCCAGGCACGTCCGGATCGCGGCCAGTGGCGTGGCGATCGCGGCAACCAGGGCGCGCAGCAGCAGTGGCGCGGTGACCGCGGCAATCGCGGTGGCGATTGGAACCGTGGCCAGGCGCAGCAGGGTCAGGTTCCCCAGGCGCAGCCGCAGCAGCAGCAGCGCCAGTGGCGCGGTGACCGCGGCAACCAGGGCGGACAGCAATGGCGCGGCGACCGTGGCGGCCAGGGCAATCAGCAATGGCGCGGCGACCGCCGGCCCGATGGCCAGGCCACCCAGCAGTGGCGCGGCAATCAGGGGCGCTATGATCGCGACAATCGCGACTGGAACCGCGGCAACCGTGACTGGAACCGGGGCGACAATCGCGGACGCGACTGGAACCGCGGCAACAATGGCTGGCGCGGCGATCGCGGCGGCGGCTGGAACAACAGCTGGCGCAACGACAACCGCTACGACTGGCGCGGCTATCGCAACTCGAACCGCAACCTCTATCGCCTGCCGCGCTACTATGCTCCCGGCGGCTGGGGCTATGGCTATCGGCGCTTCGGGATCGGCTTCACGCTGAACTCGATCCTCTACTCGCAGCAATACTGGATCAACGATCCCTATTACTACCGCCTGCCCGAGGTCGACGGACCCTATCGCTGGGTGCGCTATTACAATGATGCGCTGCTCGTCGACATCTACTCCGGCGAAGTGGTCGACACGATCTACGACATCTTCTGGTAAGAGGCGCCCGCTCCTCTTTCCGGAGATCCTGGGGCCCGGCCGAAACGCCGGGCCCCTTGTCTTTGCGGGCTTGCAATCCGCCGCGCGCGGCGCGAATTGCGCAGGGTGAGCAAAGTAATCGGCAGAGTTTCGGGATCGCCTTCGCCCAAGCGCGCGCAGATCGGGCGCGACGTGTCCGCCCGGCTGGACGCCAACCCCAACGTCAAGCGCGCCAAGGTCGAGACCGCGCAGCTCTACACCTATCCCGATTTCCTGAGCGACGCCGAGTGCGACACGCTGATCGCGCTGATCGACGCCAATTCGCGGCCCTCCACGCTGCTCGCGACCAGCGACGATCCCGACTATCGCACCAGCCACAGCTCCGATCTCGATCGCTGGTCCGAAGAGGTCTCCCCGGTCGACGAGCGGATCGCCAGCCTGCTCGGCATCCCACCCGAGAATGCAGAGACGCTCCAGGGCCAGCGCTACGCCCCCAACCAGCAGTTCCGCGCGCACTGCGACTATTTCCACGAGCATAGCGGCTATTGGCAGCGCATGCTGGAGACCGGCGGCCAGCGCACCTGGACCGCGATGGCCTATCTCAACCATGTCGAGGAAGGCGGCGCCACCTGGTTTCCACGCGCCGGCATCCGCTTCAAGCCCAAGCGCGGCCTGTTGCTGATCTGGAACAACATGATGCCCGATGGCACGCCCAACTACGACACGCTGCACGAGGGCACCCGCGTGATCGAGGGGACGAAGTACATCGTCACCAAATGGTTCCGCGAAGAGGCGTGGATCAAGGGCTATGTCCAGACCTATCTCCCCGGCGTCGAGGATGCGGACTAGGGCCCTAGCTGCTCGACAAGCGTCGCCGCCGGGCCCACACAGCCGCTGAATGTCCACCGTACTCAACATCCACCGCTCGATCCTCGGCCAGCCCTGGCGCTGGCGCGGGCTCGCCTCCGACGCCCGCGATCCGGGTTTTCAGCCCGACGATCTGGTCACCCAGCTGCTGATGACCCGCGGCGTGGCGCGCGAGGATCTGGAGCAGCATCGCAATCCCAGCATCCGTGCCTTCATGCCGGACCCGTCGATCTTCCGCGACATGGACAAGGCGGCAACTCGGCTGGCCGATGCGGTCGAAGCGCGCGAGCAGGTCGCCATCTTCGGCGACTATGACGTCGACGGCGCGACGTCGGCGGCATTGCTGATCCTCCTCCTGCGCGATCTGGGGCTGGAGGCGCGTCCCTATATCCCGGACCGGCTGATGGAAGGCTATGGTCCCTCGGGCGAGGCGCTGGTGCGGCTCAAGGCCGAGGGCGCCGGGTTGATCGTCACTGTCGATTGCGGCGCCCAGGCGTTCGAGGCGCTGGAGATGGCGCGCGCGGCCGATGCCGATGTGATCGTGGTCGATCATCACAAATGTGCGTCGGAGCTGCCCGTGGCGCTGGCGCTGGTAAACCCCAACCGGCTCGACGAGCTGGAGGGCGCCGCGCACGGCCATCTCGCCGCGGTAGGGGTCGCCTTCCTGCTCGGCGCAGCGCTGATCCGCACGCTGCGGACCCGCGGCTATTTCTCGAGCCGGCCCGAGCCCCGTCTGCTCGACCTGCTCGACATCGTCGCACTCGGCACCGTCGCCGATGTCGCCGCGCTCAAGGGCCTCAACCGCGCCTTTGTCGCCCAGGGCCTCAAGGTCATGGGCCAGCGCCGCAACATCGGCCTCAACGCGCTGATCGAGGCATCGCGCCTCACCCGGGCGCCAACCTGCACCGACCTCGGCTTCGCACTGGGCCCGCGCATCAACGCCGGCGGCCGGGTCGGGCGCTCCGATCTCGGCGTCCGCCTGCTTACCACGCGCGACGCCGACGAAGCCCGTATCATCGCTCAGGAGCTCAACCAGCTCAACGAGGAGCGCCGGGCGATCGAAGCCGATGTCCAGCGCGAGGCCGAGGAGATCAGTCTTGGCCAGGGCAACCGCGCGGTCGCGGTGATCGCCTCGCGCGGCTGGCATGCCGGCGTCATCGGCATCGTCGCCGGACGGCTGAAGGAAAAGCTCGGCCGGCCCTCGATCGTCATCGCGCTCGACGAGAACGGCATCGGCAAGGGATCGGGCCGATCGATCCCGGGCGTCGATCTGGGCGCTGCCGTACTCGCCGCCAAGGATGCCGGGCTGCTCCAGGCCGGCGGCGGCCATGCCATGGCGTGCGGCGTCACCATCGCCGAGGACCGGCTGGATGCCTTTGCCGATTTCCTCGAGGAGCGCCTCTCCGAACGCGTGACGCAATCGATGGGCGATCGCGCGCTGCTGCTCGATGCCGTGGTGACGGCGGCGGGCGTCAATCCGGGTCTGGTGACCGCGATGGAGGCCGGCGGCCCCTATGGCATGGGCTGGCCCGCCCCGCGTGTCGCTGCCGGACCGGTGAGCGTCATCAAGGCCGATGTGGTCGGCAGCGGCGGCCATGTCCGCGTCATCGTCTCCGGCGACGGTGGGGGCAGCCTCAAGGCCGTTGCCTTCCGCCACGCCGACAGCGAGCTCGGCCAGGCGCTGCTGTCCGCGCCGCGCCATCGCAAGCTCTGGCTGGCCGGCCGCGCCAGGATCGACGACTGGGGGCCCCGCCCTGCCGCCGAGCTTCACATAGAAGACGCAGCCTGGGCGGAGTAGCGCTAGGTTCCGGCGATACGCGGCGTGGTTGGAATAGCTACGGAGGGCGATTGAGGTGCTTGACCAGCCGCCCGGCTTTCCCTAGTTGGCCCGCTCCACGCTAAACGGCCCCTTCGTCTAGCGGTCTAGGACGCGGCCCTTTCACGGCTGAAACACGGGTTCGATTCCCGTAGGGGTCACCAATTTTTTCAAGCGCTTAGCTTGAAAACATCGGCTGCAAAATACAGCACGTCCAATTTTCGCCTAATAAGCGCGGACGGATTTCACCGGACAGCATCGGATTTTGAGCGGCGCGCACGACGCCGTGCTCAGGCATGATTGCGGCCGATTCGACTCGGCTCGTGGTCGCGACGATCGCCGCGCCTGCGGCTAGCCAATGGGCTTTGGGTCGGACGCGCAGAGGGTCAGTTCTCATCCATGTCCAGGAAAGCCACGACGTCGTTTTCGGTGGCGAGCCACAGTCCGGACTGAACTTCCTCCGGTTGTTCCCGCGCCACGATCAACGCCTCGGCGAGAGGGCCGTAGAACAGGGTGCGCGCGGCGGCGTCTCCCTCATCAAGATAATAGAGGCGGACACTGGCGGTGAAGGACACGGTGCGCATGCTGGTGCCATTGGCGGTTGCCGGCCCATGGGGCAAGCCGGAAGGCTCGAAGTCCAAAGCGGCTTCCTGGCGGTCATTCGCGACCGCCCCCTGCCCATCTGCGCCGCTTGGGCGCCCGCGCAATACGGGCTAAAGGTGCCGGAGTCGCCCGCGCGAATGCAGTGAACCGTCCCCGGTATCGCGTGAAACGCACTGGCGCCGTGACCCTCGGGGGGCTGGTTCATGACGAAGCAACACGCCGGCCGGCTGATCTCGGTGAATGTCGGGATGCCTCGTGACATTCCCTGGCGGGGCAAAATCGTCCACACCGGCATCTGGAAGGACACCGTCGCCGAGCGCCGCCGGGTGACGCGCCTCAATGTGGAGGGCGACGGCCAGGGGGACCTTGAGGGCCATGGCGGCGAGCATCGCGCCGTGTTCGTCTACCAGGTCGATTCCTACAGCTACTGGGCAGACCGGCTCAATCGGCATGATCTGACCCATGGTCAGTTCGGGGAGAATTTCACCGTCGACGGGCTTGCGGACGACGAGGTCTGCGTTGGCGACCGCTATCGGATCGGCACGTGCCTGTTCGAGGTGACCCAGCCGCGCGTGACCTGTTATCGCGTCGGCATCCGGATGGATAATCCGCAGATGGCCGCACTGCTGACATCGAGCGGAAGGCCGGGTTTTTACCTGCGCGTACTCGAAGAAGGCGAGGTCGGCGCCGGCGACGCGGTCGGATTGATCTTCCGCGAGCCACACCGAATGACGGTGCGCGCGGTCAACGCATTGCTCTACTCTTCCCGCCATCCGAAAGAGGAACTCGAAAACGCGCTGGGAATTTCCGCGTTGTCGCTTGGTTGGCGCCAATCCTTCAAGGCGCTGGCAAGAGCCGAGGAACGCACTCCGGGTGCCGGCGGGAATGCAGGACTGGCTCCCGCCGCGGCAGCGGCCGGAGCCGCGCCCGGCTTCAGCACCGTGCGCGTCACACGCATCATCCGCGACTGCAGCGACATAGTGTCGCTCGAGCTGCGACCGGCAGATGGGAGGCAGATGACCAGGCCGCTTCCTGGCCAATATGTCGTCCTGCGCCTGAAGCCCCAACGGGACGGGGCTCCCCTTTTTCGCAGCTATTCCCTGTCGGGCCCGCCGTCGGGGGATGCCTATCGTATCAGCGTCAAGATCGAGCCGCATGGGGCGGCCGGCACGTTTCTGAGCACCAGCGTGCGCACCGACGACTTGATCGAGGTGAGCCAGCCGCGCGGCGCCTTCACGCTGCAGGAGGGCACCAGGCCGGTGGTTCTCCTGAGCGCCGGCATCGGCATCACGCCGGTCCTCGCGATGTTGCACACCTTGTCCCACGAGGTCGCGTCGCAACCGGTGTGGTGGCTACATGCCGCCCGCAACGGGGCTTCCTATGTCTTCGGTCCGGAGGTGCGGCAGCTGATGGGTGGCCTCCCACAGGGCCGGTCCTGGCTCTGGTTCACCCAGCCCGCGGCCGACGACCGGCTAGGGACTGATTTCGATGTCGCGGGCCGGCCGAGCATTGCTGCCCTGGAGACACTGAACGTTCCGCGCGACGCGGACTTCTATCTCTGCGGACCTTCGGGTTTCATGAATGAGATGACCCACGGACTGATCGACTGGGGCGTGCCGCGGGACCGCGTACATTCCGAGCTTTTCGGCGGCGGGCCATCGCTGACTCCCGGCATCGTCAGCGCGCCGGCACGGGCGCCGCACCTGCCCGACGGACCGCCCGGCTCCGGCCCGCTCATCTCGTTCGCGCGTAGCGGCATCGCGGTTCGCTGGCGCGAAACCGAGCAGAACCTGCTTGAATTGGCAGAGGCCTGCGATGTGCCCGTCCGTTGGTCGTGTCGGACCGGGGTGTGCCACAACTGCGAAAGTGGCCTCGTTTCCGGGGCGGTGGGCTATCAGCCCGAGCCGCTTGACGCGCCTGCTGCCGGCAACCTCCTCCTCTGTTGCGCACGCCCTTGCCAGGATGTCGTCATCGACATCTGACCCCCAATCATCTCCGCCGCCGGCATCCGGACGAGCTCGACGACGGCTTTCAGAAACAGACCCGATCAGGTTGAACTCGCCGCCCTCGCCGTCCCTGGCAAGGAAGCTCCGTTTGCTCTTGCCTGCCAGTAGATTATACTTTTTAGCGTTGGAGCGCCGTCAGGGGGGACGGTGCCATCCACGGGGGATTGCGTGATCGTTGGTATCGATCTCGGCACTACGAATAGTGCTGTGTCGCGTTGGCATGGGGGCAAAGCCGAGCTCATCCCCAACAGCCTGGGCGACTTTCTGACCCCATCCGCGGTGAGCCTGACGGAAGACGAGCAAGTGCTGGTCGGCATGGCTGCGCGGGAACGGCAGTCCGTGTATCCCGATCGCACCGCTACGGCGTTCAAGCGGCTTATGGGATCCCAGAAGCCGATCTTCCTCGGTCGGACCAGATTTACCGCCGAAGACCTTTCTTCCCTCGTCCTGCGCAGCCTGAAGGAGGACGCGGAGCGTCATTGCGGCGAACAAGTCACCGGGGCGGTCATCACGGTGCCCGCCTATTTCAACGATCGCCAGCGCAAGGCGACGCGACGCGCCGGCGAACTTGCCGGGCTGAAGGTGGAGCGCCTGGTCAACGAACCGACGGCTGCGGCGCTGGCCTATGGCATCGTGGATCGCGAAGACCGCGAACCCTTCCTGGTGTTCGATCTAGGAGGCGGCACGTTCGACGTGTCGATTGTCGAGATATTCGACGGCATCATCGAGGTACGCGCGTCGGCTGGCGACAACCGGCTGGGCGGAGAGGATTTCAACGATGTGATCGTCGATCTCGCCAAGGCAAAGCTGAACTTGTCTGTGGGCGGCCAACCTAAGGCAGTAGAGATCGTCCGTGCCGCCGCCGAGCGCACCCGTCGTGCACTGAGCGAGGCGGACATCGCGAGGTTCGATGTGGTTTTGCGGGACACCGCAATTTCTACCGAGATTTCCGCCACGGAATTCGAGAATGCCGCCGCGCCGCTGCTCGATCGGTTGCGGGAGCCCGTGCTGCGCGCCATGCGCGACAGCAATATCCGGGCGGAAAAGATGAGCGAGATCGTCATGGTCGGGGGGGCGACCCGCATGCCGATCATCCGCAAGACGGTGACTCGGATGTTTTCGCGCTTTCCGAACAGCGCGGTCCATCCCGATCACGCGATCGCGCTGGGCGCTGCGGTCCAGGCCGGATTGAAGGCGCGCGATGCGGATCTGGCGGAAATCCGCCTTACTGACGTCTGCCCCTACACGCTCGGCGTCAATGTTGCGGAAGCCGATCACCGCGGCGCGGTACACAGCGGCGTGTTTGCCCCGATCCTGGAACGCAACACGGTTCTGCCCGCAAGCCGGATTCATCGTTTTCAGACCATGCATCCGCAGCAGAAGAAGGTCGAATTCGGCATTTATCAGGGGGAATCCCGAAGCGTTGCAGCGAACGTGAAGCTCGGCGAGGTCAGCGTTTCGGTGCCCCCGCGCGCGGCCGGGGAGATCGTGATCGACTGCCGTTTCAGCTATGACGTCAGTGGATTGCTCGAAGTCGATGTGTCGGTCCCAGCGACGGGCGAGAAGCGGCAGCTTGTCATCCAGGACAATGAGGACCTCGACGTGGGCGACATGGAAGAACGGCGTGCAGCGCTTGCCGCACTCAAGATCCATCCCCGGGACCAGGCCAGCAATCAGGCGCTGATCAGTCGCGCCGAGCGCTGCTATGAATCCTTCGTGGGGGACCGGCGAGAAATGATCGGTCAACTACTTGTCTATTTCGAGGGTGCGCTAGCAAGTCAGGATCCTCGCGTGATCGCGGAAGCGCTGGCAATGGTCAGTACCCGCCTCGATGAGGTTGAAGGCGAGCGTTACCTGTGACTGGTCCTTGGGACAGGCTGGGGATCGACCCGACCGAAGATGTGACTGCGATCCGCAAGGCCTATGCGCGATCGCTCAAGGAAATCGATCCGGAGAATGATCCCGCCGCATTCCTTGCACTGCGGGAAGCACGCGACTGGGCCATGCATCTCGCGGAACAGGGAGACGGTGGCCCGCAGCAGCTCGTTGCCGCGGAATCCGGCGGCGACCCTTTCGAGACAGTCGCCCCCGTGACGGAAATGGTCGTGGAGCAACCGGCCTCCCCGGAAGCCGATTTCGAGGCGTTCCGGCAACTTCACCGCTATGTGCTGGCCCCCGAAAGTCGCGCGACCTGGGACGAGATCGCCGCACTTTCGGAACAAGTGCTCGCCGATCCCGCGATGCTCAGCCTCGACCATTCTGAAAATGTCGAGCGCTTCTTCGCGGAGACGATCACGCAAGGGACGCCGCGCAGCGACCCGATGATCGAACCCGCTATCGCCCGTTTTCGCTGGAATGCGCCCGAAACCGAGTTGCGGCGGCCGCCCATCGTCAATTGGATCCTCCAGCGGCTCGAGGACCGCTATTTCGAGATCGGCTTGCCGAACGAGAAATATAGGTATGCCCGCCTGCTTGCAAAGCTGCGCAGGCCGCCGCCGCGGCAATGGTGGTCGGTGGTAAGTGCCTGGTGGCTCGGGCCCCGGATGGAATTCCTGATCGCCTATCTTCAGGCGAATCATCCGACGATATTGCCGGGCGTACGCCGCGAGACCCTGGATTGGTGGCTGGCGCGCATCGAGCAACAGCGCAATGCTATCCAGCCCCTGCGCTGGATTCGTGAATGGCGACGGCGCAACATATGGGGTCCCTCGCTGACGGGGCTGGGCCGCAACGCCAGGCGCGACGCCGCATTTACCTATATGCCAATTCTGCTCGGCTTGATTGCAATGGGGCGGCTGGCTTCCTGCACGCACGAGCAAGCGCAGCGGCCGATGCCCTTCGCGCCTCCTGCGGCAACGGCCCCCTTCAGCCTGGCGCCGTCGTCTGTCATGCTCGATTTCAAAAGCGATCTCACGCAGACCCTGCAGCGCCTTGACGTCAAGCTGACCGCCGATGGCGTTCTTGGCGCCAATCCGTCGCTATACAAGCGACTGGAAGAGGAATGGCAATCCGCCAAGACGGGCGATCAGGATAGCGGACCAAGCTTGCGCGGTTCGTTCGCGGAGTGAACGTACAACTGGATTCCGTATTCACCGAGGCTCTGCACGGGCCCGATGAAAAATTGATCATGGATCACGCGAAATTCTACGAATCGCGCCTGCGCTGGGCCGAACGAGGCGCGCCGCAGGACTGCGCCGATCTGATTGCGGGAAAGATGGTTCAAGGCGAACTATCGTCATTCTCGGATATCCGTCGAGGACTGGTTACCCGCGCGGTGTTGTCCGGCACACCGCCCGCCAAGGGCAAGGCAAAGGAGGAATGGTCCTTCTCGATACCTCCGGCCTTGCTGCAGGATGCAATCCAGCGGTCCCGCCTGAGTCCCGAGGATTTCAGGAAGGCAATGCGCCAGAAGGGCCCCGACGTCGGAATATGCAATGCGAGGATCGCCTTGATCGACAGCGCAATCGTAAATCCAGAACCGGAGGGAACGAAGTTGCTGCGATCGATGTTCGGAGGCCACTAGCGGCCCGCGTCGTGGCCTCCGCGCTTATCAGTCCACGACCTAGTTGGCGGTTGCCCGAAAGATGTCGCCGTTGTCACATGCGATGTAGATCGCGCCCGCGGCATCCTGCACTACCGAAACCGGCTGCGTGATGGTTCCGCTGGCGGGGGTGAAATCCAGGTCGCGGCGTTCGAAGACGCTCGTCGCAGCGGTGGTGCCGCGCTGGAGGCTCGCAAGCGGAACGGTGAAGATGGCGCCGCTGGTATCCAAGAACAGATACGCACCGGTCAGTGAGGCGTTGCTGCCCTGATATGCAAGGCCGCCGATGATTTGCTGCCCGGAATAGGTGCCACCGCTATGTGAATATTCCAGCACCGGTGGAACGAGCGCCGCCGGCTCGCCAGCGACGTTGGCGTTGGTACCCTCCCGATAGGGCCAGCCCAGGTTATCGATCGTGCCGGGCAAGAGGGGCAGCGCGTTAACTTCCTCGCGAAGCGATTGCCCACGGTCGGGTAACAACAGGCCGCCCGCGTAGAAGGACCCGCCGATCGGGTAGTGGAGTCCCCGCGCCAGCAGCGTGGGCGTAATCGGGGGTGGCACCGACGCCCCTGAAAAGGCGTCAAAGGCCGCCGGCGAGAAGGACAATAGCTTGCCGAACAGCGAACCCGAACTCTGCGCGCTACCGCTCGGATCGTCGATGCCGCCAGCGTCTCCCGTTGCGACATACAGGAGTTGGTTCGCGCCAAAGCCCAGCCAACCGCCGATATCGTTCGAATAGAGTGCATGCGAACCGACGTCGAACTCGAGCCAACTCGTTGGGCCGCCATTGTTGAAAATCTGCCGGACAGCGATCCTGCCGTTGCTGGCGATCAGGGCATAGACGATGTGTCGCGTCGCAAAGTTGGGCTGCACGGCGATACTCAGGATACCCTGGCCCGCGGCGGCCGTGAGACCGTCGACAGTTGCGTAGAGCGTGCGCACCTGAGTGGCTGGATCGTAGATATAAATTGCGCCCGAACGCTCGGCCACCATGAGCTGGCTCTGGCCGGGCATGTTCACGATCGCAACCGGATGGCTGAAACCAGTTGTAATCCGCTGGACGTCCACACCCTCCTTGCTGTTCGTCACGGTGATCGTCAGCGCTTGGCTGACAGTCGCCTTGCCATCGCTTGCGGAGAGCTGGACTGAATAGACATTGTTGGCATCGGCATCAGCAGGCCGTTCGAAGTTTGGCGACGCCACGAAGCGGACATCACCCGTGCCGCCGATGGTGAAACGAGCGGCGTCGGTTCCGGACAGCGACAGGGTGACCGGGTCACCATCGGAATCCGTTGCGCTCGCCTGATAAGCGACACCGGTACTATTCTCTGCGACGCTGGCGGCAGCGGTAGAAGTGATGCTGGGCGCGTGGTTCGCGGGCGCAGGCGTAGGCGTAGGCGTAGGCGTAGGGCTCGACGTGCCAGACCCGCTGCACCCGCTCAATGCCACACCCAATACGACGATCGCCAGGTTTCGCGCGCCTGCGCTTGCTCGCAAAATGTTCATAATCCCCCGTGGCTTCGTCGCATTACTTATCAACCTGTGGCGCGCTACGCCAGCACCCCAGCGGCCAAAATTAAGCGCGATGCAGCATGACAGACCTTCGCGCTCGGAAACGGGCTCTCGCCGTCTGACATTCGTCCTGCCCGATCCGTTCCTTGAGGCGCTTGGCGAACACATCCCGATCATTCGCGCAATGCGCGGCAGTCAGCCGATGACGTTACCTGCGACTTGCAGGGCTATGCGCCGGAAGCGCTCGGCGGCGGGCGATAGCGACCGGCAGGGGTAGGCGAGCATGAGCTCGGCTTGGCCCAGGGCGTCCTCCAGGTCGCGGAACACCACGCCTGCCGGGCGCAGCGCGCGCGCAGAAGCCGGGGCGATGGTGATGCCGAGCCCGGCCTCGACCAGGCTCACCACCGACGACCAGGACCCCGCCTCCTGCACGATGTTCGGCGAGAAGCCCGCGCCGACGCACATGCTGGTGATCGTGTCGTGCAAGCCCGGCGCCGATACCCTCGGGAACAGGACGAAGGGCTGGTCCGCCAGCGCGGACAGGGCCACGCGTTCCCTTCGCGCCAGCGGATGCAGCGCGGGAAGCGCAAGCATGAACGGTTCGCGGAGCAGGTTCTCGCTCCTCGCCGCGGGATGCCGGAACGGTCCTCGGACGATAGCCAGGTCGAGATCACCGGTCGCAAGCGCCAGGCCCGTGTCCAGGCCCTCGCGGTCGTCGATTTGCAGGGTCACGCCGGGAAGCTCGGCCCGGAAGCGGCGGATGATATCCGGCAATATTCCGAATGCCGAAGAGGGGGTGAAACCCAGGCGAAGAATGCCCGTCTCTCCCCCGGCCACGAGACGCACGGCATTCTTCAGCTCAGCTCGGCGCGACAGGAGCTCGCGGGCGCCCTCCAGCAAGTGCGAACCCGCTGCCGTCAGGGCGACGCGCCGGCTGGTGCGGGTCAGCAGCGATACGCCCAACTCCGCCTCGAGGCGCCGGATCTGCTGGCTGAGCGGCGGCTGAGCCATGCCGACCCGCACGGCAGCACGCCCGAAATGCAGCTCTTCGGCGACGGCGATGAAGAGCTGAAGCTGGCGAAATTCCATTCAGACGTCTTTCGTCTCGATCGGCCCAGAAAGATATATTGGTAACGCCTGATCGGGTTTCCTACCATCACGGACATGCGCTTTACCTCGTTGCTCGTCTCAGCCCTCGTCGTCGCCTTGCCGCCTTCGGCCAACGCGCAGACGCCCTCTCCCAATGCGCCTAGGGATCCCGCGGTCCAGGCGCGGCTGGATCTTTCGACGCGTTTCCTCCGGATGCCCCTGTTCCTGCGCGACAGCCTGGTGAATCCGCGCTGGCTGGCGGGCCAAGACAGGCTGGTGTTCTGGGACGAGACAGGGGGCCAGGCAGGCGGCTGGGTTCTGGTCGATGCCCGCTCGGGACGAAGCATGTCGATCCTTCCGCCAGCGGAGCTCCGCCGGCAATTGTCTGAATTGATCGGTGCTCCTGTCACCGCGCTCTCGCAGATGCAGTTCGTGGTCGCGCCCGATCAGCGGGCGATCCTGTTCACCTACAAGAAGCAGCCCTTCCGCCTGGGCTTCGCCGATCGACGTGTCCGCGCGGCGAATGGGCTCGATGTGCTCGCGCTCTCCGGCGCGATCCCGGCACCGGGTGCGGCATGGGCAGCGGTGGCGCAGGGCAGCGGCTTCGCCGTGCGCGACGCAGCCGGAAAAACTCCGGTCGAGCGGACCGGCGAACCAGACCATGCATGGAGCCTCCCCGACCAGGCCTGGTCCCCGGATGGCGCGCGGCTCGCCGTCTGGCGCAACGACCAGCGCATGCTCCACCGCATTCCGATCGTGGATTACGACGGCGGGATCGAGCGCGTCTCGATGGTGCCCTATGCGAAGGCAGGAACGCCGCTCGCCAAGTCCGAACTCTATCTCGTTGACCCGGCGACGGGCGGTATGGTTCGCGTGCCCCCGGCGCCCGATGAGGGCTATGATTGGTTCGCGGGCTGGCGCGCCGACGGACGAACCGCACTCGTCCTGCACCTGAGCCGGGACGGCAAGCGTCTCGATCTGTCGACGATCGACCCTGCAGGTACGCGCCGGCTTCTCCTCCGGGAAGAGCGGCCTGAAACCAATGTCGGGGACCTCGATTTCATCACGGACGCCTGGTCTCTGCAGGTCATGCCGCTGAAGGATGGCGGCTTCCTCTGGATGTCCGAACGCGATGGCTGGCGGCACGTCTATCATTACGACCCCGACGGGCAGTTGATCGGCCAGGTCACGCATGGCGACTTCCCCGTCCGGCGGATCAACGGCGTGACGCCCGACGGCGCGCTCCTGGTCACCGCCTCGATCGATCCGACACGGCCCTATGAAGAGCAGCTCTATCGCGTGAACCTGGCCGGCGGGCCCTTGCGGCCGCTGGGCGACGCACGGGGCCTGCATCGTGGGACCGTCTCGCCGTCGGGGCGGTTCCTCCTCGATATCTGGTCCTCGCCCACCCAGCCTCGACGTCGCGAGATCGTGGCGGTCGATGGCGGCAGCCGGCTGCGCCTGACCACCAGCGACGACAGCGCCGTCAAGGCGATGGGCTGGCATCCGCCCGAGCCGGTCACGGTGACGGCCGCCGACGGCGTTACCCCGATCTACGGCGCCCTATTCAAGCCGCACGACTTCGATCCCGCGAAACGCTATCCGGTCTTGGCCTATATCTATGGTGGCCCATTCGTGACCGTCCTGGGCGGTGGCTATACGACCGCCATGTCGCTCCGGGCCGCCAGCCTCGCGCAGATGGGCTTCGTCGTCGTGGCCTTCGATGTCCGCGGCTCGTCGGGCCGGAGCAAGGCCTTCCAGGACGCGACCTACGGCAAGATCGGCCAGAGCGAGATTCCGGACTATGTCGCGGGGCTCCGACAGGTCGCGGGTACCCGCCCCTGGATGGACATGGACCGGGTCGGGATCGTCGGCCACAGCTGGGGCGGCTATTTCGCGCTGCGCGGCATGCTCACAGCGCCGGACGTCTTCAAGGCGGGCTATGCCGGCGCTCCGGGCGCACTGGAGGAGGACGCCGCGGTCAACGAGCCGAACATGGGCCTGCCCGCCGACAACCCGTCCGGCTATGCGGCGGCCTCCAACATGGCGCTGGCCGGCAGCCTCAAGGGGGCGCTGAAGATCATGCACGGCACCAGCGACACCAGCGCGTCACTCTCGACGACGATGCGGATGGCGGATGCTCTCATCAAGGCGGACAAGCGGTTCGAGCTGCTGCTGATTCCCGGCATGGACCATAATTCGGACGGCCCGGACGGCCTCTACTACAACGAGGACGTCGCCCTGTTCTTCCTGCGCACCCTGGGCACGCCGCGCTAGTATTGTGCCGGTCCAACCGGTCATGCCGCCAGGATCGCGAGCAGCAGTTGTCGAGACCGAGCCGCATGTTCCGGCCCAGGCCGCCGCGCGAGTTGTCCGATCGCCCCCAGTACCACCTCGATATGGAGGCGCGCCTCCGCGGCGTCCAGCTCCGGCCGCTCTGCGCTGAACAGTCCTGCCAGCTGCGTCACCAACCCCGATCGGATCGCGTCCAGCCGCGCACGGTCGGCCGGCTCCATCTCTGCCACGGTCGACTGCAGCAATCCGATCACCGCGCCTTCGCTCCGGGCGTGGTGCGCCAGCGCGTCCGCCATCGCACCTAGCCGTTCACCTTCTCCGGCGCGCGCCACCGCATCGGCGATCTCGGCCATCGCGATGCCGGCCGCGCCTTCCAGCAGCGCGACCAGCAATTCGGTCTTGCGCGCGAAATAGCGATAGATTGCCGGGCCGCTGATCCCCGATGCCGCGGCGATCGCGTCTATGCTCGACGCCGCATAGCCCCGTTCCTGGAACATTGCCGCGGCGGCCGACAGGATCACCGCGCGCCGCTCGTCCGGCGCCATGCGCGTTCGCACCTTGCTCATCACTTTTCCCCTAGCAGGCCCCTTGCCGCAATGCTAGTGAACGATCGTTCACTTAAGGAATTTCCTATGGCCGCGCGTCCGCAAGCAGATCATGCCTGTTTCAATCCCGATCGTTTCGCGAGCAACGGCTACCCGCACGACATCTGGACCAGGATGCGCCGCGACACGCCGGTCGCCTGGCATGACGACGGCATTCGCGAGCCGTTCTGGGCGATCACCCGCTACGAGCACGTCACCGCGATCGGGAAGGACAGCGAAAGCTTCATCAACGCGCCCGGGGTCACCATCCTGCGCAAGGATCAGATGGTCGCCGCGGACACGCCTCGCGTGCCGCTGCTGCTCACCATGGATCCGCCCGAGCACCACAAGAGCCGCATGGTTCTGCGCGAACGGTTCAAGCCCAGCGTCATGCGCGCGCTGGAGGCGCATATCGTCGCACGCTGTCGCGAGATCGCCGACGAGGTCGCGGCCGCGCGGATCCGCACGGCCGAGGGGGACGGCACCATCGATTTCGTCGAATCGATCGCCATGCGCCTGCCGCTGGACGTGATCCTCGAGCTGCTCGGCGTCCCGGGCGAGGACCGCGACCAGATGTACCTCTGGAGCAATGCCGTGATCGGCAGCGAGGATCCCGAATATGGCAGCGTCGACCTGCCGCGCGAGGCGATCGTCGCCGCGCAGCAGGCAATGTTCGGCTATTTCGCGCGCTTCATCGCCGAGCGCCGCGCCGCGCCGCGAGAGGATCTTGTCAGCCTCCTGGTCGGGGCGCGGATCGACGGTACGCCGCTCAACGATCGCGAGATTCTCGGCTTCTGCTTCCTGCTCGCCATTGCCGGCAACGAGACCACGCGCAACGCCACGAGCGGTGCGATGCTCGCGCTGATCGAGCATCCCGAAGCCCGCGCCATGCTCACCGCGGATCCGACCCTGATGCCGACCGCAGTCGAGGAGCTGCTGCGCTGGGTCACCCCCATCGTCTATATGGCCCGCACCGCGACGCGCGACATCGAGATTGGCGGCCAGATGGTGCGCCAGGGCGAGAAGGTGGTGCTGTTCTATCCATCCGCCAATCGCGACGAAAACATGTTCGATGCGCCCTTCACGCTCGATCTGGCTCGCCGCCCCAACCGTCACCTGACCTTCGGGTTCGGCCGCCACAGCTGCCTCGGCAACGACCTTGCCAAGATCGAGCTGCGCGCAGTGCTGACCGAGCTGCTCGCGCGCTTCCCCGGCATGGGACTGGCGGGTCCGGTCAGCCGGCTGCGCTCCAACTTCGTCGGCGGCATCAAGCATATGCCGGTGATTCTGGCCCCTTGAACGCTCGACAGCCTTCCCGCCTTCAATTAGAGCTATCTTTATAAGAATAAGGGGGGATTGGATGGCGGATTGGAACGGGTTGTACGCGTCGCGAATGGGCGATGTCGTAGCCTCTGACATTCGCGAACGGATGAAGCTGCTCGCCGCGAAACAGATCATCCATCTCGGCGGCGGTCTGCCCGATCCCGACATCTTTCCCTATGACGCGGTCGCCGCCGCGTCGGGCCGCATCTGGGGCGACCGCGCCCTGGCCCGCACCGCGCTGCAATATGCGCCGAGCGAGGGCCACGTTCCGCTCCGCGCCTGGATCGCTGACTATATGACCCGCAGTGGTGCGCCCTGCGGGGTCGACAATATCCTGATCACTAATGGATCGCAGCAGGGTCTCGACTTCGTCGCCAAGCTGCTCCTCTCTCCCGGCGATCGCGCGATGGTGGAGATACCCAGCTTCATCGGCGCGCTAAGGGCATTCGACGCCTATGAGCCGCACTATGTCGGCTTCCCCGGCGGCGACCCGACCGGCGTGAAATTCTGCTACACCGGCCCCGATTTCCGCAATCCCACCGGGACGACTCTGTCGCTCGCGGAGCGCCGGGAACTGCTCGACATGGCTGACGCCAGCGGCATGGCGATCCTGGAGGACGGCTGCTACGAACGCCTCCGCTATGACGGCGAACCGATACCCTCGCTGCTCGCGCTGGCGATCGCTCGTCATGGCAGCATAGAGGACGTGCCCGTGCTCCACACCGGCACCTTCTCCAAGACGATCGCGCCGTCGCTGCGCATCGGCTGGATCGCCGGCCCGGCCGCGGTGATCCGCAAGCTGGTGCTGATCAAGCAGGCCAGCGACCTCGCCACCAGCGCCCTCAACCAGATGCTGTTGCTCGATGTGGTGCAGAACCATCTCGATCAGTCCACCGACATCGCCCGCACCGTCTATCGCCAGCGCCGCGATTCGATGCTTGCCGCGCTTGGCGAGCATATGCCGCAAGGCGTCCGCTGGACCCGGCCGGAGGGCGGCCTGTATGTCTGGGTCGAACTGCCCGACGCACTCGACGCGACGCTGCTGACCCAGCGCGCGCTGGCCGAGCACGGCGTGTCCGCCATCGCCGGCGCGGCCTTCTACCCCAGAGGCATCCCAGCGGAGCGCAACACGCTCCGGCTCAGCTTCTCGATGATACCGGCCGGACCGGCGCGCGACGGCGTCGCCCGGCTCGGCGAACTGGCGGACGAAATGCTTCAGTCCACCGCGGCGGTGACGGCGATCTCCAGCGCATAATCGGGCGAGGCGAGCACTGCCTGGATCGTCGTACGCGTCGGCGCGCAGCCGGGTGCGATCCAGCGGTCCCAGGCAATGTTGAGCGCCGGCAGCGTAGCGATATCGGTCAGGTAGAGGTTCGCGGTCAGCAGCCGCGACTTGTCGGTCCCCGCCTCGGTTAGCAGCATGTCGATCCGCTGGAGCACCTCGCGCACCTGGTCCGCCACCGCGCCGCCGCGATGGTCGATCGCAACCTGCCCGGACAGCGAGACCACGCCATTGTACACCACCGCGCCGCTCATCCGCGGATTGCTCGCCAACCGCCTGATCTCACCCATGCACAGTCTCCTTGAAGCGGCGATATTCGAGCCGCGCGATCGCCCGGTTGTGGACTTCGTCGGGCCCGTCGGCCAATCGCAGCGTCCGCGCCAGCGCATAGGCCGCCGCCAGCGGGAAGTCGCTGCACACACCCGCGCCGCCATGCGCCTGGATCGCATCGTCGATCACCTTGAGCGCCAGCCTTGGCCCGGCCACCTTGATCATCGCGATCTCGCGCTGGGCCACCTTGTTGCCGACCTTGTCCATCATGTCCGCGGCCTTCAGGCACAGCAGCCGGGTCATCTCGATCTCGGTCCGCGCCTCGGCGACGCGCTGCTCCCAGATCGACTGGTCCGCGATCCGTTTGCCGAACGCCTCGCGGCTCAGCAGCCGCACGACCATCGCGTCGAGCGCCATCTCGGCGAGCCCGATCGCGCGCATGCAGTGATGGATGCGCCCTGGCCCGAGCCGCCCCTGCGCGACCTCGAAGCCGCGCCCCTCGCCCAGCACGATATTGGCGGCCGGCACCCGCGCATCGTCGAAGCTCACCTCGCAATGCCCGTGCGGCGCATCGTCATAGCCGAACACCGGCAGCGCCCGCCCGATCGTCACCCCCGGCGTATCCACGGGCACGAAGATCTGGCTGTGTCGCGCGTGCCGCTCGGCATCGGGATCGCTCACGCCGAGCACGATCAGCACCTTGCAGCGTGGATCGCCCGCGCCGGAAATCCACCATTTGCGGCCGTTCAGCACATAGTCGTCGCCCTGCCGCTCGATACGCGTGGCGATGTTGGTCGCGTCGGAGCTCGCCACATCGGGCTCGGTCATCGCGAAGGCCGACCGGATCTCGCCGGCCATCAGCGGTCTGAGCCAGCGTTCCTTCTGCTCGACGGTGCCGTAGCGGTGCAGCACCTCCATGTTGCCGGTGTCCGGCGCCGAGCAGTTGAAGATCTCCGAAGCCCAGGGAAATCGCCCCATCTCCTCGGCGCAGGGCGCATATTCGAGATTGGTGAGGCCGGCACCGCGATAGCTGCCCTCGTCATGCTCGGCGGGCGGCAGGAACAGGTTCCACAGCCCCTCGCCCTTCGCCCTTGCCTTCAGTTCCTCGAGCACCGGCAGCACGCGCCACCGCGTCGGGCCCTCGGCGATCTCGGCATGATAGCGCGCCTCGGCCGGCGCGACATGCGCCGCCATGAAGGCGCGCACGCGCTCCAGCCAGTGCGTCTGGCGCTCGGAATAGGTGAAGTCCATCGATCAGGCCCCAAAGGTTTCTTGCGTCTGTGCCAGCGCGAGTTTCGCGATCCGCTCGAGCTGCTCGACCGCCGCCGCGGCCTGGGGCGACGACGCGGTGCCGCGGATCATCCGCCCCTTGATGCCATGGATGATCGCCGCCAGCCGGAACAGGCTGAACGCCAGATGGAAATCGAGCCGCTCGATGCCGTCGCGCCCGGTGCGGCGGCAATAATCGGCGATGTACTGCGCCTCGCTCGGGACATTCAGCGCGGGCAGGTCGAGCCCGGCCAGCCCGGTCGAGAAGCCCGGCGGCATCCGATACACCATCAGGTGATAGGCGAAGTCCGCCAGCGGATGCCCCAAGGTCGACAACTCCCAGTCGAGCACGGCGATCACGCGCGGCTCGGTCGGGTGGAACAGCATGTTGTCGCAGCGGAAATCGCCATGGACGATGCTGACCTCGTCGCCCGCCGGGATATTGGCAGGCAGCCACTCGATCAGCGCATCCATCGCCGGTACCCGACCCGCGTCCGCATCCTCCAGATATTGCCGCGACCAGCGCCCCACCTGCCGCTCGAAATAGTTGCCCGGCCGCCCGAAATCCTCGAGCCCGATTGTGGCGGGGTCGATCGAATGCAGTTGCGCGATCGTCGCGTTCATCGCGTCGAAATAGGCTGGCCGCGCCTCGCGCGAGACTTCGGGGAACGCCGTATCCCAGAAGTTGCGCCCCACCACCATCTCCATGACGTAGAAGGCGGTCCCGATCACGCTCTCGTCCAGGCAGAGGCCGAATGGCCGAGGCACCGGGAAGCCGGTGGCGTGCAGCGCCGAAATGACGCGATACTCGCGGTCGACCGCATGCGCGCCTTTCAACAAGATGCCCGGCGGCTTGCGGCGAAGCACATAGTCGCGCCCGAGCGTCCGCAGGCGATAGGTCGGGTTGGACTGGCCGCCGGCGAACTGCTCGACCGTCAGCGGCCCGTCAAATCCCGGGACATGCGTCTCCATCCAGCGCAGCAATCCGATCTGGTCGAAATGGTGCGCAGGGCGGACGGCGGCCAGCACCTCAGCCATTGGCAACCGCGGCCATCAGGCCGGGCACGCGCGACAATTCGTGGCGCGGCTGCTCCAGGCCGGTCGGCGGCACCATTTCCCCGTTGCGGTCGGCGATCCGATCGAGCCCCGCGAGTACCTGCTCCGCCGCATCCTCGCCCGCGCCGACATACAGGCCCCTGGTCAGGGTGATATGCGCAGCCTCGAAGCTGCCCGCGCCCGCGCAAAGGATCGTACCCGTCGGCGCCTCGTCGCAGACCAAAGCCAGCATGCCGGGTGAGACGCGCGCCGGGTCAAGCGCCCTCAGCTCGGCCTCGTTCATGATGTCCTCGGTCATCCGCGTCGCAGCGGACGGCGCCAGCGCGTTCACCCGGATGTCGTACTTGCGGCCTTCCTGGCTCAGCGTCTTCATCAGGCCGACCAGGCCCATCTTGGCCGCGCCGTACTGCGACTGGCCGAAATTGCCGTAGAGGCCCGACGACGAGGTCGTCATCATGATCCGCCCGAAATTCTGCGCGATCATGATCTCCCACACTGCCTTGGTGCAGTGGACCGATCCCATCAGGTGTACGTCGATCACGGTGCGGAAATCGCTCAGATCCTGCTTGGCAAAGGTACGGTCGCGCAGGATGCCGGCATTGTTGACCAGGATGTCGATGCGCCCCCAGGCCGACATCGCCTGCGCCACCATCGCGCGCACCTGATCCAGTTCGGTCACGCTGGCGCCATTGGCGATCGCTTCGCCGCCAGCCTGCCGGATCTCCTCGACCACCTGCTCCGCCATGGTCGCGCTGCCGCCGCTGCCGTCGCGCGCGCCGCCCAGGTCGTTGACCACCACTTTGGCTCCACGCGCGGCCAGCAGCAGCGCATGCGCCCGGCCCAGGCCCCCGCCCGCTCCAGTCACGATCGCCACGCGGCCGTTCAGATCGATCCGCATCGTCATACTCCCTCCCAACTCAAAGAAATTCGGCCGGCACTTCGGCGCCGATCGCGCTGCCCAGCTCGATCGGGCGCAGCCAGGCGTGGATGCGCGGCATCTCGCGCTCGAAAAAATAGCGACAGGCCCACAGCTTGCCGCCGCGAAACGGATCGTCCGGAGTCCCGGCGCACAATATTGCGCGGTCGAGCCACTGCCAGCCGGCGACGCCGTGCCCGAACGCGCGGAGGAGCGCGGTGGCGTTCGACGCCATCAGCTGCGGCCCGCCGCCCCGCAGCACCTCGACCGCATCGGCGATCCGCCGCCACCAGTCGTCCAGCGCCTGCGCCGTCTCGGCGAGCTCCGGGAGCGCGGCAGCTCTTGTCACCGTGTCGGCGATCCGCCCGCGCAGGATCGCAAATGCCGCGTCGTCGCGCAGCTTGCGCGCCGCCAGGTCGAGCGCCTGGATGCCGGTGGTACCCTCGTGAATGGGATTCAGCCGGTTGTCGCGCCACAGCTGCTCGACGTCGAAGTCGCGCGTATAGCCATATCCGCCATGGACCTGGATCGAGATGTCGTTCGCGGCCAGTCCATATTCGGACGCCCAGGTCTTGGCGATCGGCGTCAACAGGCCCAGCAGCGTCTCGGCCTCCGGATCATGTTGGGCACGGTCGACCAGCTTCGCGCAGTAGAGCACCAGCGCCAGCGCACCCTCGGCATAGCATTTGGCGGCCAGCAGCATGTCGCGCACGTCGGGATGGCCGATGATCGGCTGCGACGGTCCGGCAGGCGCGCCGAACGGTCGTCCCTGCGTCCGTTCGCGCGCATAGCCCAGCGCAAGGCGATAGCCGCGATAGCCGAGCGCAGCCGCGCCCAGCGCGACGCCGATCCGCGCCTCGTTCATCATCTTGAACATCTGCGGCAGGCCCTGGCCCGGCTCGCCGACGATCCAGCCGATCGCGCCGCCATTCTCGCCAAGGTTGAGCAGGCAGTTGGTTGTGCCGCGATAGCCCATCTTGTGGTTGAGCCCCGCCACGGCGACGTCGTTGCGCTCGCCGGAGGGCAGCATCTTCGGCACCACGAACAGCGATAGCCCGCGCGTCCCCTCCGCGGGCTGCCGGGCCGGCTCCACCAGCCTGGCCAGCACGAGATGGACAATGTTCTCGCTCAGGTCATGGTCTCCGCCGGAGATCCACATCTTGTTGCCGGTCAGGCGATAGCGGCTGCCCAGGGCGTCCTCCCCGTCCGCCACGGCGCGTGTCGCGACATCGGCCAGGATCGATCCCGCCTGCGGCTCGGACAGGCACATGGTGCCGAACCAGCGCCCCTCGATCAGCGGCAGCGCGAACTGCCCGACCTGCGCCGGGCTGCCGAACGCCGCCAGGAGCCGCGCATTGGCGGTGGTGAGCATCGCATAGGCGGCGGTGGCGACGTTCGCCGCCAGGAACTGCGCGAAGGACGCGCTGGCGAGCAGGCTTGGCAGTCCGAGCCCGCCCAGCTCGGACGGGAAACTCGCCGAGAACAGCCCCAGCTCGGCATATTCCCGCAATGCTGCACCGATCTCCGGCAGAGCATGCACGCCGGTTTCGTCCTGATAGGGCTCAACCCGATCGGCGGTCTTGTAGTGGGTCAGAAACGCATTCGCGGCCAGCCGCATGGATAGGTCCAGGATCGCGTCGGCGCTCTCGCGGTCGATCGCGTCGCCGCAATCTTCCGCAAGGTCCAGCCAATCCCAGAGGAGGAAATCCAGCTCCTCTCGCGCGATCAGGTTCTCGCTCATTCCACTCCGTTTCCCAGTGCCCGGGCCATAGGCCGGGGCCCGCAAACCGTCGAATACCGAAGCCTCATCAAAGGCGTCGCAATTGGGCAATTGCGTGCCCGCCCGCGCGACGAGCATCGTCGCGACCAGCTTCAGGAGGACCGAATGGGACCGCTCGATCCCGAAATGAAAGCGATGCTCGATCGCCGCAACGCGCTGGGGCTGCCCGGCTTCAGCGCAGGCACCGCGGCGGACGTGCGCCGGACCTTCGCGGAATCGCAGGCCGCGTTACCCGTCGACCGCGGTGCGAAGGTCATGCGGATGGAAGATTTTTCCATTCCAGGCCTGGAAGGCGTCATCCCCGCGCGCCGCTATGTCGCCGGCGCGAACGCACATGGCCTGATCCTCTATCTGCACGGCGGCGGCTGGACGTTCGGCACGCTCGACGCCTTCGATCCCGTCTGCCGCCAGCTCGCCCACGCCACCGGCGCCGAGGTCGTCAGCGTCGATTATCGCCTCGCTCCCGAACACCCTTTCCCCAGGCCGCTCGACGATGCCTGGGCAGCGCTGCAGGCGGTTGCCGGCACCGGCCCGGTCGCGGTGATGGGCGACAGTGCCGGCGGCAACCTGGCCGCCGCGCTGGCGATCCGCGCGCGCGATCGCGGCGGTCCACGGATCGACTTGCAGATACTCCTCTATCCGGTGCTCTCCCCGGATTTCGAGCGCCCCTCCTATCGCGAGTTCGGCCGCGGCGACTATCTGATCTCCGCCGCCGACATGCGCTGGTTCTGGGATCACTACGTCCCGGCCACTGATCGCTCCAATCCCGAAGCAGTGCCTTTCGCGGCCGATCTGTCCGGCCTGCCCCAGGCAATCGTCGTGCTCGGCGGCTGCGATCCGCTCCACGATGAGGGCCTCGCCTATGCTGTCGCGCTGCGCGAAGCCGGAGTCACGGTCACGCTGAGGGAGCATCCCGGCATGGCGCACGGCTTCTTCACCCTGATCGATCTGCTCACAGCCGCCAACAGGGAGACGACCGAGGTCGGCGAGCTGATCGCCCGATCCTTTGCGAGGGCTTAAGCCTCGGTCTCGGCCAGACGCTGCTGCACCAGGTCCACGAACCGCTTGATCAGCGGAGAGCTGCTGTTCTTGGGCCACAGCATGCTGAGCGGCAGCGGCAGATCGAGATCGGTCAGGTCGCGCAGCACCACCCCCGGCGGAGTCCGGTCTGCCCGGGCCGCGGTCACGATCCCCAGCCCGATGCCCGCCGCGGTCAGCTCATAGCCGATATCGACGGCCGCAACCTCCACCGCGATGATCGGCGAGACGCCCTGGGCATCGAATGCCGAGATCATCCGGTCGAACAGGCGCGGCGAGGTGTGCCGCGCCGGCCACAACAGCGGCTCTCCCGCAATCTCCTGCAGCGACACCGCCGGTTTCGCTGCCAGCGGATGATCCGCCGGCAGCACCAGCACGAACTTGTCGTATCCGACATGCAGCGTCTCGAACTGCTCGCGGTCGGTCACCTCGTCGATCACGAATGCCACATCGATCTCGTCCGCCAGCAACCGGGTCCGCTGCGCATCCGACGTCAGTGGAAATGCGCGCAGTTCCACCTCGGGATGCAGCGAGCGGAACTCGCGAAGCACCGCCGGCAGGACCGGGCGCCGCAGCATCGCTTCGGAGAAGGAGACGCGCAGCATGCCCAGGTCCCCCTGGGCGATCCGCCGCACGTTGCGCCGCGCCTCCTCGATCGACAGCAAGATGCGCCGCACGTCGTGCGCCAGCGTTGCGCCCGCGGGCGTGATGGCAACCCCCCTCGCCTGGCGTTCGAACAGCTCGACGTTACCCAGTTCGCGCTCGAGATCGGCGATACGGCGCGAGAGCGCGGACTGCGCGATATTGAGGCGCTCGGCGGCGCGGTGGAGGTTCTGCTCCTCCGCCACGGCAAGGAAGAAGGGGAAGTGCTTGGCGATGCGCAACGTGCGCAGCGTCGCAACTTCGCGCGGAACGGATGGAGGGAGCGAACCGGACATATCCGGGCCTATGCTACGATCCGGAGCCACAGGCCAGTTCCCTGGCGCGGCGCCCTCACCCGAGTGCCACACGGACGACCGCCCTCGCGCAGCGATCCTGCGCACGCATCAGGATTTCGACATCGGCGCGGTTGCTGCCGTCCAGGTGCCGCGCCATCACGCGCCCCGCGATCTGATCCGGCGCGAACCCTTCGTCCGGCACATGCATCGACACCAAAGACGCGGCCGGGGCTCCCGACCATCGCCGGACCATCGCGCAGGCACGGTCGGCAATCGAGCCGCCGGCATCCATGCGTGCGTCCAGCTCGACCTGCTGCCCGAGTTCCACATCGGTAAAGCGGATGGTGGCCTTCATCCATATCTCTCCCTGATCCGGCCGGACGTTTCTCCAGCGGAATTTGCACACTTGTTATATGTGCTATCTTTTAAAGGTTAGACGATTCGGTTACGAGCGTCAAACGGGGATGCGGCGAGGCGCCGCGCACGATTGGGAGAGATTTTCGCATGGCATCGACAGCAACGGACCTGTCCTCCCCCGAGCTTTCAGCCGCAGATCGGCTAGCGCTGCGCCGCTCGCCGATGCCGGACGCGCTGATCGGCCCGGGACCGAGTCGCGAGGAGGTCGATCGCCTGGTCGAGATCGCGCTCCGCGTGCCGGATCATGGCCGGCTGAGCCCCTGGCGACTGGTGCTGGTGGCGGGCGAGGCCAAGGACCGCTGGATCGAACGGCTCCTCGCGCTGGCCGAGGCTCGCGAGGATGCGCCCAAGGTCCGCGTCAGCACGCGCAAGCTGGCATCGGCACCTTTGGTGGTGGTCGTGGTTTCCGCTGCGATCCCCGGCCACAAGGTGCCCGAGTGGGAGCAGCATCTGTCCGCCGGCGCGGTGTGCATGAACCTGCTCAACGGCGCCCACGCCATGGGCTACGGCGCCAACTGGCTGACCGGCTGGCATGCCTATGACTCGCAGGCAACCGCGTTGCTGGGCCTGGAAGAGGGACAGAAGGTGGCCGGCGTCGTGCTGGTCGGCAGCGTCGCGGAGCAGGCGCCGCCACGTCCGCGCGCGAAAGCGGAGGACGTCGCGCGCTGGCTGACGCTCTGATCCTGGACGCAGGCGAGAGGGAAAAGCGGTGTTTCCCTCAGGCGCGCAGCATCTCGGCCTTGATCGTCACCCCGGTATCGAAGCCATGGCGCCGCTCGCCGACACCGCCCGAGAAATGTTCGCGGATCGCGCGCTCGGCGCTGGGCGCGTCCCCTTCCTCGATAGCGCGATAGATGCGTTCATGCTCGCGCTGGAGCGAAAGACGCACGGCGCGATCGGAGAAACTGCCATGGACCGACCGGTCGACCGCCAGGACCTCGACCTGCGCGGACCACAACCGCTCCAGCGCGCCGACGACGAGGCTCATCGTCTCGTTGCCGCAGTTGCTGACCAGTTCGGTGTGAAAGTCGCGTGCCAGACCGATGAAGATCTTGGGATCGTCGATCGCGGCCATGCTCGCGTCGATATTGGCGCGCAGCTTGGGGAGCACCGTGGTCTCGCGGTCCGGGCGCAACGCGGCCTCGGCAGCGCAGGCCGGTTCGAGCAGGCGCATCCCGTTCAGCAGATCGTAGAGCGAGACTCCCCGCGCCTCGAGCACCAGGCCCAGCATGTACGCCGCGGTGCCCGGGTGCGGCACGTGCACGATCGCACCGCCCACATTGCCGCGGATCACGGTGATCAGCCCCTCGGTCTCCAAGATGCGAAACGCCTCGCGGATGCAGGGCGGGCTGACGCCAAACTCCGCGAGCAGTTCCTCCTGCTTGGGCAGCATGTCGCCATCGGCAAGCGCACCGGACAGGATTCGCGAGCGCAGACTGGACGCGACGATCTCCGCCACCCGTGGCTGGCGCAACCGCCGCTTCTTCGTGCCTTCGCTCACTCTGCCCCCTTGGACCACATCAAAGATGGACCTTTTGCAATAGGCGCACACTAAATCTTTGCAAGTCCAGCCCCGCGAACAGAAAACACGCCAGGAGAGAATGGATGAACCCCGACGTTTCGCGTTACCAGACCTTCACCATCAGCATCACACCCTTTGCCCGGGACGGCGCGATCGACGAGACCGCGATGCGGCGGCACCTTCGCAAGCTCGGGGATGCGGGCGTCGGCGTCTATGTCGGCGGCGGCGGCAGCGGCGAGGGCTATACGCTGGCGCCCGACGAGACCGCCCGCCTGCTCGCGATCGCTGTCGACGAACTGAAGGGCCGCGCGCCAGTGCGTGCCATGGGCGTCGAGCCGCGCACTGCGAAGCAGATGATCGAATTCCTCGAGACGGCGTCGCGCGCCGGCGTGGATGCTGCACAGGTCTATTCGCTCGATGTCGGCCATGGCCACACGCCGACGCCGCGCGAGCTCGACGCCTATTTCGACGAAGTATTGTCGAACACCGATATTTCTTCGGTGCTCTCGACGCATCAATCGGTCGGCTATGTCATCCCCCCGCAGGTGATCATCGAGTTGTTCGGCCGCCACAAGCAGCTGATCGGCCTGAACATCAGCCATCAGGACCCAGGCTATCTGCGCACGCTCGCCGATGCGCTGGGTGACCGCATCGATATCTGCGTCGGCGGCCCGCACCAGGCGCCGCTTGCCCTGGCGTTCGGGGCGCACGGCTTCCTGTCCTCGGAGGGCAATATCGCGCCGCGGCTATGCATGAGCGTGATCGCGGCAGCGAGGGCCGGCGACAACGCGCTGTTCCTCGATCGCTGGGGCAAGCTCATGCGCCTGTTCATGGCGTTGTACGGCAATGGCGGCATCCGCGTGACCAAGGCGCTGCTCGAGCATTTCGGCCTGGCCGGCGGCGTCCCGCGCCCCCCGCGCCTCCCCGCCGAAGCGGATTCGGTGGCCAAGGCGCTGGCCGTGGTGGAGGAAATCGGCCTGGCCGAGATCGAAGGCTGGTGACGCAGCCCTGGCCGTCACCCCGAACTTGTTCCGGGGTGACGGGTAGGTGCGTTATTCCGCCGCCACCGCCTGCGGCGCGTTCGGCGTCGGATCGAGCGACGCGATCCGCTCGTCCCAGAAGGCGCTTTCGTGCGAGGTGTCGATCGTCCGCGCACCGCGCACGCCGAACTTCGCGCGCGCCTCTTCCAGCGGCAGGTCGAGCCATTCCTCGTAGCGCGGCAGGAACAGCGCATCCGAGTCCTGCCCGAGCTGCATCGCGTAATGCGCCAGATCCCACATCTGCACGAACAGTTCGGGATAGTGGAGCGGCCCGCGCATGAACATCGGGATGGTCAGCAGCGTGTTCTGCACGTTGAGCAGCCCGGCCAGCTCCGCGTTGAAATAGCGGAACAGGTTCCCGTACTTCAGGAACGCCGGCATGATCTCGCCCATCCCGTCGAACCCGCCACCGCTCAGGATGTGCATGATGTCGTGGATCTGCACGCCGCGCAGGAAGAAATATTCGAAGCTCGAGCGGGGCTCGAACGTCGGGATGATGTCCACCTGCATGCCCGCGCCGACGAGCTGCTTGTACCAGATGCCGCCGACCGAACCTTCGGGGCACGACTTCATGTCCTCGCGCGTCAGCCGCGCCAGCCAGCGATCGTCCAGCCACTTGTCGAACTCGGGCCAGTCCTTGCGCGCGTCGTTGAACAGCGCCTCGATGCGCTCATGGTCCTGCACCTCACGCACCGCCTCGATCAGCGAGGGGATGCCATAGGTGTTCGGGCAGTCGCGGCCGTTGCGCTTCAGGCACTGGTTCGTGACCCATTCGCGGATGCGATAGTCGTTCAGATATTTGGACGAGCTGATGAGCAGGCTGCTCGGCGTCTCAAGCTTCTGTCGGCCCCGCTGGAGATAGGGCAGATCGTCTTCGTTCATGCGATCTTCCTTCAGGCTGCGGCCGCTTCGACCTTGGAGATGACGGGGCTGACGAACTCACCCGGCAGCTCGCCGGTGAACGCGCCGTTCTCGAATGTGGGCACGCCGTTCACCAGGGTAAGGCGCATCGGCGCTGCGTCGCGGCTGAAGCGCCAGGTGAAGCCCCCCCTGCCGTCCGGGACGTCGAACGCGCGCTTGAGCGGCCGCGCCTCGATCTCGTCGAGGTTGAACACTGCGATATCGGCGCGATAGCCGGGCTTGAGCACGCCGCGGTCGCCAAAGTTGAAGTGCTGCGCCTGCTTGCCGGTCTGGACGTGGATCGCCTCCTCCAGCGTCAGGTCCTTGTTCTTCAGGAAATGCGTCAGCAGCAGGATGTTCTCGCCGCCGCCGCACAGCATCTGGCCGTGCGCGCCGGCATCGGAGATGTTGGCGACGGTCTGGCTGTCCTTGAGCATCTGGACGGTCTGTTCCCAGGCCATCGGATGCGGCACGCGGCTGATGATCGACTGGACGCCGTTGTCGAGCACCCAGTCGGCCAGCGCGTCGGACGGATGCAGGCCTCGCTGCTCGGCCAGTTCCTTCAGGTTCAGGTCGAGCGGGCCGACCCCGGTTTCCGAATCCATCAGCAGCATCATGTGCGGATTGGCGACGAGCGACTGCTTGAAGGCCTTGTTGTCCCAGCTGTCGCGCGCGCGGGCGCGGAAATCGGGATCGCGCAGCAGCGCGAGCTTCTCTTCCTCGGTCGGCGCCTGGACGACCTCGTGCCAGACATATTCGTTTGCCTGGGCGAACGAGGAACTGCTGAAGAAGTTGAGCGCCGTGGTCGGCGGCACGTGCGCGAAGCTCGGCCAGAAATCGAGACCCTCGGCCTTCTGCTTGGCGGTGATCTCCCACATCTTCTCGCGGATCGCGTCCTGGAACCGAAGAAGCCCGCCGGCGCCCGCCATCTGCACGCGCACGCCACGATCGCGGCAGAGATTGCCCAGGCGCTCCATCTGCTCGGGCGCCCGAAGCTTGAAGAAGGTGTCGAGGATCACCTGGAGCTGGCTGCCCGGACGGCTGGCGAGCACGCCGATCAGCGCCGACCATTCGGCATCGTCCGCCACCAGGCTGGGGACCGGACGATCCTTGCTGTCATGATCCATCAGGTTGGACGACATGCCGAGGGCGCCGCCGTCGATCGCGTCTTCGAGCAGCGCGCACATCTTGCGGATCTCGTCGGGCGTGGCGACGCGTTCCCAGGCGTCCATGCCCATCACGGCAAGGCGGATGGCGATATGGCCGGCATAGCCCGCGACGTTCGTCGAGGTCTTGCACTTCGCCTCCATCGAGATGCGATATTCGGACCAGGTCGACCAGTCCCAGGGCAGCATCTCGAGGAACGGCTTTTGCGGCACTTCCTCGAAGAAGGAGAAGATGTTGACCATCTCCATGCGGACCGCGGGATCCGGATGGATCGGCGCTGCGGTAAAGCCGCAATTGCCGATCACCACCGTGCTGACGCCGTAGCCGGGGAGCGGATCGAGGCTGGGCTGCCACCACATGACGGCATCCATATGCGTATGCGGCTCGATGAAACCGGGGGAGACGATGCAGCCGGCGGCATTCACAACCCGCTCGCCAGCGGTCGGTGCCAGGCCGCTGGCGATCTCGGCGATCATGCCGCCCTTGACGCGCACATCGGCCGTGTAGGACGGCGCGCCCGTGCCATCGACGACGGTGCCGCCCTGAATGAGAATGTCGGTCATAGCCTCTCCTTTAGTTTGGGCGATAACGCCATATCATGTCTAAGATTGCAAGGTTAGTCAGCCTGCTGGAGCGACTGCTGATCGACGATTTCGATCCCGTAGCCGTCGAGACCGACATAATTCATGTCGCTGTTGCTCAGCAGCGTGATGCGATGGATGCCCAGGTCGGTGAGGATCTGCGCGCCGATTCCATATTCGCGCAGCGCGACCTTGCGCGCGCCACTCTCCTCGCGGCCATCCTTCCGCGCGCGGATGATGCAGGCGACCAGATCGGGCGCGGTAGAGCTCAGCACCACCACCACGCCGCTGCCCGCCTCGGCGATCGCCATCATCGCGCGATCGAGCATCCCCGCCCGGCCGCCCTCCTCGGCGAACAGATCCGGAAGCGGCGAGTGGACGTGCATCCGCACCAGCACCGGCTTGTCGGTATCGATCGTGCCCTTGACCAGCGCGACCACTTCGCCGCCGGTCACGGTGTTGCGATAGGAGATGATCCGCCAGTCGGCGCCCCAGCGGCTCTGGAACTGCATCTCCGCGCGTCGCTCGACCAGGTGATCGTGGCGACGGCGATAGGCGATCAGGTCGCGGATCGTGCCGATCTTGAGATTATGGTGCCGCGCGAACGGGATGAGGTCGTCCAGTCGCGCCATCGTGCCGTCATCGTTCAATATCTCGCAGATGACGCCCGACGGGTTGAGGCCGGCGAGCCGTGCCACATCCACCGCCGCCTCGGTATGCCCGGCGCGCACCAGCACCCCGCCCTCGCGCGCGATCAGCGGGAATACATGGCCGGGGGTGACGATGTGCTCGGGCCCCTTGGACGCGTCGATCGCCACCGCGATCGTACGAGCGCGGTCGGCTGCGGAGATGCCCGTCGTGACGCCGTCGCGCGCCTCGATGGAGACGGTGAAGGCGGTCTCGAACTGCGTGCCGTTGCTCCGGCTCATCAGGTCCAGCCCAAGCTGGTCGACCCGCGTCTTGGACAGCGCCAGGCACACCAGCCCTCGGCCATGCATGGCCATGAAATTGATCGCCGCCGGAGTCGCCATCTGCGCCGGGATGATCAGGTCGCCTTCATTCTCCCGGTCCTCGTCGTCGACAAGGATGTACATGCGGCCGTTGCGCGCCTCGTCGATGATCTCCTCGGGGCTGGCGAGGAAGGAGTGCGGCAGCGGGATCGGGGAGAGGCTGGCCATCACAGCACCTCGAACAGGCCGGCAGCGCCCATGCCGCCGCCGACGCACATCGTGACGACGACATATTTCACGCCGCGGCGCCTGCCCTCGATCAGCGCATGGCCGACCATCCGCGCGCCGGACATGCCGAACGGATGCCCGATCGCGATTGCGCCGCCATCGACGTTGAGCCGGTCATCAGGGATGCCCAGCCGGTCGCGGCACGGCAGCACTTGCGCGGCGAATGCCTCGTTCAGTTCCCACAGGCCGATATCGTCGACCTTGAGGCCGTGCCGCTCGAGCAGCCGCGGCACCGCATGGATCGGGCCGATTCCCATTTCCTCGGGCGGGCAGCCTACCACCGCCATGCCGCGATACGCGCCGAGCGGCGTCAGCCCCTCGCGCGCAGCGACTCCGGCCTCCATCAGCAGGCACGCCGCCGCGCCGTCGGAAAGCTGGCTGGCATTGCCCGCGGTGACATGCCTGCCCTGCCCCACCAGCGCGCCCCCCGACCATACCGGCTTCAGGCCCGACAGGCCCTCGATCGTGGTCTCCGCGCGCGGACCTTCGTCGCGCTCCAGCGTCACCTCGCGCTCGCTGGTCTCGCCGGTCGCCTTGTCGGTGACGAGCATCCGGGTGGTCAGCGGCGCCAGCTCGGCGTCATAGCGGCCGGCGGCATAGGCGGCGGCGGTGCGCTGCTGGCTCTGCAGCGAATAGGCGTCCTGCGCCTCGCGGCTGATGCCATAGCGTTCGGCGACCAGCTCGGCGGTCTCGATCATCGCGATATACATATGCGGCGCGTGCGCGGTCACGGCCTGCGACTGGGCGCGATAGCTGTTCTTGTGCGCATTCTGGGTGAGGCTGATCGATTCGACGCCGCCACCGACAGCGACTTCCATTCCGTCATGGATGATCTGCTTGGCAGCAGTCGCGATCGCCATCAGGCCCGACGCGCATTGCCGGTCGACCGACATGCCCGCGACGCTCGACGGCAGCCCGGCTGCGGCCGCGGTCAGTCGCCCGATATTATAGCCCTGCGTACCCTGCTGCGCTGCGCAGCCGATGATCACATCCTCGACTCGCGCGGGATCGATGCCCGCCCGGCGCACGGCCTCGGCAACGGCATGACCGGAGAGCAAGGGCGCTTCGGCGTCATTATAGGCGCCGCGATAGGCCTTGCCGATCGGCGTGCGGGCAGTGGAGACGATAAGGGCTTCGCGCATGGGATTTCCTGGTTGCCGGCGAGTGCGCCGCGGTACAGGTTCGTCTATCTCCCTGCCTGCGCCCCCTCTATTGCCGATGGGCGATCAGGCACTTCGCCACGCAGCATCAGGCCGCCAGACCCGCCCGCCGCCAGCGTGCGAACTCGGTCACCTGCCGGCCGACCGTGACGAGCTGCTCCGCCACCTTCGGGTCGAGGCACTCGCCGCCGTCGTCGAACAAGGGCGCCGTCGCATTCACCGCCGCTCCGAAGGGCGTCGGCCAGGCGCGCAGGGCGTGCGCGATCGATCGCATCGCCACCAGCGTCGTGCCGCAGGCCTGCCAGCCATAGGCGGTTACGATCGATCCGAACGCGCGCCCGTCGAGATAGGGGCGTTCGTCGCGCGCGAGATCCTCGAGCAGGTCGAGCACATTCTTGATCGGGCCGGAGAGGCTGCCATGGTAGCCGGGCGTGCCGACGATGATGCCATCGCAGCTGCGCACGGCTTCCACGAAACGGCGTTCGTCGTCGGTCCGTTCGGTGCGGTCGGGTATATAGAGCGGCAGGCTGGCGAGGAACGGTCCGCCGAACAGCTCGATCTCCGCTCCCTCCGCAGCAGCGGCGGCGAGCGCGCAGCGCACCACTCGCTCGCTGCTCGAATCCTGTCGCGCCGTGCCGCCGATGCCGACGATCCTGATCGCGCTGCCCATATCCCGCTCCTCATTATCCAGACTTGTGTACGCCGCGGGTATGCCGCGCCCCGCGGAAGGGTCGAGTGCCCACTCCCGATGCCAGCGATCGAAATCAGGCAACAAGAGGCGCCAGCGATGCCCTTAGGCTAACGGTCGCGCCGCCAAACGGCATTTGAAACAAGATGAGCCCAAGTCGAGGGTCGAACGCGAACAAGAGCCCCCGACTAGAGAGTTCTCCTAAATGCGTTTTTCCCTGATTGTCGAAGCGCAGATCGTCGATGCGTCGCCGCGTGGCGAACGCCAGGTGTTCGACGAGCTGGTCGAGCAGGCGCTGCTCGCCGAGCAACTCGGCTTCGACGTGATCTGGAGCGTCGAACATACGTCGCTCACCCATTATGCCCATATGAGCGCGCCGGAGACCTTCCTCGCCTATGTCGCGGGCAAGACCAACCGGATCGGCATCGGTCACGGCGTGGTCTGCCTGATGCCGGCGATGAACCACCCCATCAAGGTGGCCGAGCGCATCGCCACGCTGGACATACTTTCGAAGGGCCGCCTTCATTTCGGCGTCGGCAAGGGCGGCAGCCAGCAGGAGGCCGGCGCCTATGGCTATGACCTGAAGGAATTGCAGCCGATCATCGACGAGGCGATGTATCTGATCCCCAAGATGTTCGTGAACGACGAGATCGAGCATAACGGGCCGCACATCACCATTCCGCTGCGCCCGATCCATCCCAAGCCGTACCAGGATCCGCACCCTCCGATGTATCTGGCGTGCACCAATCTGGACACGCTGGCGCGCGCGGGCCAGCGCGGGCTCGGCGCGCTGGTGCTGGGCTTTGGCGGACCGGAAGAGGTCGCCAAGAAGAACAAGATCTATCGCGACGCCTGGGCGGGCCGCGACGTCGCCGACCAGGTCGGCTATCGTCCGATCCAGCATCTCGCGGCGCTCTGCCCAACGATCGTGCTGGACGATGTCGTTCAGGCGCGAAAGATCGGCATCCGCGGTCAGCGCTATTTCTATGAATCGCTCAATTACTGGTACGGCGGCGGCCCGCGCCCCGATCCCGATACCTGGGGCGAGGAACTGCTGGAGGAAGGCACCGACACGATCATCACCACGAAGCTTGCCTCCGAGACGCTCACGATGGATCTGCGCCCCGACGAGAATGGCCGGCGCCCGAGCGAAGGCATCCTCAGTGCCAAGAACGCCTATGGCAGCGTCGCCGACTGCATCGACTATGTCGAACAGCTGGCAGCTGCGGGTGCCGACGAAATCCTGTTCATGACCAACATGGGCACCGTGCCGCAATGGGCGCAGCTGGAGACGCTGCGCAAGATCGGCACCCATGTGATCCCGCACTTCCGGTGACCCTGGCGGTGAGCCCGGTGCGCGAGGGGCGGACCGCAGTCGTCACCGGTGCCGCCTCCGGCATCGGTGCCGCGCTTGCGCTCCATGCCGCGCGCCAGAGCATGGCGGTGGCGGCGTGCGACCGCGACGCTATGGGCCTGGAGCGGCTGCGCGGCGAATTGGAGACGGCGGGCGTTCCGCATCTCCTCCGCGCCCTCGACGTGACCGATCCGGCGGCGATGGCTGCCTTTGCCGGCGAGGCCGGACGGCTTGCGCCGGTGAGCCTGTTGTTCGCCAATGCCGGGCTGCTTCGCTTGGGCACGGTGCTGGACATGCCGCTGGAGGACTGGCGCACGCTGTTCGACGTCAATGTGATCGGTGCCATCGTCACGCTCAAGGCGTTCGTGCCGGCGATGATCGCGCATGGCGAACCGGCGCGGGTGGTGGTGACCGGATCCACCGGATCGATGATGGTGGCCCCGGACCTTGCGGCCTATTGCGCCACCAAGCATGCCTTGTGGCCCGTGCTGGAGGCGCTGGATGCGGAGCTGGCGGGTACGCAGGTGGGCGCATCGCTGCTGATGCCGGGCGCGGTGGCCACGCGGATCTTCTCAGACGTCGAACCCGACCGGGCGATCCCGGCCAACTCGATCAGCCCCGAGCGCGCAGCCGAGATCGCCTTTGCGGGCGCCGCATCGGGCCTGTCGAAGATCCTGACCCATCCGACGTTCACGCGGCCGGCACGCGAGCGTTTCGAGCGCGTCCTGGAAGAGCTGGTCGGCGCATAGCGGTCACACCTCCGGGTGGAACTGCTTGTACCATTCGCGATACTTCAGGATCGGTCCATCGGCCGAGGTCAGCATCGGCCGCTCGACATAGGCCTTGTGCGGCCAGATCTTGCCGTCGCTATGTTGCTCGCGCAGCCCATGCTCGGCCGCCAGTGTCGTGAAGCGCGCAATCTCCTCCGTCGACATCGGGCAGTCATCATCCTTCAGGAAGAACTGGTGGACGAAATAATGGCTCAGCGTCGGATCCACCGGCGTGACCGACACATAATAGATGGTGGTGATGCCCGGGGCATGCGGGGTGCGGCTCTCGACACGGGACAGCCCGCCGCCGATCACTTCGGAATCGACGGTCGACCCGACGGTGGCGCCGACGATCGGGCCGTCATAGTCCTGCGGAAGGAAACGAACGGGGCTGAAGAAACGGTGCCCCTGAATGGACAGCTCGCCGTCGCTGACCGCCCGGCCGGTGGAGTGCACGCCGGGGAAATGTGCGAAGTCGACGCCATTCTCGAACACGTCCTGCGGATGCGCCGCGCCGAAATCGTCGTGCAGCTTGCGGAAGCCCGCATCCGGCAGGCGTGTGCTTTCGTCATATTCCGGTAGCGTCCAGGGCGGCGGGCTGCCCGCCAGATCATGCCAGACGAAGATCATGTCGCCGCGCTCGGCGGTCGGCCAGGTGCGCAGGCGCGCGCGTGGCGGGATCGCCCTGGCGAACGGCGCATTGACGCAGGTGCCGTTGGCATCGAAGCGCCATTGGTGGAAGGGGCAGACGATCGTCTCGCCCTGCACGCAGCTGTCATAGCCGAGATGCGCGCCCAGATGCGGGCAATGCGCATCGGAGACGACCGCGGTGCCGCTCTCGGTGCGGAACAGCACCAGGTCCCTGCCGAAATAGCGCAAAGGACGGACGGCGCCGGGTGCCAGGTCCTGAGCGAAACCGACGCTGAACCAGCCGGTCGGATAGGGATGAAACGGGTAGCGTGTGCCGAAGCGGCTGGGTGCGTTCATGCTCTATCCTCCCCGTGGTTCAGATGATCGAGGCTCCGCCATCGACCGCCAGCACCTGACCCGTGATATGCGCGCCGGCGTCGGACGCGAGCAGCAGCACCGCCCCCTTCAGATCGTCGTCGGTGCCCAATTTGCCACGCGGCGTATCGTCGCGGAGTTCGTCGCCATGCTTGTCGATGACGTAGCCGGTCAGCTTCGACGGAAAATAGCCCGGCGCCAGCGCATTGACGGTGATCCCAAGCGCGCCCCATTCCGCCGCCAGCGCGCGGGTGAAGTTGATCAGGCCACCCTTGCTGGCGTTATAGGCGATGGTGCCGATCATCCGCGGATGGTGGCCGAGCAGCCCCTCGACCGAGGCGATGTTGATGATCTTCCCCCAGCCCGCGGGGATCATGAACTCGCGCGCGATCGCCTGGGCCATCAGGAACGGACCGGTCAAATTGACCGCCATCAGCTTGTTCCAGCCGTCGAGCGGCATTTCCTCGGTCTTGGAGCCCCAGGAGGTGCCGGCATTGTTGACCAGGATGTCGATGCGCCCGCCCGCCGCCTTCACGGTCTCGACGATGCGCGCCGCTTCCTCGGGCTTGCCGACGTCGGCCGCGATCGCGCTCGCCTCGATGCCGAGGGCTCGGAGATGCGCGACGGCCTCGTCCAGCTCGGTCTGTTTGCGCGCGGTCAGGATGATCCTGGCGCCGAACTCGCCCAGCGCCTCGGCCATGGTCAGGCCGAGCCCGCGCGAGCCGCCGGTCACCAGCGCGGTGCGGCCGGTAAGATCGAAAAGGGTCTTCAGGGAGGTGGTGGTCATGAATCTCTTTCTTCAGCCGGCGGTGTAGCCGCCGTCCACGAACAGGGTCTGGCCGGTGATGAAGCCGGACGCGGGAGATGCGAGGAAGAGCAGCGCGCCCATCAGGTCCTCGGTCTCGCCCAGGCGGCCGAGCGGGGTGCGCTGCACGATCCGCTCGTAGAGTTGCGGCTGGGTGCGCACGAGCTCGCGGTTGAGGTCGGTCACGATCACGGTGGCGCCCAGCGTGTTGACGGTGATGCCGTCGCCGCCGAACTCGAACGCGCACGCGGCACCGAGATTGGCGAGCCCGGCCTTGGACGCGCAATAGGCCGCGCGGTTGGCCATGCCGCGCCCCGACAGGATCGATCCCATGTTGATGATCCGGCCATATCCGCGCTCGATCATCCTTGGCGCGAAGGCGCGGATGACGTGGAAGGCGCCCGCGACATTCACCTCCAGCAGGCGCAGGAATTCCTCCGGCGCGATATCCAGCACGGTCTGCGGATTGGTGATCCCCGCATTGTTGAACAGGATGTCGATCCGGCCGAACTCGGCCGCGACCCGGTCCGCCGCGGCGACTATGCCGGCGGCATCGGAAACATCGGCCTCGACGATCAGCGCACGGCGGCCGGTCTCCTCGACCGACCGCGCGGCGTCCTCCAGCTTGACGCGGTTGCGTGCGATCAGCGCGATATCCGCACCGGCTTCGGCCAGCGCCCGCGCGCCGGCGGAGCCGAGCCCGCCGCCCCCGCCGGTGACGACCGCCACCTGTCCGTCGAGCGCGAAGCGCTGGATCCCGCTCACGCCGCGGCCGACCAGTCGGCGAAGGACCTGAGCTCGATCAGCGCCGCGACGCGTGCGCGCAGATAGGCATATTGCCCGGCCAGGAGCGCATCCTCGCTGAGCGCCAGCCGATCGGCGAGCGCCAGCATCTCGAGCAAAATCGCGGCTTCGTCTTCCTCGCGCATCTCGCTTTCCCTCACAGCCGGTATCCGTCCTGCCGCTCGTCACTCCAGCGCCGCGCCTTGTAGGCGAAGCCCTGGAACTCGGCGCGCGGCACTTCGCACACGTCGACCCACATATTGCTGCGTTCCTTGATCGCCGCGCGCACCGAGGTGCACAGCCGCGCGCGCTCTTCGCCCGAGAGCCCCGTCTGGTGCTCGGCGACCGCGATCTTCACCTCGACCTCGGTCTTGCCGTCGCGGGTGTAGACGCGGCCCTTATACTCGCCGATCTCGGGATGGGCGAAGACGGCGGCGTCGAACATCGACGGCCAGATATTGTTGCCGCGGATCTTCATCATGTCGTCGAAGCGGCCGATCGTGCCGCATTCGATCGCGTTCCACGCCCCGCCACCGCATTCCTGCCACGGCACGAAGCGCGCCGCGTCGCCGGTGCTGAAGCGCACCGCCGGGCTGCCCTCGACCGACAAATTGGTCACCACCATCTCGCCGAGCTCGCCGGGGAGCACCGGCGCGCCGGTCGCCGGATCGACGATCTCAACCAGATGCTCCCATTCGAACAGCCGGAGCAGGCCGCGCTTGCCATTCTCGCCGAACACGCCCGCCGATCCGGTCGAGGCGCCGAAGCCATTGAGCTGGGTGCTGCCATAGCCCTCCTGCAGCCGGCAGCCCCAATGCTCCTCGATCTTCGCCGCCCATTCAAGCGGATAGCCCTCTGCCGCGATGAACAGCCCGTGCATGCCCGGAAAGGCCTCGCGCGGCGCGATGCCCCGCGCCAGCAGCGCCTCGGTCAGCGTGTGGAGATAGTTGGTCGAGGCATAGATGAAGTGGATGCCGCCCAGCTTCAGCATCAGGTCGATCTTCGACTCGGTCGAGGTCGCACCGCCGACATGGAAGCCGGTGGCGCCGAGGATGCGGATCGCCTCGCCCGGCCCCCAGCCGCCAGTGGTCATCCCGCCGGCCGGCACGCAGTTGATCGCCGTGTCCCCATTGCGCAGCCCCGCCATGTACCAGGGCAGCGCGTGCAGATAGCCGAGCATGTGCACGTCGCGCTGGGTGCGGCCATAGATCTCCTGGCCCTGGCCTGAAGTGCCGCTGGTCATGCTGATATGCACGACATCGCCGCGATCGACGCCGAGACGCGTGCCGAACGGCGGCGCGGCCTGCTGGTCGGTGAGGAAATCCGCCTTGGCCGAGGTGCCGAATGCCTTGGTGAAGCGATCGAGGCTGTCGACCTCTCCGCCCGCCAGGCCGCCTTCGTCCATCTTGGCGCGGTAATAGGCGCTGTTCGCATAGAGACGACGACACAGCGCTTGCACCTTGCGGAGCTGATGCGCTTCCAGTTCCGGGCGCGTCGCCTCGCTGAAACGACGCAGCAGCGGCGAAGCGGCGAACGGGTCGGCGATCGGGGGCGACGCCATCGCTCAGCCTCCGACGGGGCGGAAGGCCGGCAGGGTGATCTCCGGCGTGACGCGGTTGAACAGGATCTCGACCGGCATGCCCGCGCGGACATCCTCCGGTGCGCAACCGATGATGTTGCCGGTCATGCGGCAGCCTTCGTCGAGGGCGACGATCGCGACGATATAGGGCACCTCGTCGGCATAGATGTCGCGCGGCACCGGGTGGCGCACGACGATCCAGCTGAACACCGTGCCCTTGCCGCTCGCCTGCACCCATTCGGGCCGCTCGAGCGAGCCGGGGCAGAAGGTGACCGGCGGGAACAGATACGCGCCGCTCGACGCGCAGCGCTGGAGCATCAGCTTGCCCTCGCGCATGCCGTCCCAGAACGGCGTGCTCTCGGAATCGGGGACGGGCAGCGGCTTGGTGTAGGCAGTCTGGTGCATCTCAGTTCCTCAGGATCATGGCGCTGCCGCAGGTCATCGCCCCGGCGGTGGTGAGCGCGATCTCGGCGCCCTCGATCTGGCGCGCGCCCGAGGTGCCGCGCAGTTGCTCGACCGCCTCGATCACATGGTTGAAGCCGTGGATATATGCCTCGGAGAGCAGGCCACCGTGCGTGTTGAGCGGCAGCGCGCCGTCGCGGGCGATGCGGCCGCCCATCACAAAGGGACCGCCCTCGCCTTCCTTGCAGAAGCCCAGCCCCTCCAGCGCCATCAGCACGCTGTAGGTGAAGCAGTCATAGATCTCGGCGACGTCGACATCCTCGGGGCGGATGCCCGCGCTGCCCCACAGGTCGTCAGCGAGATATTTGAAGCAATTGTGCGAATGGCTCGGCCAGCGGATCGCGTCGAACAGGTCGTCGCCCTGGCTCGGGCCGCCGCCATAGGCGCCGCCCATGATATAGACCGGCTTCTGCCTGAGGTCGCGGGCATGCTCCGCCGAGGTGATCACGACCGCGCAGGCGCCGTCGCTTTCCAGGCAGATGTCGTACATGCGGAACGGATCGACGATGAAGCGCGAGTTGTAATAATCGTCCTTGGTCATCGCCGTGCGCTGCATCGCGCGCTCGTTGATCACGGCGTTGTCGCGGAAGGTGGTGGCGATCTCGGCCCAATGTTCCTCCGTGGTGCCGTAGTCGATCATGTGGCGGCGCGCCCACATCGCCATCGCCTGCGGATAGGTGATCCAGCCGAGCGGCGCGGTGTACTGCGTCACGCCATAGGCGGAGAGGTCGCGCCCGCCGCCGAGACGGAAGCCCGAACGCCCGTTCATCGCGCGGAAGCAGACGACGTTCTTCGCCAGGCCGGCCTCGATCGCCGCCGTGGCCGCCAGCGTGATCAGATTGGCGCCGTTGCCGCCCGCGGCATAGTCGACCGCATAGCCGGCATTCTCGATGCCCATCTCGGTCGCCACGCCGATCGCGGGCGCGCTGTCGTTGAAGTTGAAGCTGACGATGCCGTCGATATCGGCAACGGTCAGGCCGGCATCCTCGATCGCCTTGAGGCAGGCCTCGGTCGCCAGGCTCCGCACCGTCCGACCGGAAGCCTTGGTGTAGTCGGTGTTGCCGATCCCGGCGATCGCATATTTGTCACGCAGCTTGAACATGGCTCAGTCTTTCCTGGGCGCGCCGAAACGGGGCGCGCGGTTTTCCCCGCCAAAGCGCGGAGCGCGCTTTTCCTTGAAGGCGACCAGGCCCTCGGTGGCATCGGGCTCGGTGGTGGCGTAGCGATGGACGAAGGCGATCTCCTGCCGGAGGCCCTCCTCGTACGGGGTATCGAGCGTGAGATTGGCGAGCCGCTTGGCACCGGCCAGGCCGACAGGGCTCTTGGCGGACATGCCCTCGATCCAGGCGGTGGCGGCCGCAATCAGCCCGGCATCGGGCGCGACCTTGGTCACCAGTCCCCAGCCTTCTGCGGTACGGGCATCGAGCAATTCGCCGGTGAGCATGAGATGCTTGGCGCGCAGCAGACCGATCGCACGCGGCAGGCGCTGCGATCCGCCGGCGCCCGGAAGCTGGCCGAAATTGAGATGGCCGTCGCCGATCTTCGCGCTCTCGGCCGCGATCGCCATGTCGCAGGCGAGCAGCAGCTCGATCCCGCCCGCCACGCACACACCGTTGACCGCCGCGATCCAGATCGCGCGCGCCTTCTCGATGCCGGTCAGCATGTCGTAGAAATCGTCGAGGAACGCCTGGAACTCGGCAGGCTCGCGATAGAGGCGGATATAGCCGTCCAGGTCGCCGCCCGCGGAAAAGCTGCGTCCCTCGCCGGTCAGGAGCACGAAATCCACGTCGGGCGCGGCCTCGATCTCGGCGACGGCGGCCTTCAACTCCTTGACCGTCGACCAGTCGAGCGGATTGAGCTTGTCGGCGCGCGCCAGCGTGACGCGGGCCGTACGGCCTTCATAGGCGAGCTTGAGGTTCTGGTACGTCATGCCGGCACCGCCCAGCGCTTCTTCGCGTCCGCGGTGAGTTCGCCCTTTGCGACCTTGCCGCCCGACGAGCGCGGCAGATCGTCCATCAGGACGAGATATTCGGGAAACCATTCGCGCGAAACGCCACGGGTCTGGAGATGGCTGGTGATCCCTTCGAGCGTCACCTGCTGATTGGGGCGCGGGGCGACATAGACGCACACCCGCTCGCCGAACACCGGATCGGGCGCCGCCACCGCCGCGACCAGCGCGACCGCCGGATGCGTCGCGATCTCCGCCTCGATCGCCGGAGCCGACAGGTTCTTGCCGCCCCGTATGATGAACTCGGAGGTGCGTCCGACGACGCGAAGATAGTCCTCGTCGTCGACCTCGACGATGTCGCCCATCAGCATCCAGCCATCGGAGGTGAAGAGTTTCGCATTGGCTTCGTCATCGTCCCAATATCCAAGGCACATGGCGGGGCCGCGGCAGCCGGGCTGCCCCCTGCCCTCGACTTCGGCGCCCGTCGCCGGATCGAACAGGCGCACCTCCATTTCGGCGATGATCCGGCCGGCGGTGTTCAGCCGTCGGTCGCGCGTGTCCGCCGCGGTGGTTCGGCTGAGCGCGCCGGTCTCGTTCGAGCCGTAGAACTGCAATACGGCGGCGCCGGTCACTTCCTCGAACTCGGCGGCCCGGCGATAGGGCACCGCCTCGCCGCCGGTGAACATCGCGCGCAATGACGAGAGGTCGCGTGGGCGCTCGGCCTGTTCGTTGAGCAGCATGATGAACTGGGTGGAGACGCAGCACAGCACCGTCACCCGCTCGCGCTCGATCATGTCGAGCGCGGTGCCGGCATCGAATTTGGGGAGCACCACCGTCGGGCAGCCGAGGATGGTCGGCGAGAAATGCGAGGTCCACAGGCCGAAGCCGAACGGCATCGGCACCGCGCCTAGGAACACTTCATCCTCGCCGAAGCGACCCGCCTCGGCGGCGAGCTGGTGGAAATAGAACCAGCGATTCTGCGTGTGCATCACGCATTTGGGCATGCCGGTGGTGCCCGAGGTCGAATTGATCAGGAACAGCGCATCCGGATCGCCCGGCGGAAAGGGCGGATGATCCGGCGTCTCCCCGGCACTCCAGTTGCGCCGCGCCATCAGGTCGGGGACGACGAGCCAGTCCTCGACCGGAGCCCCCTGTGCGCGGACGGCCTCGACCAGTTCAGGCAGGGTGCGGTCGCGCATCTGCTCATGGGCGATGATCAGCGTGGCGCCGGTGCGCTTGAGCAGATGGACGATCTCGGCGACGCCGGCGCGCGCGCCGATGCCGACCGCGACCATGCCGGCCCGCTCGACGCCCAGCAGCGCGGCATGCACCGCCGGACCATCGGGCAGCAGCACCGCCACGCGGGCACCCGGCAGCAGCCCCTTGGCGGAGATCAACGCCGCGATGCGCGTCGCAGCGCGATCATAGGCGCCCCAGGTGAAGCGGCCCTCGGGGGTGATCCAGGCGGACCGTTCGGGGCGGGTAGCGGCGAGCTCCGCAACGCGATCGGACAAGGTGCGGTCGCTCCACCACCCGGCGGCACGATAGCGCGCGGCGACATCCGGATCGGCCTGCAGGCTGCGGGCGACCTCAAGCGGCTTCACTGCGGATCTCCTCGATCTGCCCTGCATCGAAAGTGCGGTCGGCACCGAGCGGTGCGGACAGCACATGCTCGGCCACCCGGGCGCGGTGGAACGCCGGCGTTCCCCATGCCTGGCCGAGCGCGAGACTCCGCTTGAGCAGGAAATGTACGTCGACTTCCCACGAATAGCCCATCGCGCCATGGACCTGGACCGCGGCATGGGTCGCTGCCTCGGCGGCCGCGGTAGCCGCGAGCTTGGCGTGGCTTATGCGCGCTTGCGCAAGCGACGACGGCGGCAGGGCGGCGCCTGCGAGGATCACCGGCCGCGCGAACTCGATCTTCACCTGCGCATTGGCGAGGTGATGCTTGACCGCCTGGAACGATCCGATCGGCTTGCCGAACTGCTGCCGGTCGCACGTATAGGCAACCGAGAGATCGATAGCGCGCTGCGCGAGCCCGAGAAGCTGCGCCGCCGCGAACAGCGCGCCGCGATCGAGCGCCTCCTGCCAGAGCGCCCCGCCGCCGATCCGCGTTTGGGCCGAAGGCGTCCACTCGACGCGGAACAGCTGGCGAAAGGGATCGATGCTCGGCTGCCGCACCAGCGTCACTTGATCGCGCGAAACGAAATGCACCGCGTCCCCATCCGCGAGCAGCAGCATGTCGGCCGTATCGGCATCCGCGACGAAGGGATTGCGCGGATGTCCCACTGCCACGGTCGCACCCGACAGCGCCTGGCCGAGATCGACGCCCGCGGCCGCCAGCAACGGCACCGCCACGCCGGCATGCTCGACCAGCGGCTCGGGCAGCGCGGCATAACCGCAGGCCGTGGCGATGAGCGCCATCTCCACCTGCCCCAGTCCGATGCCGCCGGCCGCCTCAGGCGCCATCGTGCCGGGAAGCCCCAGCGCCACGATCTGCTCCCAGCGCGCAACATCGCGCGGCTCGCCGCTTTCCAGCAGCCGCCGCAGGTCCGCGCCCGTGCAGGTTTCCGCCAGCATCTGGCCGACCATCTCGGCCAGCATCTGCTGTTCGTCGGTAAGGCGGAAATCCATTGCGACTACCTCGGCATGCCGAGCATGCGCTCGGCGATGATGTTGCGCTGGATCTCGTTCGCGCCCGCATAGATCGGGCCCGCCAGCGAGAAGACATAGCCGTCCAGCCAGTCGCCGATATCGGCGGAAGCGTCGGGCGCAGCGCCGGTCAGTTCCGCCTCAGCGCCGAGGATCGCCAACGCGGTCTTGTGCAGATCAAGGTCGAGCTCGGACCAGAAGATCTTGTTGGTGCTGGTTTCCGGCCCGATCGCGCCACCCGCCATCAGTCGGCTGGCGGTGGCGTAGATCGAAAGCGCATAGGCATCCGCGTCCATCCAGGCCTGCATCACCGCCGCCTGCACGACCGGCTCGACGCTGTCCGCGCGGCCGCGATAGAGCTCGACCAATTTGGCCGCCGCCACCTGGAACCGCGCCGGGCTGCGCAGCATCAGCCCGCGCTCGAACCCGGCGGTGGACATGCACACGGCCCAGCCCTGTCCTTCCTCGCCCAGCCGGTTGGCCGCCGGCACGCGGACCTCGTCGAGGAACAGTTCGGCAAAGACGGGCTTGCCGTCGAGGCGTGCGATCGGCTGCACCGTCACGCCCGGGGCGTTCAGCGGGAACAGCACCAGCGACAGTCCCTTGTGGCGCTCGCTGCCCGGCTCGCGAAACAGGCCGAACGCCCAATCGGCATGGACGGCGCGCGACGACCAGATCTTGTGGCCCGACAGCACATAGTCGTCGCCGTCGCGCACCAGGGTCGACCGCACGCCGGCAAGGTCGCTCCCCGCGCTCGGCTCGGACCAGGCCTGCGCCCAGATCTCGTCGCCGGCCGCCATTGCGGGCAGGAAGCGCGCCTTCTGCTCGGGCGTGCCATATTCGATCAATGTCGGGCCGAGCAGGAAGATGCCGTTCTGGTTGACGCGCAGCGGCGCCCCGGCGCGGTAATATTCCTCCTCGAAGATCAGCCAGCGGATCAGGTCGAGCGCGCGCCCGCCATATTCGACCGGCCAGGTGACCATGCCCCAGCCGCCCGAATGGAGCGTCCGCTCCCATTGGCGATGCGCCTCGAAGCCTTCGATCGAGGAATCGAAATCGGGCAGCGGCGCGGCGGGCACATGTTCGGCCAGCCACTGGCGCACTTCGGCGCGGAACGCCTGTTCGGCGGGCGTGTAGCGCAGGTCCATGCTCAATAATCCGCCGTCTTGCCGGTCTGGACGAAGGCGTCGCGCGCGCGCTGGCTGTCCTCGTGCAGGTACATTTCGAGCGTGAAGCCCTGTTCGAAGCGATAGCCGTGATCGACATCGCGCGGCTCGATACCGTTGAGCGCTTCCTTTGCGGTGACGAGCGCCTTGCGGCTCTTCGACGCGATCACCGCGCAGAAGGCCCGCGCTTCCTCCACCAGCGCTTCGCGGGGGACGACCTTCTCTACCGCGCCCAGGCGATAGGCCTCCGCTGCGTCGATCCGGCCCCCGGTGAAGAATGCCGCGCGCACCTTCTGCAGCGGGAACATCCGCATCAGATGGCTTGCCCCGCCCATCGCGCCGCGATCGACTTCGGGCAGCGAGAAATACGCGTCTTCCGCCGCGATAACGACGTCGGATGCGCCACAAATGCCAATTCCCGAGCCGATGATGAATCCGTGCACCGCGCTCACCACCGGCACCTCACAGGCGCGCACGGCCTGGAAAGTCCGGTAATTACCGCGATTTAGCGCAACGATCCGCTCGGGATGCGCCTGCATTTCCTTGATGTCCACGCCACCGCAAAAGCCACGCCCCTCCCCCCGAACCAGCACGCAGCGTATCTCGGGATCGCGACCCATTGCGGTGACGATATCGGGCACCGCGTTCCAGCCGGCGCTGTCGAGGGCGTTGACCGGCGGATGGTCGAGGATGATCTCGCCGATCCGGTCGGCGACACGAGTCAGTACGGGCATCAGGCAAGCCTTTTCTGGCGCGGCGGCGCGGCGGCGATGAGCGTGGCGATGCGTGCGCGCGCCTCCCGCTCGATCGCCTCAAGCAATTCGGCGACGCTCGGCAGATCCTCGATCCGGCCCGCGACCTGGCCGGTCGCCATCAGCCCGCCTTCGGCATCGCCACCTACGACCGCGCGCTGGATCAGCGCCGGCGCGGCAGCCGCGCGCACCGCCTGCGACAGGCTGAGCCCGCCATGGCTGCGCATGCCCTGCGCCATGTGCAGCAATTGCGGCCAGGACGCGCCCGTCGCGCGTTTCATTGCAAGGCCGGCTGACAGCGCCGACGTCCACGAACCGATCGGCCCGCGCCGGGCAATGCGCGACAGCGCCGCGTTGCGGATCATCCGCTGCGGCAATCCATCGACTTCATCGGTGACGACGATGTCGTCAGTCCGCGCGCCGAGATAGCGTTGCTTGACCAGCGCCGGCACCGGGCTCTCGCGCGTCATCAGGAAGCGCGTGCCCATCGCGATGCCCGCCGCGCCATAGGCGAGCGCCGCCGCGAGTCCGCGCCCGTCCGCGAAGCCGCCCGCCGCGACCACGGGCAAGTCGACCGTATCGAGAATCTGCGGCAGCAGCACCGTGGTGGCCACCGATCCGGTATGGCCGCCGCCCTCACCGCCCTGCACCACCAGCATGTCGACACCTAGCTCGGCCATCTTGCGGGCGTGCTTGACCGCACCGACGGTAGGCACGCAGCTTATGCCGGCATCGCGGAACCGTCCGATCATGCGCGCATCGGGACCCCGGCCGAAGCTGACCGCGCGCACCTGCTCGCGATTGGCGAGGATGATATCGACGAGCTCCGCCGCGCCGGGCTGGAACATATGGAAGTTCACGCCGAACGGATGGGCGGTCAGGCGCCGCAGCTCGGCGATCTTCGCCGCTGCCTCGGCGGGTGCCATCACCGCCGCGCCCAGGAAGCCGAAGCCGCCCGCTTCCACCGTCGCCGCGACGAGCGCCGGCTCGGCGATCCAGCCCATCGCGGTCTGGATCACCGGCAGCCTGCATCGGAGCATGGCAGTCAGCGGCGTGGCGAGCGGATCGCTCATCCGCCGGCCTTGTCCTTGTTGTCGGCGGCCGCGCTCCTGCCGGTCACGCCACCCAGCGCATTGCCGGTGGTCAGGTCGTTCTGGGCATGCGCGAAATGGTGCATGTGGAACACGGCGTCCATCGCGCTGCGCTTGCCGCGCAGTTCCTCGACGTGATTCACCGCCTGCTTGGTCAGCCACATGCCGAGCGGGGCCTGCGCGGCCAGCTTCGCCGCCATCTCGGCCGTCGCCTGCGCCAGCTCGGCGCGCGGCACGACCTTGTTGACCATACCAAAGCTGTACGCCCGCTCTGCGGGCATCCGCTCACCGAGCAGCAGGAACTCCTTGGCGACGCGGGGCGGGAGTTCGAAACCATGTGCAAAATATTCGACGCCGGGAATGCCCATCATCCGCGACACCGGGTCCTGGAAGAAGGCGTCGTCCGAGGCGATAATCAGGTCGCAAACCCAGGCAAGCATCAGCCCGCCGGCGATGCAGGCGCCCTGCACCATCGCGATCGTCGGCTTGGTGATGTCGCGCCAGCGGCGGCACATACCGAGATAGACTTCCTGCTCGCGGGTGTAGAGCAGTTCGGCGCCCGGCCGCCCGACATGGTCGGGCAGCAGATGCGCGCGCGGGAAAGTGCGCGCCAGATCGCGGCCCGGCGTGCCGATGTCGTGCCCCGCGGAGAAATGCTTGCCCGCCCCGCCCAGCACGATGACCTTGACCTCGGGGTCGTCGACCGCCCGCCGGAAGGCGTCGTCGAGCGCATAGGTCATCTGGCTGTTCTGCGCATTGTTGTAGCGCTCGCGGCTCATCGTGACCCAGGCGACGCCTTCCCGGACCTCGTAGAGGACCGGTTCGTCGGTCTCGTAGACGATGTCCGCCGCTTCCGGCGTGCCCGCACTCATTCGACTATCCTCTCGCTCTTCACGCTATCAATCATTGCAATATTGAGAGGCGTCAACCGCTTGGCCGATAGCGTCGCGGCAAGCCTTTGGTGCTTTCAGGACATCGCGTCCGCACCGGCGATCACGCCATGCGAACGGCCGGCGGATTGCCCTTGAGCAGGGTCGCGCGGATGTCGTGCGGATCGAGCCGGCGGATCACCGCCAGCGCTTCCGCACCGGGAAGCGGCGTCTCCGCCACCTCGCCTTCGACAAGGATGTCGAACCCGGTATTGTCGCGGACCTCATCCAGCCCGACGCCCGGGTGCAGCGAGACCAGCCGGACCGCATTGTCCGGCCCGCCAAAGTCCATCACGCACAGATTGGTGACGATCCGGCGCAGTTCGAGCCGGTGCGGCTTGCGCCCGTCGGGCCAGCGCGCGGGATTGTAGCCCACCGAGCAGACGAAATCGACTTCGCCCGCGACCAGCGCACGGCGGCTATGCTGCGGCATGAAGTAGCTGTTCGGATGCGAGATGCTGTTGCCCGGAAAGCCGCGCGCGCCGAGCAGGGCGGCCTTGGGCATCGCATGGTCGCCGATCACGCTGATATTGGTCTGGCCGAAGCGATCGATCTGCACGGGCGCGACCAGCGCGTGGCGGCGCCCGCCCCAGAGATTGTCGAACGTACGCGCATAAGGTGCCCAGCCCTCCGCGGTCGGCCGGGCATCGCGAGGGCCGATCGGCGCCGGTTCCTCCAGGAACATGTTCTCCCCGTCGGTGATCATCAAGCGCGGGTTGAACGTCAGCTTGGCGAGACTGGCGCCCAGCCGCGGGATCGGCGTGATGCCGGTCGCGAGCCATTCGGGATCATCGCGCCAGACCTCGGCGCAGGCCGCGATCAGCAGCTCGGCGAGGGTTATGTCGGTATCGGTCATGTGCCGCCCCTCAATAGATCGGTGCGGGGATGGCGCGGACGGCATCCGCCCCGCCGACCGCGGCCAGATAGGATTGCGCGTCCGCGGCGATGTAGCGCTGGCGATAGGCCTCCCAGCCTTCGCCCTCGGCAGCGGCGTAGCCGCGCAGATGCGCGAGATCGAGCTGATAGTCCGGCGCGGCGCTGGTCGGATGCGCACCGAACGGCGCCTCCGCGACCCCGGCGATCAGCGTGCGCTCGACCAGATGGAAGCGCGCATTGGCCGGCAGATCGAGCTCGGCCGTGGTCACGACCTGCTCGGCCGTCACAAAGGTCTTGCCGGCGGCACGCGCCATCAGCTCATCGAAAAAGGGATCGGGCGAGAGCGTCAGGACATTGCCCTTCTCGTCGCTGCGATGGACGTGAAGCAGCGCCACGTCAGGCTTGATCGCCGGCATCGCGATCAGCGTCTCGCCATCGCCATAGGGGCTGGTGATCGTCTTGAAGCGCGGATCCTCGGCGATCGCGGTGCCGATGCCGTCGCGCGTCGGCAGGAAGGGCAGTTGCATCGCCGCGGCGCGCAGGCCCCAATGGAGCATGCCCTCGTCCATTTCCCACACGTCGAGGCCCGCCTGGCGCGCAGCCTTGAAATGCGGCTCGATCGGGATGTGGTCCATCGAGACGAAGGCGAAGGTCACCTGTCGCAGCTTCCCGCACGCCGCGAGGATGCCGACATCAGGCCCGCCATAGGCGATCACCGTCAGGTCCTTGAGGCTGGAGCGCGCGATTGCGCGGACCAGCGCCATCGGCTTGCGACGCGTGGCCCAGCCGCCGATGGCAATCGTCATGCCATCACGGAGCTGGTCGACGATCGCGTCGACCGACATCCTCTTGTCGAGCATAGTCATCCTTCGGCGCCCCAGTGTCCCTCACCGTCACCCCGGACTCGTTCCGGGGCCCACCGCGCGTCTGGAACGGCCGATTGAGCCTCCAGCATGACGCGTGCGGTACCGTGGACCCCGGAACAAGTCCGGGGTGACGATTGGGGGGAGCGGTCTCGACCGCAAAGTCCGCCCGCGCAGAGGATCTCCCCACCCCCTGCACGGGCGAACATTCCTCAGGCGGCAGCGAGTGCCGGACGGCTATCGGTCTTGGCCTCGGCGGTCGGGAAGCCGTACAGCTTCTCGGCATTGCCGTGCAGGATCGCCGCCTTCACCGGCGCGGGCACGCCCGACATCGACGATTGGATGGTGCGCCAGCTATAGGGATAGTCGGCGCTGATGTGCGGATAGTCGGTCGACCACAGCACGCGCTCCGGATTCATGAAGTTCAGGTTGTTGAGCCCGAAGCTGTCGGTCATGTAGCCGAAGTAGAAATGCTCATCGATATATTCGGACGGCAGACGCTCGAGGCCGAACTTGGTGACCTTCTCGAGGCGCTGATAGTTGTTGTCGATCTGCTCCTTCACATAGGGCACCCAACCGAAATCGACTTCAGCGAAGGCGACCTTGAGGTTCGGATAGCGATCGAACACGCCGTTGAAGATGAACTCGATGCAGCGATTGGGCGCATCGAAGAAGCGGCCATAGCCGGGCAGCTTCGCCTTGTGCGGGCTCGGCTTGTAGATGCCCAGCGCGACGTGGATGTTGAAGCTGACGTCGCGCTCGTGGATCGCCGCCCAGAGATAGTCGTGCTCCTCGGTCATCACCGTGGTGCCGGTCGGATAGGCCTGGGCCATCACCGCGCGCATGCCGGGACGGCCCAGCACGCGGTTCATTTCCTCGACCGCCACCTTCACGCCGCCGCGATTGGGCAGGTATACCAGGCCGCAGAAGCGCGCCGGGTCATAGGCGACATATTCCGAGACCCAGTCGTTATAGGCGCGGACCAGAGCCAGGTGGAATTCCTCGTCCTCGACCAGCGCAATCGCGGCCTGGATCGACGGAGTCGGATACATGACCTCGGCGGTGACGCCGTCGCGGTCCTGCTCCTTGAGGCGCTCCGCGGGGTCCCAGCCGCCCTTGCGCATGTCGTCGAAGCGCATCCATGCCTTGGTCTCCTCGGGCGGCAGGCCGGCGCAGGCGTTCCAGCCGAAATTGCGCGGCCCCTCGAGCCCCTCGAAGATCCAGCCGTCACCCTCCGGGAAGCTCTCCATCCTGGGCGCCCGGCTCTTGAACTTCTCGGGCACGCGCTTGGTGAACAGGTCACCCGGCTCGTTGAAGTGGCTGTCGGCAGAGATCAGTCGCGAGCTTCCCAAAGGCATATCCAAACTCCTACATTGCTATCTTTTATATGTTAGCGAAGCGCATATGGACGGTCAATGCGGCGAAGGCACCGCGCGCACCGAAAAAACGCGACGTTTAGATCCCTCGGCGGCTTCCGCGCGTCGCCATCGTCCAGGCCGCGATCAGCACGGCGACCGTCACCAGCGCACCGCCCACCGCGACGAACGTGCCATGGATGCCGAAGTTGAGGCGGACCGGCGCGGTGAGGATCGGGTTGAGGAAATGCCCCAGGAACAGCGACGACTGGACGATGCCGATTCCGTAGTTGCGCTGCGCCGGGCTCGCCTTGTCGAGCACCCGGTTGAGGAAGAAGGGCATCGTCCAGCCGGCGCCGATTCCCTCGATGACCACGCAGAACAGGATCAGCTCATAGCTTGGCGCCAGCCCCGCGCCGATGAAGCCGATCCCCATCAGGGTCGCCGAAATCACCAGCGTCCAGGCGCCGAGCCGGGCATAGACGAAACCGAATGCGAACGCCGCGAGGATCGAGATCGCCGAGCTCAGCGCCGGCACGCGCGACACCAGCACGGCGCTGGTAATGCCGTTCTCCTTCAGCAGGAACGGCATCTGGAACGAGGGCATGGTGTGGCCGATCGACATCACCAGGGACAGGAGCAGCAAGGGCCAGAGCTGCCAGATCGAGAAGCGCTCGCCGCTGGCCGCAGCCTGGCGCTCGAGCGTGATCGGCTTGTTGAACACGAGGAAGGCGACCGCGAGCATCGCCCCGGGCAGCACGAACATGATGCCGGGGGCGCGCCAGCCATAATGCTGCGCCAGCCAGCCGGCGAGCAGCATGGTGGAGACGGTTCCGATCGACGAGATCGCCTGACGATAGCCGATCAGCTTGGACCGGAACGCGCCGCCGAACTGCGCCGCCAGGATGCTGGTCATCGCGACGTCGGCGAGGACCGCGCTGAAGCCCAGCACGAAGCGGCTGCCGAGCAGCAGATAATAGTTCATCGGGACGAGCTGCAGCAGCCCTGCGACGGTGCAGACGGCGAGGCTGCCGAACATCATGCCCCGCAAATTGGTCGACGAGACGATCATTCCGGCCATCAGCCCCGCGAGCGCCATGCCGATCGGCGCGAGCGTGACCACGAACTGCGCGCTCAGCACCGAATCGCCGGCGCCGCCATATTCCTGCGCGATCAGCTGGAGCGCCGGGACGACGGTGGTGAAGGCGAGCGCGGATTTGATGCCCCCGGTCAGCAGGATGATGATGATCAGGACGCGGCGCCACGCGGGCAACTCCGCCGCCGGCGACGTGACCGGCGGATCCTGACTCAGGACCGAGATCGTGGCCATTCGTGCAATCCTCTCTATCTTTATTATCCGGCTAGTCTGCAGGCTAGCACCGCCCTAGCGCAATGCCCGTTTCCAATCCGGCATTTCTCCGGTGCCGAAGCTGCATCATTTGCGCTGCCCGAAACGGGACGGGCCGCTCAATCCAGCGTCGAGCCGCCGTCTGCCAACCAGGTCGCGCCGGTGACGAACGATGCCGCGGGGCTGGCGAGGAAATGGACGATTCGGGCGATCTCGTCCGGGCGTCCGGGCCTTGCCCGGCCATTCTCCCGCGGCGGGAATGCGCCGCCCGAGGCTTCGATCTCGGCAACTCGCACCAGTGCCGCTTCGGTGAGCACCGGGCCGGGCGCGACCGCGTTCACGCGGATCCCGGAGTCGGCAAGCTCGCGCGCGAGCACGCGGGTGATCGCCTCCAGCCCTGCCTTGGATGCCGCATAGGCAGCCTTGCCCGCGCTGGGCCGGCTGCCCTGGACCGAGCCGATATTGACGATCGCGCCGCCCCTGCCCGCCTGAACCATCGCCCGCGCCGCCAGCTGCGACATGCGCAGCGCGCCCTTCAGGTTGACGTCGAGCAGCAGATCCCAATGCGCTTCGTCGAGGTCGAGCACGCCACGCGAGGGGAACAGGCCGGCGGCGTTGACGAGAATGTCCGGCGGCGTGTCCGCGAAAGTTGCGGACAGCGCCCTTTCCAGCCCCTGCCAGTCCGAGACATCGGCCATGATCGTCAGCGCGCCGGAGCTCTGCATGGCCTTTTGATCGACCAGGATCGGGCGCGCGCCGGCGTCGGCCAGATGTCGCGACACCGCACGTCCGATGCCGGATGCGGCGCCGGTGACCACCGCCACCTTGCCGTCGAGACGCCAAAGGGCGCCCAGCGACTGATCGCCGGGCGCCCCTCCCGATTTCGGTAACGCGATCAGAAATCGATCCCGACCGAGGCGCCGTAATAGCGCGGCCGGTTGTACACGCCCGACATGATCGCGCCGAAGTCCGAGGCAAAGGTCAGGTAGCGATTGTTGGTCAGGTTCTCGCCGAAGACCTGCGCCCTGAGCTTGCGGCCCTTGACCTTGAAATCCCACATCAGCCGGGCGCTGAAATTGGATTCGACACCGTAGAGCGGCACCTGCGCGGTGTTGGGCGCCTGCGAGATCAGCGTGTAGGTCGGGGAATTGCCCTTGCCGGTGAAATCGCCGCGCAGCGTGAAGCGGCCGGCCGAAGGCGTCTCGAGCGCATATTGCGCGCCGACATGGTAGGTCCAGTTGGGCACGTTGGCGAAGGCGGCCTGATCCGCCACATTGGTCGGCACGCCGCCGACGGCGATGATGTACTCGCTGTACTGCGGATCGACATAGCCGACATTGCCGTCGACCCGGAACCCGCCAAGCGCTGCCTGCGCCTCGACCTCGAAGCCACGATAGCGCGCCTTGCCAGCATTGGTCAGCTGATTGGTGTTGGTGGCGATGTTGTAGCCATTGACCTGGAGATCGTCATAATCGGTCTGATAGGCCGACATGTTGAGGCGGACATGGCGATCGAACAGGTCGCTCTTGAGGCCCAGTTCCCAGCTCCGCGCCGTTTCCGGGCCGAAGGGCGGAGCACCGACCGTGGGCGCGTTGTAGCCGCCCGAACGATAGGCCGAAGACCCGCGACCATAGACCAGCACCCCGGGCACGATCTGGTAGCTGATCGATCCCATCCAGCCGACATTGTGCCATTTGTCGCTGCGCGCCTGGGTGAGCGTGGTCGTCGTGACGGTGGTGGAGACGGAGCGCGAGTTCAGCGACTTCTCGTCCTCGGTGTAGCGGATCCCGCCGACCACTTCGAGCCTGCCCGCCGCGAAGGACGGCTTCCAGCCGAGCTGGGCGAAGCCCGCGACCGAGGTCGAGTCGATCGAGTAGCTGGTGCTGCGGTTGAGGCGGATCGACGTCGTGGCGGAGAGCGGCGAGTTGAGGATCGTGGTGATCGTCTCGTCGACCTTCTCGTCATAATAATAGAGCCCGACCAGATAGTTGAAGTCGCCCACATCGCCGAGCAACTGGAGCTCCTGGGTGAACTGCTTCTGTGTACCCGGATTGTTGGGCGTGACGTGCGGCGTCACCGGTTCGATGAACTTGCCGGGGACGACGGGGTTGGCGACGACGCCCAGCGTCGAGCCGCCGCCGATATTGCCGCGCAGATTCTGGTCGATATTGTTGTAGCCGGTGATCGACTTGACCTGGAAGGCATTGCTGAAATCATACTCCGCCGTCAGCACGCCGCCCCAGGTCTTGACGCGGGATTTGCCGTCGCTGCGGGGATCGCGATAGCTGTAGTCGCGCGGGCCGACGCCGATCGGGAAAGGCCGGTTGTTGGCGATGCCCGAATTGCCGAAATAGGCGTTGCCCACCGCGGTGCCGGCCAGCGCTTCCCAGCCGGTATAGGAGGTCAGATCGTTGTAGCGGCCGCGCAGGTCGAGCGTGAACTTGCCCATCTCGCCACGGATCGCCGCGCCGACGCCATAGCTGTCGAGCGCGCCACCCCATTTCGCCGGGGAGTAGCCGGGCGCCTCGACCCAGCCATCGCGCGAGTGCACCTGTGCCGAGACCTTAGCCATGAAGGGCGAATTGCCGAGCCGGCCGAGCTGGACGACCGACGAGGCGACGAGCTCATTGTAAGAGCCGTAGGAGAAGTCGGCCTTGACCCCGAATTCCGGCGCCGGGTTGCGGGTGGAGAGCAGGATCGCGCCGCCGGTCGTGTTGCGGCCGAACAGCGTGCCCTGCGGGCCGCGCAGCACCTCGACGCCCGAGATGTCGGGCAGGTCGAAGGTGTTGCCGCTGGGGCGCGGCGTGTAGACGCCGTCCACATAGATGCCGACCGCCGGCTCGACATAGAGCGCGGTCGAGAGCGTACCGATGCCGCGAATATAGATGGCGGGCGCGTTGCCGCTGCCGCTGGCCTGGGTCACGCGCAGGCTGGGCGCCAGCTGGGTGATGCCTTCGATGCGGACGATGTTGAGCTGCTGGAGCTGATCGCTGGATATGGCGCTGATCGACAGCGGGGTATCCTGCGAGCTCTCCTCGCGCCGACGGGCGGTGACGATGATGTCCTCGATCTGGCCGCGATCGACGTCGACTTCAGGATTGGCAGCCTGGGCGGGAGCCGCAGCCTGCTCCTGTGCCAGGGCCGGCGTTGCGGAAAGCAGCGCGGCCATGGCCGCGGTCGAAAGCAATACGACACCGATGCGCCGCGCGGGCGCCCGCTTGGTCTGCATGTTCAAATTCCTCTCCCGATTTCGGCTTTTTGTTTGATGAGGTTTTAGGAAGGCTGCGGAGAAGGACAAATCTGAAACCGGCACAGCACCAATGCAAATCCGGCATCTGCCAATCCACGGGACTCATGCTCACGCGGGGCGCTTTATTGGTCCCCGGATGCTTCGTGCAACGTCAAACCTTCGCGGCGGGCAGCCCTCGCACGGCGGGATCGGGTTGGGCGATATCGCCTGGAAAAGCCCCGGGCCGGAAGAACGATCTCATTCCGGCATAACATCGATCTCGGAATTGCATCCGTATGCCGGCGAACCCTCGCCCGGCCGCTTCATATAATACCCCCATCACATTCATACGCATCGCACAATTCGCAAGAGTTCACAGGGCGCTTGAGCGGATATCTTCAGACGATTTCCACAAAAAATCGATGCACTACAAATGGGGCTAACTATATCATGAAGAAATACCACCTACTGCTCACCGTTGCACCGCTGGTGCTCGCGCAGTCCGCCTTGGCGCAGACCACTCCACCGAGCCAGGATCAGGCGAGCACTGACTCGACTGACAAGACTTCGTCCAAGACCGCACCCGAACGGGAAGTTTTTTCGACCGGTGTCGCAAAGGGCCGTGACCGTCTGGACAGCGCAATTTCTACGAGCTCGCTCAAGGAAGCGGAGATCGAGAAGTTCGGCGCACGCTCGCTCGGCGAAGTGATCCGCAACATTCCCGGCGTCCGCGCCGAGGCCACCAATGGCGAAGGCAATAACAGCTATTCGATCCGCGGCCTTCCGCTCGCTGCGACCGGCTCCAAATATCTGCAATTCCAGGAAGACGGCCTGCCGCTGCTCGAGTTCGGCGACATGCTCGTCGCGCCCGATCTCTTCCTGCGCGCGGATCTCACGCTCTCGCAGATCGAAGCCATTCGTGGCGGTTCGGCCTCGACCTTCGCGTCGAACTCGCCGGGCGGCGTGATCAATCTGATCTCGAAAACCGGCGAAGTCGAAGGCGGCACCGTGCAGGTGAGCACGGGCGTCGACTATGACGAGAAGCGCCTGGACTTCGACTATGGCGGCCGGATCTCGGACACGCTGCGCTACAATATCGGCGGCTTCTACCGCATCGGCGAAGGCCCGCGCGAAACCGGCTTCAACGCCTATAAGGGCGGCCAGGTGAAGCTGAACATCACCAAGGAATTCACCGGCGGCTATATCCGCATCTCGGGCAAGTATCTCGACGATCACACGCCCGCCTATCTGGCGTCGCCGGTGCGCGTCACCGGAACCAACGACAAGCCGAAATATGAGAGCGTCGCGGGCTTCGACATCGGCCACGACACGCTGGTCTCCCCCAATGTCGCGAACCTCGTCACGCTCGACGGCAACAACCAGCTCATCCGCGACGATGTGCGCGAAGGCATGCACCCGATCGTCAAGTCGATCGGCCTCGACACGCAGTTCGACGTTGCCGGGTTCACGATCAGCGAGAAGTTCCGCTACGCCAGCATCACCGGGCAGATCACCCAATTCTACCCTGCCCTGACCGCCCCGGCGTCGACGATCGCGACGATGATCGGCGGCGCGGGCGCCAAGCTGAGCTATGCCACCGGCCCGAACGCCGGCCAGGCGATCACCAGCCCGTCCACGCTGAACGGCAACGGCCTGCTGATGCAGGCGCTGATGCGCGACACCAAGCTGAACGCGCTGGACAACATGACCAACGATCTGCGCGCCACGCGCCAGGTCAATCTGGGCAGCGGCGTGCTGACGGCGACGGCGGGCTATTATCGCTCGAGCCAGTCGCTCGACGACGACTGGCTGTACGTCTCGGTCATTTCCGACGTGATCGGCGGCGGCAAGTCCGCGCTGGTCAACATCACCAACGCGGCCGGCGTAGCTCTGACGCAGGACGGGTATGTGGCGTACAGCGCGGGTGCCGGGAGCGGTGCCTATCGCCGCAAATATGATGTCAATATCGACATGAGCGCGCCCTATGGATCGCTCAACTACCATATCGGCAAAATCGCGATCGGCGGCTCGATCCGCTACGACATGGGCAAGATCCGGGGCTCGATCTACGGTTCGGAACTCGGCGGCGGCCGCGTCGGCGTCATGTCCTATGACATGAACGGCGACGGCGTCATCTCAGCCCCCGAGAGGAGCGTCGCGGTCCTTCCGCTCACCCGCCCGGCACCGGTCGATGTCGACTATCACTATCTGAGCTATTCTGCGGGCATCAACTATCGCATCGCCGAGCCTTTCGCGGTCTTCGCCCGCTACAGCCGCGGCGGCCGCGGTGCCGCGGATCGCATCCTGTTCTCGCCGATGGTGAGCACGATCACCGGCAAGCTGATCGACGACCGTGCCGGCCATGACACGGTCAAGCAGGCTGAGCTCGGCGCGAAGTTCCGCAAGTCGGACATCACGCTCAACGTCACGGGCTTCTGGGCGCAGACCAGCGAGACCAACACGCAGACCGTGACCCAGCCCGACGGGACGCTGTTGTCGCGCCTGATCGCCCGGACCTACCGTGCCTACGGCGCCGAGTTCGAAGGCGCGGTTCGCCATGGTCCGTTCAGCCTCACCGCCGGCGCCACCTACACGCATGCGGAGATCGCGGACGATCCGTCGAACGCGACGATCATCGGCAACACCCCGCGGCACCAGGCCAACTTCATCTTCCAGGCCACGCCGCAGATGGAGACCAAGTATTTCACCGTCGGCGCGAATTTCGTGGGCACCACCGGCAGCTTCACGCAGGATACCAACCAGCTCAGGCTGCCGGGCTTCACCACGGTCAACGCCTTCCTGCAGTTCCGGCCGGTCGATCGCGTCGAGCTGTCGCTGAACGCGAACAACCTGTTCGACGTGGTGGGTTTCACCGAAGCCGGCGCCGCGACGCTGCCCGCGAGCGGCATCACCTCGGCCCGGGCGATCAACGGACGGACCATCTCGAGCGCGCTGCGCTTCTCCTTCTGAGTACGCGACGACCAACCGGGGTGCCCGAGGCGCTCCGGTTGGTCAGCCGTATCCAGGAAATTCAATCGAGAGTTGGAAAATGTTGAAGTCGGTAAAGATCCCGAGAAAGCTCGGCCTGTCGTTTCTCACGATATGCGCGTCCGCCGCGATGATGATGATCGTGTTCTACACGACCATCTCGATGATCCGGACGTCGACGGACGGGAACAATCAGAGCCAGGCCATTCATGCCAAGGCCCTGACGCTCGAAACCGCCTTGCTGCGGCAGAACAGCCAGCTGCGCGGCTTCCTCGTGACCGCCGACACCTCCTATCTCAAATCCTATTACGAAGGCCGCGACGAATATGACCGGACTTCGACGGAGCTCGAGAAGCTGCTGACCGATCCGGCACAGCATGACGCGCTGCTGAAATCGCGCGAAGAAACGCTCGCCTGGCGGCAGAAATGGGGCGATCGCCTGATCGCCGTCGTCAAGGCGGGCCAGCGTGACGCAGCGCAGGCCCAGACGCGTGCCGCCGGCAAGGCCGTCATGGTCAGCGATGCGGTGCTGCCGCTGCGCAGTATCCGCGATGCGCAGAGCTCCCTCATCGAGAAGAATTCGGAACGCCAGGAAGGTGCGATCGGCACCGCGATGACCGCGCTGGTGATCGGCGGCATCGCGCTGATCGGCATCGCGATCGGGCTCGCCTGGCTGCTGACGCAGATCATTGCGCGCCCGATCACGGATCTGACCAAGACGATGGCCGCCCTTGCCGCAGGCAAGAACGACATCGCCGTGCCGGCGGTGGATCGCGGCGACGAGCTGGGCGACATGGCGCGCGCCGTGCTGGTCTTCCGCGACGCCGCGGTCGCGAAGCAGCTGGCGGACGAAGCCGGCGCGCGGGCGGAAGCCTCGCAGAAGATGGTGGTGGAGACGGTTTCGACGCAGCTTTCCGAGCTCGCCAACGGCAATCTCACCGCCGAGATCACGCGCGAGTTCCCGGGCGACTATGCGGCGGTGAAGACCAACTTCAACAATGCGGTGAGCGCGCTCAGGGGCCTGATCGCTTCGGTGATGGAATCGACCGCAGCGATCCGCACCGGCTCGAGCGAGATCGCCCAGGCCTCCGAAGACCTTGCCCGCCGTACCGAAGGCAATGCCGCCAGCCTCGAGCAGACCTCTGCCGCGATCACACAGATGGACGGCCGCCTCAAGGCGACGGCCGAAGCCGCCACCCGCACCGTCGACCGGGCGGACGACACCATGACGTCGGTGACCGACGGCCGCACCACCGCGGAGGAAGCCGTCCAGGCGATGACCCGCGTGGCGGAGAGCGCCAAGGGCATCGACAGCGTGATCGAGGGTCTCGACAAGATCGCCTTCCAGACGCGCGTCCTCGCGATGAACGCCGCGGTCGAGGCAGGCCGGGCGGGAGAAGCGGGCCGCGGCTTCGCGGTAGTCGCCGATCTGGTCTCGGCACTTGCGATGCGCGCGGAGGAAGAAGCCGGCCGCGCCCGCGACCAGCTCACCGCCACCCAGGCCGATATCGGCGCGGCGGTGGAGATGGTCGAGAAGGTCGATGGCGCGCTTGCGAATATCTCGAGCGATGTCGGCGAGGTCCACAGCCTGCTCGGCCAGATGGCCTCCGACAACCAGGCCCAGTCGACCGCGATCACGGAGATCAGCGCGGCGATCGGCAGCATGGATCAGGCAACCCAGCAGAATGCGGCGATGGTCGAGCAGACCTCCGCGGCGGCGCGCCATCTCGCGGCGGAAGTGACCGCCCTTTCCGAACAGGCAAGCCATTTCAAGGTCGGCGACGTCGTGAACACCGCCGCCAGCAAGCGGGGACGCTTTGCCGGTGGCAACGTCAAGCCGCTGCCGGCAGCCGCGGTGTCCAAGCTGGTACGCCCGGCCGCCGCAAGCGACGGCTGGCAGTCCTTCTGAGCCGCCTGCCGCCATGGACGCCCGGCCGGGCGTCCATGGCCCCTAACAATACCTCTCCGCTCGCGCACGCAACCGCCTCGGCGGCAAGGAAAGTTTGTATGAGTATGATCGCGTATGTTGCGGAGCCCAGCGAACTCGGGCGCCAGGCCCCGGTCGCGCGCGCGCTCGGTTCGCCCTTTGTCGCCGCAGTGCTCGAGGCCGGGGAGCGCCAGCTCCACTGCGCACCACGGACGGCGGCGCTGATCGCAGGATGGCCTCGCGACCCTTCCGCCGCGGCGCTCGCCATGCGCTTCAACGCCGCGCTTCATGCGCTCGCGCGGCGCGGCGCGATACCGGTGCTGAGCGCGCTCTACCGGGGCGAATATGCGGATTTCGACCGTGCGATCGCCGCGGCGCTCTCCACCGAAGATGCTTTCATCGCCGCCTGGATGCTCGAGACGCCGCAGACCAACGAGGTCGGCCGCGCCGCGGCGATCGCAGCGGCGCTGATGGCCGCGCGGCGCAAGACGGACCTGCCGTTCGAGCTGCTCGAGCTGGGCTCCAGCTGCGGGCTCAACCTCAATCTCGCGCGCTACGCCTATGTGCTGGACGGCATAACCGCGGGCGAGCCGGATTCGCCGGTCCGGATCGCGCCCGCCTGGCACGGATGGCCGCCGGCCTATGCACCGATCGAGGTGGTCGCCGCGCGCGGGGTGGATCTGAATCCCCTCGACGCGGCCGACGAAGCGACGCGCGAACGCCTTCTCTCCTTCGTGTGGGCGGATCAGCCGAACCGCGCGAACCGGCTGGAGCAGGCACTGGCCGTCGCCCGGCTCCACCCGCCGCGGGTAGACCGGGACAGCGCCGCGCCCTGGCTGGCCCGTCGCCTGGACGCCCCGCAGGCGATGGGCGTTTGCCGCGTGGTGTTTCACTCCATGGTCCTGCAATATCTGACGACGGAGGACTGCCAGACCGTGATCGACGCGATCCGGCAGGCCGGCGATCGCGCGACGGCCGAGCGGCCCTTCGCGTGGATCGGCTTCGAATGGACTGCGTCGCGAAGCGAGGTGCAATTGTCGCTCACCTGCTGGCCGGGCGGCGAGACATCCCTCCTGGCGACCTGCCATGCCTATGGCGACTGGATAAGATGGCTGCGGTGAAGCAATCGGGCTCCCAATCCGGCTGAGCTGCGGCCGGCTCGTCGTTCATCGGCTGTTGCGGATCGATCCTGCATCGCAACCGCTTGACGGCTCAGGCCCCAGATGATGGAACCGACATCGTGAACGACAATCCCCTCCGTCCGGACACCACAACCGAGGCCAAGGCGGATGCGAAGGCCGAGGCGCGCGCCGTGGAGGCGGCGGCAATTCGGCGGCGGTGGATCACCCTGGGGGAAGTGCTGGCGGTGATTGCCGTCGTCATCTCGGCGCTGACATTGTGGAATAGCTGGAGCGAGCGAAGCAGCAGCAGCGCCGTGAAGGACGCCGATGTACAGCGGGCCTCCGTCCGTGCCGCGACCCTGGTGCTGATCGCAGCCGATGCCGGGGAACATAGGCTGATACTGAAACCTGTCTCTGCCGAGCAGTCGGTGCAGAGCCAGAAGATCCTTTTTCCGACCGCCCTGGATGCGCCACCTGCGGAAACCACCGGTGAGCCGCGGATCGAGGCCGCCTGGTTCGAACGCACTCTTAAAAAAGCACGGGAACTGGCGCATCTTCCCGACAATAGCCGCGGCGACGAGCGGCTGCCGGTCGTGATCAGCACGCGCTTCCTGGTCGACGGCCAGTCGCATGAGGATGTCGCGCTCTACGATATCGGCTACACCATTTCGGGCCGTCTGCTCAGTGGCCACAGCGTGACGCTTCGCGGCCTCTCGCTGGTCGCGCGCGTGAAGGACGGCAGCCCGCAGGCAAGGCTGGACGCGCGCTGGCGGGATTTGTTTCCCTCGAAATAGTCTCGATCATTTCACGCGCACGCGGAACCGGATCGAGAAGGTCGAACCCGCAACCTGGTTGCCGCCCAGCCGCACGCGAATGTTGGTGACGCGGCTGTCATAGCCGTTCGCGTCCGCGACGGGCGTGTAGGTCCAGGTGGCGCCGTTGTTGTTCGAAAAGTCGAGCCGGTCGGTGGTGCTGCCCAGACTCGTGAAGCTGTAGCTCAACAGGCTCGGGATCAGCCCTTCGGCGAAGACCACCGGCCCTGAGTTGAGCAGCCCCAGATCGGCGACGCGCAGCACCGTGTTGGCGGGAATCGCGTCCGAAAAGGTCACGCCGTTGACCGTGGTGAAGATGCCGTTGGGGTTGGAGATGGTCGTCGTATAGTCGACCACCGCTCCCGGCACGCGCTTGGGCAGGAGATTGCCCTGGGGATCGGCGACCACCGCCGAGGTCTTGACGATCCCGAGCGGATCGAACGCCGCGACGAGCAGCACCAGCGGCAGCAGCCGCGCAAGCCTTGCAATGCCGATCATCGCCGGCCTCCTCCCAACAGCGGCCGCACCAGTGCACCGAGCGACTGCTGGTCGAACTTGATGCGCATCGTCACGAACGGCCCCTGCCGCGTCCAGCGCGCATCCTCGAAATCGCCGTCGTGATAGCCGGTGATATTGTAGCCTGCCGAGAACCACACATCCTTTGCAGGCGAGAAGCCGGCGGTGGGGCCGAACGAGAAATTGGCTGCGCCGGTCGACCAGCTGTGCTGCACGCTCGCGGCGGCGCCCAGGTCGAAGCGCGGACGGATGTCCTTGCGGATTTCGACCCCTATGACATCGATAAAGCCGTCGAACCTCTCGTCGGCGTAGCGGCCGCGGACATATTTGGCGCCGTAGTAGAAGCTCGCCTCGAAGCCGTGGCCCGTGCCCTCGCCACCGGTGCGATAGTTGATCGCGAGATTGTTGATCGCGCGGAAGGTGGTCCGCGTGTCTGAGGCGAAGACAGGCACGCCCAGCACATTGCCGGAGCCGGTGCCCATACCCGCGTCCTCGCTGCGGATCTGGAAGCGCTCGAGCAGCGACCAGCGGCTGTCGATCGGGCGCAGCGCCAGCGCCAGGTCGGCGCGGATCGAGGTCGCGACCGAGCCGTTGCTCTCGCGCAGGCGATAGGCGCGGATGCTCGATGCCAAGGTGCCGCCGTTGCCGAGGCTGCGCAGCAGGTTGGAGGTGACGCCCAGCCGCTCGTCGCGTGGTCCGGTGCGGTATTCGGCGCGGCCGTTCCAGCTCCACAGGTCACCGCGATAGGTGGCACCAAGCGTGCCCGCGACGAAATCGCCGTCGATCCCGTCGCCGCCGACGAAGCCACCCGCCGCGACCGGATGGTAGGTGTTGACGCGGTCGCCCGCAGGAATGCTGCCGGCAAAGGTGCTGCTCGAATCAAGCGTCGCGTCGATCGTCCAGCGCTTGCCGATGGGGAGCGACTGGCTGAGGCCGTATTGCCCATAGGTGCGGGCACCGTTCTCGGCGATGCCGCCCTGGTTGAGCGTCGCCATCAGCCGCGCGCCGGCCCAGGGCGCGACGTCGAATCCGACGCGCGCGGTCTGCGCCTCGAACTGGTCGCCCTTGGCATATTCATAGCCCGCGATCAGACGGATCGCCTCGCTGAAGCGCCAGCCGGCAGTGAGACGCTGGCGCGCGGGGAAGTCGACGCTGTCGTCCTTGCCGCCGAGCGGAACCTGAGTCTCACCGGTCAGCTCGAGCCGGTTGGCGAGCAATTTCTGCGTACCGCCGAACGTGAGCAACATCGACTCGCGCCGCGCACCGGCGATGCCGCGGTCGGAAGCGAATTGAGTACCTGCATAGATCGTGCCTGCGGGGCGCCGATATTCGAGGCGCGCCTCGCCCGCGAGCCGCCGTGCCGGGCCATCGAGGTCCTGCTGGTGCCACGCCGATCCGGCGAGGCTCCAGCGCCCGCCCAGCCGGATGCGGCCGTCGGCGCCGATCTTGCGCGTTCCCGCCTCGCCGAAATTCTGCTGGCCGAGCCCGAAGTCGCGATCCTGCTGGCGGACATAGGCTAGCAGGTCGGCGCGGCTGCCGTGATGCTCGATCTCGGCAAGCGCTGCGGATCCCCTGCCCAACCCCATGCGCCCGCCGGTCGCGATCTCGGCGCGGATCTCGGTGGTCTCGCTGACCTTGGCGCGCAGGTCGATCGCGGCGACGGTAGCCTTGCCATTGGTCTCGTCGCGGATCAGGCTCGCGCCGACCTCGGCGGGGCCGAGCGTCACCGCGGCACGCCCGCCGGCGGCAAGCTTGCGGCCGTCGCCCTCGGTCTCATAATCGGCGACGATGAAGACCGGATTGAGATCGGCATCGCGGCTGAGGATCGGCTCGCGGAAGCGGATCGTGCCCGCGCCGGGATCGATGTCATAGTCGATGTGGCGCGTGAGCTGGCGGCTCTCGAGCACCAGCTCAGGGCGCAGCCGGTCGCGCGTCTCCAGGCGCAGTTTCTCGCTGTTGGGCACGAGGTTGCGGCCCGAGAGGCGATAAGGGCCTGAAAGCCCGTTGCCCTGGATCTCGTCGCGCCCATAGCGGCTGTCGTCATAGGCGGCGAAACCGGTGAAGCGTGCGCGGCTGCCCGTATATTCGGCCTTCAGGCCGTTCAGCGTGCGATTGTAGCGACCGAGCTTGGTGTCGACGAGCCCGGTCTCGAAATCACCGAACAGCGCATAGAATTCGCGCCGCTCGAGCCGCAGGTAGAGCTTGCGCCGGCTGGCGGCGTCATAGCCCTGGAGCGTGCCGTCGCCATAGACGGTGTAGTAGCGGTCGGGATCGATCGTGCCGAGCACGCCGCGCTCGCGCATCCGCTCGAGATCCTTGTCGGTGTCATAGGCGATGGTGAGCAGCCACGAGCCCTTGATCCGGCCCTTTGCGTAGAGCGCGATCTGGCCGTCCGAGACGAGATCATCATGCTTGCCGCGCGCGACCTGCTCGGCGCCCGAGAGGAGTTCGTAGCCGAGGGTGCCTCGGGCGAAGCCGACCACTACCCAATCCTGCGCGGGCGCGGCGAGCCAGGCCTTGACCTCGCTCACCCGCTCACGCTCCCGGTCCGCCAGCGTGACCGCGATGCGCGCGAGCCCCGGTTGGCGCGTCGGCTCGAGCGCGAGCAAGGCGAGCCCGTCATCGCCGACCACCGGCGCACTCGCCTGGGTGCGCTCGAGGCCCGCTAGCTGGCGGCCCTGCTCGGCTGCGCCTGCCTGGGCGGCGCGATAGGGCTGGTCGACACGGAACGGCACGACGGTACCGGCGCGGACGGGCCGGCCGTTGCGGTCGAGCACGCGTACCGCGATCAGCGGCCGGGTCAGGCCGTCGGCGACGAGGCGCGACTTTTCGGGGACATAGACGGCACGGGCCGGCGTGTTGGCATAATGGACATTGCGGGTGAGCGTCGCGACGGTGGCGCCGCCCGCGTCGAGCACGCGCGCCTCGAGCCGGTTGTCGCCTTCGACAAGCGGCAGGCCGGTCCAGCGCGAAACCGCAACCCCGCGCTGCTGGTCGACGTCGGTGCCGTCGAAGCTGAGTGCATCGACCGGCTTGCCGTTCAGCGTCAGCGCGACGCGCTGACCGGTGCCATGGGCGATGACGACGCGCACAGCGGGTGCCCTCGGATTATGGTCGGCATCGGGGAAGAGCCATGCGATCCCGGGGGTGGCGCGTGCGAGCCAGTCGTCGCGATTGCCGGCGGCGAGCGCGTCCGCGACAGGAGTCACGAGAAGCGCCTCGGGCGCAGCCGCGGCCACGCCGGTAGGACGAAGCTGGAAGTCGACGCGCTGGAGGCTGCCGCCGCCCGCCTCGACGAAGCGCGAGACGGCGCTGCCGGCCGATCGGGTGTCGGCGTCGCACGTGACCGGCGCATGGGTGGAGGGAACACTCGCCAGGTCGATCTGGACGACATGGGTCCCGGGCGAGACGCCCTCGAAATGGTAGAGCCCGTCAGCGTCGGTGACGACATAGCTGCCGTCTTCCATCAGCAGGCGGATGCCCGCGATCCCCTTGCGCCCGCGCGCGGGATCGCCGCAGGCACCTTCGGTGACGCGGCCGATGATCGTGAAACCGTCGGTGAACAGAGGCCGGCGGATCCGCACCGAAACGCTCGCCTCGTTGCTCACCGAGCGCTCTGCGCTGGCGGCGGTGACGCGGTTGACGGCTTCGCCCGGCGGCGCGCCGGGAGCGACCTCGACGAGATAGGCGATGCGCGTGGTGGCGCCCGGCGCGAGCACGCCGGCGGCGAAGGACAGCGAGCGGCCATCGCCGCTCACCACGGGCTCAGGCGCACCGCGCGCCGAGCCCGGCTTGTAGCGCAGCCCGCGCGGCAGCCGGTCCGAGATCGTCAGCGCGCTGGCGCCGCCATCGCCATTGTTGCGGATCTCGACGCGGTACTGAACGTAGTCGCCGATCTCGGCCTCGCGCACCGACGCCTGTTTGTCGATCACCAGACGGGGCTGGACCAAGGCGGGGGTGATGGTGCGCTGGTCGACAGGCACATCGACGGTCACCGGCGCGGAGCCCGCCACGGTGAAGGCCGCGCCGAACGATCCCTCGACGAGCCGGTACGGCCTGCCGAACGGGCCGATCAGCCCCGCCATCTGCGCCGGCGTGCGCACCGAAGGCGCGACATAGCCAGGCGGCGGCTCGATCCGAAGCCGGTAGCGGCCCGCCACGACCAGCGGGAAGCGGAAGTTGCCGGGGGTGAGCTGATAGCTCCACCCTCCCGAATCGGTGACGCGCGAGCCCGTAGCGACGGTGCTCGGATAGCTGCTGACTCCGTCGTCGCCGAGTATTTGTGCGGGTTGGCCGGTGGCATCGTCGATGAGCGTCACGAGCGCGCCGTCGAGCGGAGCGCCGGTGCTCGAATCGAAGACATGGCCTTCGGGGTCGATCAGCAACGAATTGGCCGAGCCGAAGCTGTAATCGTCCTCGGCGAAGGTAAGCGTCAGCCAGCCCGTGTTGTCGGCGGTGATGTCGCACGGAATGTCACTGCCCGAGCTACGCGTGCTCGGCGGCACCGCGCCGGCGAACACGCCGGTGTCCGGCCCGGTCTCGGTGAGCAGGAAGAGCGTCTGGCGCCTGCCCGAATCGCCGGCGAGCGTGGCGGTCTCGATGCGGTCGGGGTCGCGGTTGTTGCCCGGCGCCTCGAGCACCAGCACTACGGAATCGTCGATGTCGTAGGACTGGAGCGGCCGGCGCGCTCGCGGGCTGGTCGGACACCGCGCTCCGCCTGGCCGGCGAGCTGCGCGCATCGTCGGGCTCCGCGGGCCGCGAGTTCGCGCAGACGCTTGGCGACATCGAGGCGATGGCGCATCTCGGCCGCTATTATGCCGAGAAGATCTGGGGCGCCTGCGACCTGGCGATGTTCGACCAGACGCGCCGACGGGTCGACCAGGCAAGCGCAATCGATCATCTGGAAAGCGCACGCGACGCGTGGCGGCGCTATGCCGCGGTTCGCGACGCACAATATGTGCCGAACTTCTTCAACCGGATCGGCTGGGTCGACGTGACGGCGCTGATCGCCAGAACGGAGGAGGACATCGCGATCGCTCGCGCATGGAAGCCGGGCACGCTGACCTTCGACCCAGCGGCGCCCGAGACGCGCTGGGCCAAGTCCCTGCCCAAATGGACGATCAACGACTGACGGGTTTCTCCATCCGCCGGATATCGGCGCCTAGCCGATCGCTGGCGGATCGCTGGCCGGAAAACTCTCGTCCAGCGCCTCGTCCAGTTCCTCATCGAGACGCGCGTCGCCCTCTTCGAGCGGTGACCGTCCGGCCAGCCACAAGGTGAGATTCCGGACATATTGCCGGATCGACTGCTGCGCCTCGGGCGAACGGGCAAGGCCGTCACCCGGTGTTTCGCTGACAAAGCTCGGGCAACCCATGGCAGGGTCCCAATTGTAATCGGCGAAATGGTGAAACGTCGATTCAGCCACCGCCGGACCGCCATCGGCGGAAGGCTCGAACGCGACGGCGATATTGAAGCGGTTGCCGCTCGCCTTGCTGACGCCCGTCGCGATCACGCGCGCGGAGGGATCACCCGCCGGCGCTCCCACCGCGCCTTCATGTGGATGCGCGGGAAGGAAGCGAACGAGCCCGTCGCCAGCCAGGGGATCGTGCAGCACCGGATGCGGTGGTGCGACGACCGCGATCTCCTGGAAATCGCCGTTCGCGCCCGAATGATAGTTGGGCCAGGAGATATAGCTGGTCTCGCGGTCGTCGATGACGTGGCGCGCTGCGTCGGGATCGGGATTCTTGCTGTGGAAGAAATGCGCGTTGCCGACCCCGCCCAGCGTGCACACCGAGCTTCCCAGGTCCATATGGTCGCGCGTCACCAGCAGCCCGCCGCCATTCTTCCGGAAGCGGCTGATCGCCTCACAATCTTCGGCGGCCAGCCCGTCGCCCGTATCGACCGCAAACAGCCAGAGCTCGTCGAAGTCCGATCGATCGATCGTCGAGAGCACGGGATCTGGAGCGCCTGGAGCCGCGCGATCGCGCGCCGTTACCGCGCACAAGGGCGTCCCGTCCTCGCCGGTGAGCCCCGCGAGATGATCGCGCAACATCGAGAAGCGCCCGATATGCCAGTCGTCATCGATCGCGGGAATCGTCGTCTGCAGCAGGATGCGTATCGGCTGAGCCATCTTGTTTTCCTCGTGAGTCTTGAAGAGCCGGACAGGTTGGACGCTCGACTGCCATTTCGTCGGCCGCAAGGTGAAATCGGAAAAACCCCTGCGTTCATCATCCCTGTCGCGTCCGATTAACACGGCTCGACAAGCCGCTCCCGCGCCATTCTGCGAACCGGCAGACGGGGCGATGCCTTCCACGTGGAGGCGATATGGCAGCGCGCATGACCCGGCGGCCATCTGCGCCGAGGTCGGGCTTTGCTCATACATGTGGCAGCGGCTGGCCGCCCGATTTTCAAGGCGACACCCTTCGTTCGGTGTGTTCGCCCCATACCTGAGCATAGTCGAATCCCATTCGGACCCGGCCAGAGCCTGTGGGACGAACCTTCCGCGATCGGAGGCTCGACCACCGCACAGCTTATCGCTGTCGGCCGAGTTCATACCTCTCACGCGTAATGAGCTGAAAGGTACAACTATGGGAATATTGGTCGGAAAAACCGCGATGATCACCGGCGCGAGCAGCGGGATCGGGCTGGCCATAGCCAGGGCATTCGCCGCCGAAGGCGCGCAGGTCGTCATCTCGGGACGTCGCCGCAAGGCGCTGGACGAGGCGGTCCGCGAGATCGGGTCGGGTGCACTGGGCATCGAGGGCGATACGGCGGATCCGGAGCATCATGCCCAGGCAGCGGCGGAAATCACCCGGCGGTTCGGCGCACTGGACATCTACATGGCCAATGCCGGGATCAACACGATCCGCCACTCTGCTGAGGTCTCCGAAGCCGAATATGACGCGCAGTTCGCGGTGAACACGCGCGGTGTCTTCTTCGGGGTGCAGAAGATGGTGCCGATCATGCGCGATGGCGGCGCGATCGTGCTGACCGGCTCGCTGGCGAGCGAGAAGGTGCTCGGCGGCCACGCCGCCTATGCCGGCTCCAAGGCGGCGGTCGGTGCCTTCGCGCGCAGCTGGGCGCTCGAGCTGAAGGAGCGCCGGATCCGGGTCAATGTGCTGAGTCCCGGCCCCACCGAGACCGCGATCCTCGACAAGCTCGGCATTCCTCCCGAACAGCTCGAATCCTTCACGGCGGACATGGCCAGGGCGATTCCGCTCGGAAGGCTGGGCCAGCCCGGTGAGCTGGCGCGTGCCGCACTGTTCCTAGCCTCCGATGCCAGCAGCTTCGTCACCGGGATCAATCTGCGCGTGGATGGCGGCATGGCGCTGCTGTGAGCTAGTTCGCTGCCCCTGCCTGCCCTGGATCTCAGAGCTCGATGATCCCGCGTCGCGCGGCCACGGTCACGGCATGGGTGCGGTCGGCGACGTCGAGCTTGGTGAAGATGCTCTTCAGGTGCGCCTTCACCGTCTCCTCGGAAAGCGACATGGCGCGCGCGATTTCCTTGTTGGCCTTGCCGATCGCGACCAGGCGGAGCACCGCGGCCTCGCGCTCGCTGAGATTGTCGTCCACGACGTGGAGCGCGATCTCGGCGGCGACGTCGCCATGGACGTGCCGCCGGCCGCGATGCACGTTGTGGATGGCATCCAGCATCTCGGTCCTGATGCTGCTCTTGAGCAGATAGCCGGTAGCGCCTGCCTTGAGTGCCCGCACTGCCTGCACGTCGCCGGCATAGGTGGTGAGGACGAGAATGCGGGCGTCGGGGAACTCGGCCCGGATCGCCATGATCGCTTCGAGGCCGTTCATGACCGGCATCTGCAAGTCCATCAGCGTCACATCCGGCTTGAGCGCGCGAAACTGCGCAACGGCCTCGGCACCGTCGCGCGCCTCGCCGACCACGGTCATGTCCGCACGATCCTCCAGGATCGACGCGACGCCTTCGCGCAGCACCGGATGATCGTCGACGACGAGGATGCGGATGGGCGATGGGTCTTTGTCAGGCATGACCCGATTCCTTCTTGCTGCGGAAAAGTCTCGAAAGCAGCCGCCGGCGCGGCGCCTGATCGGCAAAGGCGAGGCGGGCCGGCAACGTCATCGTCACGGCGGAACCCATGCCGGGACTGCTCTCGATCGAGAAGCTGGCGCCGATCCGCTCCGCGCGTTCCCGCATCCCGACTAAACCGAAATGGCCGGGCTTGTTACCCCTTACGAGAACGTCTTCGGCGATCCCGACGCCGTCGTCGCGGATTTCCACGCCGAGTTGCCGCGCCGCGAAACGGATCGTGATCTCGACACTGCTCGCCTTGGCGTGGCGCGCGACGTTGAACAGCGCCTCGCCCGCGATCCTGCCCAGCTCCACCGAAATGAGGGGATGAACCCGGCGCGGTCGACCTTCGACGACGATGCGGATCGGAATGGCGGGATCGAAGCCGGCGCCGACCGCGCGCTCGCGGAGCAGCGCCGGCAGGTCGCCCGAGCCGTCGGCCACCCGCAGATCCTGCACGCGATTGCGCCCTTCGACGATGATCTCGTCGGCGCGGCTGAGCGCCGTTTCCAGCTGCGCGCGTGCCGCGCCCTCGGCGGGCATCTTGTTGGCCACGGACTGGAAGCGCAGGATCAGTCCCTGGACGCTCTGCAGCAGGGTGTCGTGCAGCTCGCGGGCGATCCGTTCGCGCTCGCCCAGCCGCTCCTCGAGCCGGCTCCGGATCCTGCTCGCGACCTGGGCCATGTGCAGCCGATAGATCAGCCAGAGCAGGACCAGCACGAGGACGCCGCACAGAGCGACAAACCACCGGGACTGCACGAAGGTCGGCGGAATGACGAATTCGACGGTGGCGCCCGGTTCGTTCCAGACCCCGTTATCGTTCGCCGCGGTCAGCCGGAAGCGATAGGTGCCCGGTGCGAGGTTGGTATAAAAGGCCTGTCGGCGCGTCCCGGCATCGATCCAGGCCGGATCCTGCCCTTCGATCCGGTAGCGGACGCGCGACGCACGCGGGTTCGAGAAACCCAGCACGGCGAAATCGATCTGGATGTTCGATGTCCCCGCCGGCAGTGTGAGGCTGCTCGGATCGCGATAGATCTTGTCGGCGACAAGCGCACCGACCGCCACATTCGGGGGCGTGCCGCTTCGCGTGACGTCGTTCGGATCCAGCCACAGGGTCCCGCTCTGGGTGGCAATCCAGAGCCTCCCGTCGCCGCCCTGCACGACGGCGTGCCGGCTGTGGGAATGCGGGCGGCTGCGGAGCCCGTCGTCGGGGCCGAAAACCTGCATGGCCAGCGGCTCGGTCGGGTCGGCGAAGCTGCGCTCGAGATGGGCCGAAGCGACACGCAGGACGCCGCCAGGACCGGTGAGCCAGGTGTCCCCGGCGGGCGTGCGGACCATGCCGTTCACACCGCTGAGCAATGGCACATGGCGAGCGGAGATGCTTCGAAACTGCCTGTCGCGGAACCGGGCAAGCCCGAAACGCCCGGCGACATACACGTCGGGCGCCGCCGGATAGAGCGCGACATCATAGGGTTGGTAGCTGCCAAAGGGTATGGGAGCCGCCTCGCGCACCGCACCGTCGAGCCGACTCAGCGTGCGGTCATTCCATTGGACGACGATCCGGCCATGTTCGTCGGCCACCATCGACTTCGGCAGGAATGCGTCGCCTGTCGGACCGAACATCCGCTCCCAGCGCCCTGCCCTGAATCGGGCCATTCCGCCGAGTGCCGCCGTGACCCAATAATCACCTCTGGCGTCGAACGCGCAATCGTAGATGGTATCGAAGACCGGCACCTTCTGCCCCAGGCGACGCACCCGGCCGTCCCGCCAGATCACGACTTCGCGGTCGTCGGTCCCGATCCAGATCGCGCCGTCCGGGGCCTGGCACAGCGTTCGCGGCTCTACGCGCGTCTGGAAGATCGGCGTCGGGCGTTCATGGGGGCGCACCCGGTACACCGTCGCTGCCTGCCCGATATAGACGCTCCCATCCGAAGCCCGCAGCAGCAGGTCGCCGAACGCGGCGGGTGCGCGGAGCATGGGTTCGGACCGCAGCGTGGCGGGCCAGAACCTGTCCAGGCCGTTTTCGGTAGCGGCCCAAACATTGCCCTCCCCGTCCTGGAAAATCTGGGTCGTCGCGTTCGACGAGAGACCGTCGCGCGCGGTGAAGCGCTCGACCTGGGCAACGGCCTCAGCCGCCGAGGCGGCACCGCGTGGATCGGGGCGCGCGACGCGCTGCAGCCCGTCATAATAGGTGGCGATCCACAGATTTCCCTCGCGGTCGAATATGGGCCAGCCGCGAATCTTCGCGGCGTCGGTCGCATAGGCATGGCGGAGCGGCGGCGGGCTTCCGCGTCCGCCCGGCCCGGTGAGCGGATAGGTTCCGCGCCGCTCGGTCAGCCAGATCCGCTCCTGCGGGTCCATCGACAGCCGCCCGGTAGCGCCCTTGTCATGCCGCAGGAACTCGAACCGAGAACTGCCCGGCGCCAGGCGCGCTACTGAAGCGGTGAATGAAACCCAGACCGTGCCGTCGCGCGTCACCACCATGCTGAAGGGATTGTCGAGCGGCGCTCCCGCCTCGACACCGTAGGATGTCCACCGGCCGTCGCGAAACCGCATGAGCGGGAGTCCGATGCGCTCGGTCAGCACCCAGACCGTTCCGTCCCGGGTTTCCTTCATGGCGATGACGCGATGCGGCGCCCGCGGCGCCCGCATGAACTGCAGCCGGCCATCGCGATAGACTGCGAAGCGCCCCGACCGTTCGAAGTTGGTCCAGACCTCGCCGTTGCGCCGGAGGAGCAGGGCCGACGGAGGGCCATGCTCAACAAGGTCGATGCCGGCGCTGACCAGCTCGAAGCGAATGCCGTCGAAGCGGAACAGGCCGGTGGCGGTCGCGACCCAGAGATAGCCGCGCCCATCCTGGGCCAAGGCGACAACCGGCCTCGGCGCGTCGCTCTCTTCGCTCCAGCGCTGATGCGTGTAATGGGCCAGGCTGCGCCCGGTCTTGGTTACCGGATCGGCGGCCGACGCGACGAACGGCTGCAGCAGCATCGCCGCGACGAGAAGCGCCCTGATCAGCTGCATCGCCGTGTCTGCAATTCCCGGTGGGTTCCCGCCCAGTCTCAAGTCAACGCACCCAATCGGCGGGAGCCGCGGAGGATGCTACCCCCGAACGGGGGATTGGAACATCCCCGGACCGAAGGCTGACCCGAATCCGCCGCGAGGCTATCGATGGCCGGTGCCCAAGCTTATTTCACGTTATCCGGATGGTGCCACCGGCATCGCCTTGCTGGTGATGCGAATCTCCTATGCACTGATCGCGTTTCCCGCGCTCAGCCGCCTCTGGCCTGCGCCTGCCAGTTGGTGGCTGGCGGCGGCGGGTTCCGCAGCCATTGCCCTGGCCCTCCTGTCGGGTTGCGGCACGCGCGCGGTGGCGCTGCTGCTCGCTTTGGCCCTGGCCGCCAATCTTCTCGCCGCGCGGGGAGAGGTAGTCCTTTTTATCCTGGGCTCCATCGGCGGGGTCGGCGCGTTAGCGTTGCTCGGCCCGGGGGCCTATTCGATCGACGCCCATCGTTTCGGTCGCCGGGTCATCCGGCTCGAACCGCGCTCCCCCGATCGGGGAGGGCCAGGCTAACCTTGTTCGGGATTTCGCGCCGCCGCGCCCCGTGAAACAATAACCTGTCTCCAGCCGCAACCGCCCGGAGGTCACATGATGAACCAAGGATCCCAATTGAACCGTGGAAGCCCGGTACAGCCCTGGCTGCCCGGCCAGCCCCATGCCGCCGATCTGCTCTCCGGCGCGATCGTGCAGGACCGCCCGCTGGTGCTGATCGTCGACGACGACGTGGCCGTCCGTACCTCGATCGAGGAACTCATGTTGTCCGTCGGGATCGACGCGGTCGGCTTCGGCTCGACGCGCGAGCTGCTCGAGGCGGAGCTTCCGGAGCGGCCGGGCTGCCTGGTGCTCGATGTGCGCATGCCCGGCTCGAGCGGGCTTGATCTCCAGCAGCATCTCGCCGCCACGGGCAACCCGAAGCCGATCGTCTTCCTCACCGGCCATGGCGATATCCCGATGACGGTCCAGGCGATGAAGGCCGGCGCCATCGACTTTCTGACCAAGCCGTTCCGCGACCAGTCACTCCTCGACGCGGTGACCACGGGCATCGAGCGGGATCTCGCCCAGCGCGCCGATGCCCAACTGGTGAAGCAGCAGGCCGACCGCTACGCCACGCTGACCGCGCGCGAGCGCCAGGTGCTTCGGCTGGTGGCGCAGGGACGCCTCAACAAGCAGATCGCGTTCGAGCTCGGCATCACCGAAGTCACGGTCAAGCTTCATCGCAGCGGCGTGATGAAGAAGATGCAGGCGGTATCGGTCGGCGAACTTGTCCGCGCCTGGGACATGCTTCCCGCCGGACTTCGCGAGCGGGTGACCTAGACCATGGTATGGTTACACTCCCCCGTGAATTCAGCGACATCCGATATTGGCCGCGCCGGTCAGGTCACTGAGGGCTCCTCGTTTGTCCAACCCGCCCCTTATCGCGATCGTGGATGACGATTATGCCGTGCGCGAGGCCCTTCTCGATCTCCTGCAGGTGGAAGGCCTTTCCGCGCGCACGTTCGCGAGCGGTGCGGCGCTTCTCGCCGACGAAGCGGCCGACACGTTCGACTGCATCATCACCGATGTCCGGATGCCGGAAATCAACGGGCTCGAGCTTCAACAGCGGCTGCGCGCGCGCTGCTGGGCCATGCCGATGATCTTCATCACCTCCTCCGTGGACGAAGCGACGCGCGCACGCGCGCTGCTGGGTGGCGCTGCCGCGTGGTTCACCAAGCCGGTCGCCGACGGCGAACTGCTGGATGCACTCCGGGCTGCGCTGGATCGGGGGAACGGCGCCTTGAGCCAGGAACTGCCAGGGGGCTGACATGGCGAGCGCATCCCCCGCCCTTGTCGAGGCCGGACGAGACAATATTGCCCTGCCGCAGGAATCGCTCTTGCCGCGACCCGGCAGCGCGGGCCCAGGGGCGGAGTATAACGACACGACGGCGTGGTGGGTGCTCGACGTATCCGGCGCGCGCGGCATGATCGCGTCGATCGTCGACGGAACCGGACCGCTCAATTGGGTCGAGACACTTCTCGCCAGCATCCGGATCGCCGATGTCGACCAGAACACCGTGCATCTGGTCGGCCCCTATGGGGGTCGCAAGCGAATGATCGGCCAGCCGCTCACCGCCTATGCGCCACGCGAGGGTTGGACCGGTTTCGCGGAACTCATTCTGGCGGCGGTGGCGAACCATCCGCCCGGCGCCGCGCGTACCCGCGAAATCACCTCGATCGCCTTCGCCGATTGTGTGATCGGCATATCGACCGACGATGCGCATCCCGACATCGTGTTCCTGTCGGTTGATGGCACCGTCACCGACGACCGTTCCTTCTGGTCGGTCCGCGCCAGCGAGGAGCGATACCGCAACCTCATTCATTACCTGCCCCGCGCGCTGGTGCAGGTTGATTCGACCCCGATGACCGCGATCTTCGACGAACTCCGGCGAAGGGGTGTCACCGATATCGCCCGCTATCTGGACGAAGCGCCCGAACTGCCCCTCCACTCGAGAAACATCGTCCAGGTCACCGACGCCAACCGCGATGCAGTGCAATTGTTCGCGGCCGATAGCCCCGATCAGCTGATCGGCCCGGTGGACTTTCTGTTCACGGCCTCTCCCGACACCGCCAAGCGCGTGATCACCGCCCATTTCGAAGGCCGGCGCAACTATATCGAGGTCATGAAGCTGCGCACCCTCGACGGCAGGCTGCGGGATGTTGAACTGTCGGTGACCTATCCGACGCCACCCGACCGTCTCGACGTGACGATCCTCGGCTTCGAGGACATCACCGATCGGCTGCGCACCGAAGCGCAACTGCGGCAGCTCCAGGCCGATTATTCGCGCGCGGCGCGGATCTCGATGCTGGGTGAACTGGCCACGTCGATCGCGCATGAGGTGAACCAGCCGCTTGCGGCGATCGTCACCAATGCCGAAACCAGCCTGCGGTGGCTGTCGCGCGAAGACCCGAACCTGGCCAAGGTCGGCCAGCTCACGACCCGGATCGCGGAGAACGCCCGCCGCGCGAGCAACATCGTGCAGCGCATCCGCGGCATGGCGGCCCGGCGCGAGCCCGAGCGCGTACCGCTCGATCTGAACGAGATCATCGAGGAGGCCTTGCTGTTCGTTCGCTACGAGATCGAATCGCGGTCGATCGACCTGTCGACCAGCCTCGATCCCAGCCTGCCCAAGGTACTCGGCGACCGGGTCCAGCTGCAGCAGGTCGTCGTCAACCTGCTCGTCAACGCCGTGCAGGCGCAGAATGGGCCGGGCCGCATCGAGCTGAGCACCGCCACGGGCGAGAACGGCGAAGTCATCTTCTCCATTCATGACGGCGGCCCCGGCATCGCGGAGGAGAATCTGGACCGTATCTTCGGTACGTTCTTCACCACCAAGGATGACGGCATAGGCATCGGGCTGGCCCTTTGCCAGTCGATCATCGCAGCGCATGGCGGCACGATCACGGCGTCGAACCATCCTGAAGGTGGCGCGCTCTTTCAATTCTCGCTTCCGGCCGTCGCGAAGGTCTGATCCCAGACCATACGACGAGGCCGCGTCAGGCTGCCTCGACTCCCCCCGTCCGCGTGCGATCGCACCGAGATAGCAGGAGACTCGCGCTTCAATGGCCACGCCGGCCATATCCGACCTGCACCAAAGGCGAGGTTTGCCTGTCATTTGGTGGGCAGGGCGCAGCCGTCCGCACGATGGCGGCAAGATGCCGGTCTGCGCGATCTTCCGCTCGTTCCTGAAGCCGCAAGAGGTAGCAATCATGAAGATCGTCGTCATTGGCGGAACCGGGCTGATCGGCTCCAAGCTGGTCGCTTCGCTCGGCCGGAACGGCCATGAGGTACTCGCTGCCGCGCCGAATACGGGGGTCAACACGCTCACCGGCGAAGGCCTCGCCAAGGCGCTGGAGGGCGCGGAGGTGGTCGTCGACGTCTCGAACTCGCCGTCCTTCGACGAGGAGACCGCGATGGGATTCTTCAGGACCGCGGGCGACAATATCGCCGCGGCCGAGAAGGCCGCCGGGGTGCGCCATCATCTGGCGCTTTCGGTCGTCGGTACCGAGCGACTGCAGGACAGCGGCTATTTTCGCGCCAAGCTCGCCCAGGAGCGGCTGATCCGGGCTTCGGGGATTCCGTACACGCTCCTCCACGCGACGCAGTTCTTCGAATTCCTGCGCGGCATCGCGCAATCCGCGATCGACGGCGACACCGTCCGGCTGCCCCATGCCCTCTTCCAGCCGATGGCCGCGCAGGACGTCGCTGCCGCGCTCGCGGAAGCCGCGCTCGCCCAGCCCCTTAACGGCACGCGCGAAATCGCCGGTCCCGAAAGCTTCTACATGGACGATCTGGTCGCCCGCGTGCTCGACTATGACAAGGATCCGCACAAGGTGATCGCCGATCCGGAGGCTCCCTATTTCGGCCTCCGGGTGGACGACAGCTCGCTGATGCCCGGTCCCGATGCGCGCCTGGGCGCCACCCGCTTCGACTGGTGGCTCGCCAACGTCCCACCGCCGCCGAAGCGATGAACATGACGCCTCCCCAACCCGCACAGCGAAGGATCCGAAGATGATGAAGCAGACCTGCATCATAGTCGCCGTCGTGCTCGGCCTTCTCGCCGTGGCGAACGGCCTCTTCATGCTCGCGTCGCCCGCCAACTGGTATTTCGCCATACCCGGCGTCACGACCACCGGGCCGTTCAACCAGCATTTCCTCCGCGATATCGGCATCATCTTCCTGTTCTTGGGCGCGGCGTTCCTGACCGGCGCGTTCCGCCCGGAGTTTCGCGTCGTCCTATGGACCGCGGCAACGCTTTGGCTCTGCTGCCACGCCCTGTTTCACTTCTGGGAAGTCGCCGTCGGTATCTGTGGGCCGTCCGCGCTCGCCCGCGATTTTGGCGCCGTCACGCTTCCGGCACTCATCGGCATAGCGCTGAGCCTCTGGGCGATCCGCGATCGCCACGCCGGGCGCGCGGCTGGGAACTAACCCTTACCGCCCACGGAACCGTCGGTTCCCCATTTGCAGGAGAAGACCATGACCCCTCGCCTGAACATCTTCCAGGCCGCACCCGAAGGCTCGAAGGCAATGATGGCCGTCGAGGCAGCCATCGGCAACAGCGGCATCGAGTACAGCCTGCTCGAGCTGGTGCGATTGCGCGCCTCGCAGATCAACGGCTGCTCCTATTGCATCTACATGCACGTCAAGGATGCCCTCAAGAACGGCGAGAACGACATGCGCCTCCACATGCTGGATGGCTGGCGCGAGTCACCGCTGTTCACCGACCGTGAGCGTGCCGCGCTCAACTGGACCGAGTCGCTGACCCGGATCGCGAAGACGCACGCCCCGGACGCAGACTATGCGCTGCTGCAGAGCCAGTTCAACGAGAAGGAGATCGCGTATCTCACCTTGCTGATCGGTTCGATCAATCTCTGGAACCGCCTGCAGATCGGCCTTCGTGCCGTCCATCCGGTCGAGACGCCGGCGGCAGCGGCCGCCTGACCGCGATGGGTGCGGGACACGCGGCTCCCCCCCGGCAAGCGTGTCCCGCACCTACTTCGCGAGAAAAATCCCCGGCTGGCCGGACAGAATCCATCCAGAGGAGTCAGATCGATGAAGCTCTATTATTCGCCGGGCGCATGTAGCCTCGCAGGCCGCATCTCGCTCCACGAGGCGGGGCTCGCCGCCGAATTCGAGAGGGTCGACCTCAAGACGAAATTCACCGAGCAGGGATATGACTTCAACGCGCTCAATCCCCGGGGCGGCTATGTGCCCATGCTCGTGCTAGACGATGGGGACGCGGTGACTGAGAATATCGCGGTCCTCGAGCTGATCGCCGATCGCGAGCCCAAGCTTGCACCGGGAGGACCACTGGGGCGCACCCGGCTGCTCGAGATGCTCTCCTATCTCTCGACCGAGCTCCACATCGCCTTCAAACCCTATTTCCACGACGCCAGCGAAGCCGAAAAGGCTGCCGCGGGCGAAGCGGTCGCCCGGCGACTGGACGTCATCGCCGAACGGATCAACGAGCTCTATCTGTTCGGTCCGCGCTTCACCGTGGCGGACGCCTATCTTTTCGTCATGCTGCGCTGGGCAAACGGGTTCGGCGTGCGGATGGCACCCGAGATGCATGCCTATTTCGAGCGCGTCGCCGAACGCGAGACCGTGCGGCGCGCACTGGTCGAAGAGGGACTGCCCGAGGCGCGTCCGTCAGCAATCGACACCACTTCCTTCGAGGCACTGACATGAAAATCGTGGTCATCGGCGGCACCGGCCGCATTGGCGAAAAACTGGTCAGGAATCTGCGCCAGGAGGACTGCCGGGTCTTCGAGGCCTCACCGACCGTCGGGGTCGATACCATGAGCGGGGTCGGACTGGCCGAGGTGCTGACCGAGGCCGAGATTGTCGTCGACGTCTCGAACTCGCCTTCGCTGGACGGGCCAGACGCGATCCGGTTTTTCGAGACTTCGGGCCGCAACCTCCTGGCCGCCGGGCGCGCTGCGGGGGTTCGACACCATATCGCGCTGTCGATCGTCGGGGTCGATCGGCTCACGTCCATCGGCTACTTCCAGGCGAAGAAGATCCAGGAGGATCTGATCAAGGAATCGGGGATTCCATTCACGATCCTGCGCTCGACCCAGTTCTTCGAGTTCATCCGCGACGTGGTGCAGGACGGAACGGCGGGCGAGATCCCGATATCGCCCGCGCTGGTACAGCCGATTGCAGGCGAGGACATCGCCGAGACGCTGGCCGATGCGGTGTTCAGCGACCCGTTCAACACCATATTGGAGGTCGCCGGTCCGGAGCTCTTCCGTCTCGTCGACGTCGCGACCGAGATCGCCACCGCCTTCGAGGACGGCCGCCGCGTCGTGGCCGATATCCATGCCCCCTATTTCGGTGCCGAGCTCGAGGAGCGAACGCTTCTCCCGGGGCCAGAGGCCCGCATCGCATCGCTCCGGTTCGACGACTGGCTGCGCAACAGCCTGCAGCCGAGATGGTCGAAGATCTCGTCGGATTGAATGCGAACCAAGGAGAATTCCATGTCCAGCCACATCACGATCCAGACCAGCGACGGCGCATTTGACGCCTATGTTGCGCGGCCGGATCGACCTACCGCACCCGCCGTCGTCGTCCTGCACGAGGCGTTCGGCGTCAACGCCGACATGCGCCAGACCTGCAACGAGTTGGCGGCGCAAGGCTTCGTCGCTTTGTGCCCCGATCTCTATTGGCGGCTTGAGCCCGGGGTCAATCTCAATGTGAGAACCGACGCCGACTGGCAGAAGGCGCAGAAGCTCTATGCGGCGTTCGATCGAGACACTGCGGTCCACGACATCGCCGCCGCGGTGCGCGCTGCGGGCACGTTGGAGGGGACCACGGGCAAAGTCGGCCTGCTGGGCTTCTGCCTCGGCGGCCTGATGACCTTCCTCACCGCCGCGCGCGAGCCGATCCAGGTCGCGGTCGCGGTCGCTTATCACGGTGCGGAGACCGACAAGTACCTCAACGAGGCACCCGGGATTTCGGCGCCGCTGCTGATGCATCTGGCCGAGGAGGACGAGTTCATCTCGAAAGCCGCGCAAGCCCAGATCAAGGCGACGCTTGCCGGGCGGCCGAATGTCGAGATTTTCAGCTATCCGGGTTGTGCCCATGCCTTCGCCCGGCATGGTGGCCTGCACTACGACGCTGATGCCGCTGCCCTCGCCAATGGCCGCAGCTGGCAGTTCCTCGAACGCCATCTGCGTTCGGACGCCGCCTGAGCCCTCACGCTCGCGCGCTCCCATCGATCACGGAGATAGATATGCGAATGCCCTTTGGTGCCCTGCTCCTCGCCGCCGCCTTCACCTATCCGGCAAGCGCCATCGCGCAGGAAGCGGCCGGCGCAGACAAGCCGACCATCGTCCTGGTGCATGGTGCCTTCGCGGAGTCTTCGAGCTGGGATCCGGTCATCTCCGAGCTCGGCAAGCATGGCTATCGGGTGATCGCCGCCGCCAATCCGCTGCGCAGCGTCGCCAGCGACGCCGCGTCCGTCTCGGCGGTCGTCCGGTCGATCCCCGGACCGGTCGTGCTGGTGGGCCATTCCTATGGCGGGCCGGTCATCACCGAGGCTGCCAATGGCAACAGCAACGTCAAGGCGTTGGTCTATGTAGCAGGCTTCGCGCCCGACATCGGCGAAACCGCCTTCATGCTCTCCGGGAAATTCCCGGGAAGCACGCTCGGAGACGCCCTGACGCAGATCGCGCTCCCGGACGGCAATCAGGATCTCTATATCCGGTCGGACAAGTTCCACGCGCAATTCGCCGCGGACGTGCCTGCCGCGCAGGCCGCCGAGATGGCGGCCACCCAGCGCCCGGTTACGCTGGCCGCCCTGCAGGAGCCGTCGCGCACAGCCTCGTGGAAGACGCTGCCTTCGTACATGATCTACGGCACCGCCGACCGGAACATTCCGGCCGCCGCGATGAAATTCATGGCCGAGCGCGCGCATGCGCGGAAGACGATTGCCGTCGAAGGCGCGTCGCACGTGGTGATGATCTCGCATCCCCATGAGGTCGCCGCGCTGATCGAGGATGCGGCGTCGGAAAAATGACCCGTACGACGCAGGTCTAGTCGATCGATCGGAAGCGTATCGCCGTCCCGCCACCCGCTGCCAATGCCAGGGTCAGCGTGTCCGCGCGGGTCACGATGCGCTTCTCGATCCGATAGGCGGTCGGGTTGGTGCGATAGTCCGCGCCGGGCGCGTCCGCATAGATCTGCGCTTCGTAGCGCTTGCCGGGCGCCAGGAAATCGAGCGGCTGCGACAGCGTCCGGGCATTCTCGTCGGTGATCGCGCCCAGATACCATTCGCCGGCACCGCCGCGCTGCCGCCGCGCCACCACGACATAATCGCCTATCTCGGCCTGCAGCGTGCGCGAGGTCTCCCAGTCGGTCGGCACGTCGCGGATGAACTGGAAGGCATCGGGGCGCGCGTCGTAATTCTCGGGCAGGTCCGCCGCCATCTGCACCGGCGAGTAGAGCACGACATATTCCGCCAACTGCGTCGCGAGCGTCGACTGGACGCGCAGCGTGACGTCGGTCTGACCATGCGCGAGGTCGAAGATGCCCGGCGTGAAATCCATCGGCCCGCCCAGCATCCGCGCGAACGGCAGGATCGTGAGATGCTCGGGCGGGTTGGTCGGGATGCCCCAGGCATTGAACTCCTGCCCCCGCGCGCCCTCCCGGCTGATCATGTTCGGCCAGGTGCGGCGCAGTCCGGTGTCCTTCACCGGCTCGTGCGCGTCGATCGCGATGCGGTATTTCGCCGCCACTTCAGCGACCTTGAGATTGTGCCGCACCATGTACTGGCCCGCGAACCACTGCTGGCCGCCGTCCGCATCGACGATGTCGCCGCTATGGTGGACATAGCCGGTCTTGACGACATGGACGCCCAGCTTGGCGTAGAACGCCATCGCATCCTCGAGCTGCGCCTCGTAATTGACGACCGCCCCGCCCGTCTCGTTATGCCCGATCAGCGCGACACCCTTGCTCTTCGCGTAGGCAGCAAGCCCGGGAGCGTCGAAATCGGGATAGGATTTGGTGAAGCTGAACTTGTCGCCATTGGCGATCCAGTCGCCGTCCCAGCCCTGATTCCAGCCCTCGACCAGCACCCCGTCCATGCCGTTCTTCGCGGCGAAATCGATGTAGCGCTTCACATTCTCGGTGTTCGCGCCGTGCCGATAGCCGCTGCCCCAGGTCGAGTGCTTGAGGTGCATCTCCCACCATACGCCGACATACTTGCCCGGCTTGAACCAGGAGACGTCGCCCAACTTATTGGGCTCGTTGAGATTGAGCTCGATCCGGCTGTCGGCAAGCGCGCCGGGCGTGTCGCCGATCAGCACGGTCCGCCATGGCGTGGTGAAGGGCCCGATCTTGCGGGCGGCGGTGCGGTCGGGCCACGGCATCAGCGACGCGGTCAGCGTGCCCGTGCCGTTGCCTGCGAGCAGCATGCTCGGGAAATCGACCAGGGCCGCCTCGTGGAACGACAGATAAATGCCGTTCGCGCCCTTCAGTGTCAGCGGCGTCTCCGCCAGCGTGATCCGGCGCGCGTCGGTCTGGGTGTAGAGATATTCGTCGCGCTCCTGGCCGAGTGCCTGATACCACCAGGCCTGATAGGATCCGACCGGACGGAACTGGGTGCGGTCCGCGGTCACATTCACCGACTGTCCCGCGGGTATATTCGCATAGCCATAGCGGAACCCGATGCCGTCATCGAAGAGCCGGAAGGTCACGTCGACACGGGCGTTGAGCGCCGTATCGCCCGTGAGGGTCACCGTCAGCTCGTTGTGCCGGTCGCGGATGACGCGCTGCTCGCCCCATGGCTGCTCCCAGCGGGTATCGACCGAGGCGCGCCGAGGGTTGCCGATGGCGGTATAACGCGCCGCCTGTTCGCCGTCGAAGCTCAGCCCGAGTTCCGCCGGCGCCAGTATCGCCGTCCCCCGCCGTGTGACCGAATAGAGCGCCCTGCCGCCTTCGACGTCGACGCACAGCTCCAGGACATTTCCCGGCGACCTGGCGCATTCGCGCGCCTGGGCGACGGCGGTAGTCGACAGGAGGATCGCAAGGGAGAGAGCGATAGGGCGGAACATGGAGTGTCCTTTGCTTCGGAATTTGGTCGGGTGGCGGCGCGCCGGCATCAGGGTCCGCGCACCAGCGGATCGTCCCGGCGACCGGCGATGCGTGAAACCGGCCCGCTCATCCGGCCGCCGGCCGTAGATCGGCGAGATACTGGTCATGACTGGGCTGAGCGAGGACCTTCTCCTTGATGAAACCCAGCATGCGACGGAATTCGGTGCGCATCAGTTCCGGCGCGATCGGGTCGATCGCCGGGATCCAGCTGTTGGGGATCAGCCCATGGCCCATGAAGAGCGCGTGCCAGCTGTCGTTCGGAAAGCTCTCGTCCTCGAGCACCGCGATCTGGCCGCGGGCCGCGAACGTATCGATCTTGTGCGCCAGCGTAGCGGGACAGCTGCCAGCGCGCGCCTTGTCCCAGAAGTCGCCGGCATAGCGGGCCAGCCGATAATGTGCCGCCTGGAAATCGCACAGCCGGTCGAGCAGCCGGGCCATCGCCTCGTTATAATCGCGCCGCTCGGCGGAAAAGTCGGCGGTGGCGGGAAAGCGCGAAAGCAAGTGGACTAGGCCCAGTTGGACGCCGAGCAGGTCGATGCCGTGCGCCGGATCGAAGCGCGCGGACGCGTGCCCGATCGCCACGCAATTCGCGGTCCATGGCGCGCGGTACCGCCCGGGATCGGAGGTCGAGAGCGAAACTTCGGCGGGAACGAAACCGCAGAGCAAAGGCAGTCCATCGAATATCTTCTCCTCCGCCGCATCGGCCGAAAAGGCGGCAGTGACATGCGTCTGCTCCTGGCTGGGATGGAGGCTCGCCCAGCCCCATTCGGTGGCGATGACCTGCCCATAGGCCGGGATGCTGCGCATGCGCGGCCCGCGCGCACGCAACACGCGATCGGCGGGAAAGACCTCCCGCCAGCTCGTCCACTCGGTCCCGGACATGCTGCCGATCAGCAGCCCCGGGTCGCTGGCATCGACGAAAAAGTCTCCGGCCACCCGCCGACCGTCGTCCAGCCGCACGGCGGCGATCGTCCCATCGTCTTGCCTCTCGACGACCAGGCCCGCGGTTTCATGCACGGTCATGCCGTCCTGCTTCGCCAGCGCGCGCAGGCTTCGCGCATAGGCGATGCCAGGCAGATGATAACCATAGTCAGCCCGACCAAAGATCTCGGTATCCGCGTCGGGAAGCAGCATGCGGCCGTTGAGCGCCGCCACTTCGGTCAGGCTGAAATCGCCGAACGAGGCCGCGAGGCCGTGACGCCGGCCCTTGAGCCAGAAGGCGAGAAATTCCTGTCCGGCGATCGGCGCGCCGTGCGATCCGTAGGCGTGGAAGAATGGCGGCTGCTCGCCGGTATCGTCGATGAAGCGCTGTCCGAGCGAGAAGCTGCCGCGCGTTGCTCGGAGCAGGTTTGTCTCGGAGATGCCCAGCATGTTGTGCAGCGCTTCGAGCGCCGGCTGGCTGGCATGGACATGCGAGGCGTCGATCGCCGAGGGCAAGGCGACCACTTCCACCGTGACGCCTGCAGGGGCGAGCGCGGCGCGGATCGCGCTGGCCGCGAGCCAGAGCGGCGCGTCCTGGCCGACCACGACGACGCGCGAGACCGGCCCGCTCAAGCCGGCACCCGGTCGAGAGCGCAATAGGACTCGATGAAGTCCGCATGCGAGGTCATCGCGCTGACGTTCAGCGCGATCCGGTTCGCGAAATAGCCGAGCCGCTCCTCGACATCGTCGAGCGCGAGCGCATCGGCGAGCCGGTCACAAGCGTGGGGCTCGATCCCTTGCCCGATCAGCACCGAAAGCCAGCTGTCGCGCGCGAACAGGCCGTATTGGTAGTCCGGTGCCGCCCCGCGCGCGACGAACAGCGCGATCTTGCGTTGCAGGCTGTCGGGCAGCGCCATGGTGCGGACATGATCCCATAGCGGCTCGCCCAGCCGGCGATTGGCGGTGTAGTGCAGCACCAGGAAATCGCGGACACGATCATATTGCATCTCGAACAGCCGGTTGAACTCAGCCGCCAGCCGCGGATCTCCGCGCTCGCTTCCGCGCTTCGGCATCAGCGTGACCAGGTCGTGCACCGCCGCCTGGATCAGGAAGATGCTGGTGGATTCGAGCGGCTCAAGGAACCCGCTCGCCAAGCCGATCGCGACGCAATTGCCGCGCCAGCCCTGCAACCGCCGCCCCGCCTTGAAGCGTAGCAGCCGCGGCTCGGCGATCGGCGCGCCGTCCAGAGCGGCGAGCAATGTCTCTCGCGCGCGGTCCTCGTCGGTGAAGCGGCTGGAGAAGACATAGCCATTGCCGGTCCTGTGCTGGAGCGGGATGCGCCAGGTCCAGCCCGCCTCGCGCGCGGTGGCGCGGGTGAAGGGCGTGAAATCGTCGGCGCGCGCGCTCGGCACAGCCAGCGCGCGGTCGCAAGGGAGCCATTCGCTCCAGTCCTGCCAGCCCACTTCCATGGTCTGGCCGACGATCAGCGCGCGAAAGCCCGAGCAGTCGACGAACAGATCGCCCGCGATCGCCTGGTCTGATTGCAGGGTGAGCGCAGTAACGTCTCCGGTCGCGGGCGCGCGGACCACGCTCTGCACCATGCCTTCGATCCGAGTCACGCCGCGCTCGATCGCCCAGCGGCGGAGGAACTCGGCATAGAGCCCCGCATCAAAATGATATGCATAGGAGAAGGTCGAGCGGATCGAACTAGGGTCGTCGTTGGGAAATTCGAAGACGCGCGCGCGCGCAGCCATGACCGCGAAGGAATAGGCCTCGATCGGCTTGACCGCGCGGCCCGCCTGACGCGCGCGCAGCCAGTGATGCTGGAACTGCACGCCGCCCCAGGGTTCGCCGAATGCGCCGAAGGGATGGATATAACTGTCGCCGAGCCGGTCCCAGTCGCGAAACTCGATGCCGAGTTTGAAGGTCGCGCCCGTCTCCGCCATGAAGCGCGCCTCGTCGATGCCGAGACTGTCGTTGAAGATCTTGATGTGCGGCAGCGTGGCTTCGCCGACGCCGACCGTGCCGATCTCGTCGGATTCGATCAGGGTGATCCGATAGTCGCGCGGGTCCAGGTGCCGGACGAGCCCGGCGGCACACATCCAGCCGGCGGTTCCGCCACCCAGGATGACGATCTTCAGGGGTTCGTTTGGTTCGCTCTCAATTGGCATGGCCGACCGCTCCTCGGCACCCGAAAAGGGCGCGCCGCCACGAAGGGATCGCGGCGGCGCGAGGGAGGGTAGTCAGAATTTCGCGCGCACTCCGAACTGGAAGCGGCGGTCGACTCGGCTCCAGGCGGAGTCCTGGAACACCGGCTTGGCGTCCGGCGTCGCCGGTGAGTCCCCGAAGATCTGCTGCTGGTAGACGCTCCTGGTGTTGAGTAGGTTCGACGCGTCGACCGACAGTTCGAGGAAGCGATTGACCGAGAAGCGGATCGATCCGTCCAGATATCCCGCCGCCTTCTGGAACACCGGCAGGCCGATGCAGCAGTCGAGATTCTGGGTCAGGTACCGCGAGCGCCAGTTATAGGCGAGGCGGAAGCCGACCGGCCCCTTCTCGTACAGCGCGACCGCGTTGAACGTATGGTCGGAGATGCCCGCCAGGCGATGTGAATCGATCACGTTTCCGGCTCCGCCCAGCGCCGGCTGGCCGATGCCCACCGCACCGACATCGCCGCTCGACGATGCGGTGATCAGGTTGGAATTGTTGATCCCGGACTGGTGGACATAGGTATAGTTGAGCTGCGCACCCAGCCCGCTCAGCAGCCCCGGCAGGAAGTCGAAGAACGACTGGTACGCCGCTTCGAAGCCCATCAGCTTGCCGCCGTCGTCCGCATTATGCGGTCCGAGCAGTCGAACCGTCTGGGTCGAGCCCCCATTGGCGAAGGTGCGGCTGAACTCGCCATAGCTGATGCTGTTGTTGAGCTGCTTGTAGAAGCCGCTCAGCGTGAACGAACTGCTGCGGCCCATATAATGCTCGAACGACAGGTCGAACTGGTCGGCTATGACCGGCTTGAGCCCGGCATTGCCGGAATTGGCCTGGAACACGAAATTATAGCCGGTGACGTTCGCCGCAGTGTGCGCCGCATTCGGTGAGTTGTAGACGATATAGGGCGAGTCCGGTGTCGCGTTGAGGATCGGCGCATTGATCGCGACAGTGTTGCGCAGATAGCCGAAATCGGGACGCGAAAGCGCGCGCGAATAGGCGAAGCGGATGAAGCTTTTCGTATCCAGCCCGAACCGGACGTTGAAGCTCGGCAGCCAGTCGGTCGTCGAGGATTTGTAGGTATTGGGTATCGAGCCGCCGTTCGCGAAGGCGCGGATCGCCGGGGTCAGATAGCAGCTCGGATTGACGATGTCGTTGCCGCTCAGCGGCGTGCCGCAGGCAGGCAGGTTGTCGAAGATATTGGTCGCCGGGAAGGCTATGCCGCCATCGCTCCTCTCGCGGGTTTGCACGACGCGCACGCCGACATTGCCGACGACGCTGACCCCGCCGAAGATCGTCTTGTCGTCCCCGCCGAAGCGCAGCATCGCATAGGCCGCCTCGGTCTTCTCGCGCACCTCCATGACCTCGCCGGGCGTGAAGCAATTGTCGACGGTCGCCTCCGGGCGGTCGCAGATCGCGGTGTATCCGGTCCCGAGCGGCGAATTGGTCTTGGCGCCACCCAGCGAGTTGAGCAGCTTGCCGAAGTCCTTCAGCGTGTCGCGGTTGAGAAAGACGAGCGGGCCGTTGGCGTAGACATTGCCGTCGTACAGGCCGCTCATGTCGTAGGATTCCCAGATCCCCGCGCCATAGCCGCTGAACGGCGCGTGCCCCGCATTGCCGCCGCAATTGCCGGTGTTGGTCGGATAGGCGCCGCCGGTGGTGTTATCGATGTTGAAGCCCGGCCCGTTGCAGTTCCAGTTGGCCGCGATCGGGGTCCAGTTGAAGGTCGAATAGCGCACCTTCTGGTGACGATCGGCATAGCGGACGCCGACCTTCAGCGAGTCCAGCCAGCCGCCTTCGCCGAATTCATATTCAAGGTCGCCGCGCAGCGCGATCTCGTCGGCGTTGTTGTCCTCGACATGGCCCTGGATGAACGGGAGCCAGTAATTGTGCGGATTGGCGAGGCCGCCCGTCGCATAGTTGACGTTCGAGCCCGGCAGGAGCTTGATCTGCGGCGTACCGTCGCCGTTCACGCTGTACTGGTAGTTCGCCATCGATCCGGTGGCGACCAGGATATCGTTATTATAGGTCGAGGCTTCGATATACTGGCCGTCGAGATTGAGGTGCAGCCGGTCGCTCACGTCCCATTTGATGTTACCCGAAAAGTCGCGCGTGCCCTCGCGGTGGGCGAAGTTGCGCGCCTCGTTCTGCAGGTACATCCCGTCGCGCAGCGTCGTGCAGTTCGCGCCCGCGCCACAGAAATTGACGAACGGCATCCCCGCGACCGCTGAACCGGCATTTATCGCCGATTGCAGGCTGTCATAGGTGCCGCTGAAGCTGCCATGCGGCTGGGTGATCGTGCCCGACTGGAGCATGCCGTTCGACCCGAACACGAATGCGCCCGTGCCATCCGCCGGTCCGAGGATCGACGAGGTGCGCGGATTGAACGCCGGCGTGTTGAAATAAGTGCCCTCGAGGATCGTGTGGCTCGCCCGCTCGAACCAGCCGTTGCGATAGTGCGAGTCGACATATTGCACGGTCGCGCGGAGGGTGCCGCTGTTGTTCTCGTACTGGGCGGCGGCCGCGATGCCGCGGCGCTTGCGGTCGTAGTCGACCTCGGAATAGCGGATGCCGTCCGGTACCAGCGCGAAGCCGTTGCCGCCGAAGGGATTGGCCGTGCAGCCGATCGCGCCGCCGGACGTGACGTTGCCCGCGGCCGGCGTGCCGAACCCCGCGGTGCAATAGGTGTCGATCTTGTCCATGATCACGCTCTCGGTGCGCGTCACGACATGGCTCTGGGCGTAGTCGGCGAGCAGGCCGAAGCGGCCGATCGGCGTCTCCCAGGTGTTGCTGATCAGCGCCGAGAATTCGGGCGTCCAGCGGTCCGAGCGATCGCCATAATTATATTTGAAGTTGCCGGTGACCAGCAGGCCCTTCTGGTCGAACGGCAGGCGCGTGCGCAGGTTGACCGTGCCGGCGATGCCGCCTTCGATCATCTCCGCGGTCTGGTTCTTATAGGCGTCGACGCCGGCCAGAAGCTCCGGCGAGACGTCGTTGAACTGAAGCCCGCGCGCCGAATCCGCCGAGAAGCTGTCGCGCCCGTTGAACTCGGTGCGGACCTGCGGGAGGCCGCGGATCAGCACGCCGGTTGGCTCACCCGAGGGGTGGGTGCTGTCGTCCGCGGATTGCAGGCGATTGACCGTGATACCGGGCACGCGCGCCAGCGCTTCGGCCGCCGACTTGTCCGGGAAGGCGCCGATATCGGTCGCGGTGATCGAATCGACGAAGGTGTCGGCGTTCTTCTTGATGTTCTGCGAGGTGTCGAGCGCGGCACGCACGCCGACGACGACGATCGCCTGGCCGTCCTCGGTCGCGTCTTCGCCCGCCTGGGCGTTTGCGCTCGATGCCTGCTGCGTCTGCACCGATGCATCGGCGGTCTGCGCCTGCGCCGCCGAGGCGAAGCCCATCGCCGCCAGTGCGCACAGCGAAACGCCGCAATTCAATGCGCGAAATCGACGACTCGAATCGAAATCCCTCATGCATTCCTCCCCTTTTGTGCCCCGCTTTTGCGGGAGCGTTTTGGGCGCGCGGCATCACCGGCGCTGCAATCTTTGCACAAAATTGCGTATTTTTGCATTAGGCGCAAGCAGGATTTTTCGGATAACGCTACCAATTTGGCGCGCATCCCTCTCCTATGAGAGCATCTTTCTCGCAAGATCGGAAGTTTTCTGAGTATTTTCAGCAGTCACATTTTATGCAATTTTGCATCAAATATTTTGACTACGACGCCCCGAAGGAATGGTGAGCGCAAGGCAGGCGCCGACGATCAGCGCCACGGCCCCGGCGAGCAGCGCGCCTTCGGCATGGCCGTCGAACGGCACGCGCACAACGAACCCCATGGTCGATGCCGCGACCAGCTGGGGCAGGACGATGAAGATGTTGTGGATACCCATATAGACGCCCATCTTCCGTGCGGGCACGCCGTCCGACAGCATCGCATAGGGAAGCGACAGGATCGCCGCCCAGGCGATGCCGATGCCGAGCGCGGGCAGCCACAGGTCCTGCGCCTGGTGCATCGTCGCGAAGCCCAGCATGCCGAGCGCGCCGCAGCCGAGGCAGATAGCATGGCAGGCGCGCCGGCCGACATGCCGCGCGACGAACGGCAGGAGGAGCGCCGCCACCGCCGCAACGGCGTTGTATTCGGCGAACAGCATGCCGACCCAGTCCGCGCTTTCGCCATAGGCGGGCGAGGCCGGATCGACCGTGCCGAAATCGAGCGCGGCAACCGCCGGGATCGCATAGACCCAGAGCGCGAACATGCCGAACCAGGTGAAGAACTGGACCACCGCGAGGCGCTTCAGCACCAGCGGCATGTGGAGGATGTCCTCGACGATGACGATCATGCCGATCGAGGCGCGGCCGCTCCGGCGCAGCTGGACCGCCCCGAACTGGAGCAGGCCGAAAAAGGCGGCGATCCCGGCAACCAGATAGAGCTCGCGAGCGGCTCCCAGCATGGCGGTGACGCCGGCGAGCACCAAGCCACCCAGGGTCCAGGCAATCCCGCTGAATACCAGGGCGGCGGCACCGCTCGCGCTGGGCACCTGGGGATGCGGCACGTCTTCGGGGCCGGGCACGAGTTGCTCGGGAGGCCGCTCGCGCGTCGTCGCCACCGACCAGCCTACCGTCACCAGCAGCACGACGGCGCCGATCACATAGGCGGCACCGACCGATTCCGCGTGCGCACCCGGCAACTGCCCGCCCAGGCCGAACCAGTTGGTCAGCATCCAGGGTAGCGCCGATGCGAACACCGCCCCTGCCCCGATGAAGAACACCTGCAAGGCGTAAGCAGAGGTGCGCCGCGGCTCGGGCAGCGTATCGGCGACAAGCGCACGGAACGGCTCCATCGCGATGTTGATCGCGGCGGTGAGCAGCCACAGCATCAGGCTTGCCGACCAGAGCGTCGTCGCGACCGGCATCGCAACCAGCGCCAGCGCAGTGAGCAGCGCGCCCGCCACGATATAGGGTCGGCGGCGGCCGAGCGGCCCCCAGGTGCGGTCGCTCAGATGCCCGATGACCGGCTGAACGAGCAGCCCGGTGATCGGCGCTGCGATCCACAGGAGCGCCAGCTCGTCAACATTGGCGCCGAGCGTCTGGAAGATGCGGCTGGTATTGACGTTCTGCAGGCCCCAGACGACCTGCACGCCGAACAGCCCGAGGCACATGTTCCAGAGCTGCCAGGCCGGTGGACGGAGCGACGGAGCGGAGCCGAAACGCCCCGCGTCGGACGATCGCCGCTTGATCGCTTGCAAAGGGCCCCTCTCAATGCGCTAATGGGCCGTATTCGGCATCGCCGACAGCTTGGGTCCAATGGGCAGCAATAGCAATAACAATACCACCCTGCAGGATCTGGCACGACTGGCGGGCGTGTCGGCATCGACGGTGTCGCGCGCGCTCAACGATCATCCGCTGATCAGCACGCGGACCAAGCAGCGGATCTGGGCGCTCGCGCGCGATCACGACTATCCGTTCAAGCCGACCATGCCGACCGGGCCCATCGGCGCGGTCGGATCGATCGCGATCGTCACCCCGGTGATGCGCGGACGCCCGCTCCCGCTGTCGCACCCCTTCTTCCTCGAGCTGCTGGCCAATATCGGCGAGGCCGCGCGCGAGCGCGACTGCGACTTCACCGTCAGCCACAGCTCCCCGACCAGCTTCGACGACCTCGTCATCGCGACGACGACCAGCCGGGCGGACGGCGTGATCTTCCTCGGCCAGAGCATGCTGCACGACGAGTTCAACCAGCTGGCGGACACCGGCGCGCGCTTCGTGGTGTGGGGCGCGCATCTGTCCGGGCAGCGCTATTGCTCGATCGGATCGGACAATCTGCTCGGCGGCGGGCGCGCGACGCGGCATCTCGCGCGGCTCGGCCGCAACCGGATCATCTTCCTGGGCGGCAGCGATCCCGAAGCGATGCAGCGCCGCCGCGGCTATCTCGACGCGCTGACCGAAAGCGGGCTGGAACCGGATCCCGATCGCATCCTCACGGTCGAGTTCGAGCTCGAATCCGCCTTCGCGGCGGTCAGCGGTCTGCTACGCCGCGGGGTGAAGTTCGACGGGATCGTCGCGACGAGCGATCTGATCGCGCTGGGCGCGATGCAGGCGCTGCGCCGCGGCGGGGTCTCCGTACCGCAGGACGTCTCGGTAGTCGGCTATGACGACATGCTGCTGAGCCGCCTGAGCACCCCCACGCTCACCACGGTGCGCCAGGATACGTTCGAGGCTGGCCGACTGCTCGTCTCGCGGATCATGGACAAGGACGATCATCAGGAAAGCAAGCGTTTGCCCACCGAACTCATCGTGCGCGAATCCTGCGGGGGCTGACCGAAACACTGGCGGGATGCGTTGATATGGCGACGCCTTCGATCGAGGACCGCAAGCGCGCCGCGGCCGAGGCTGCGGTCGCCGAAGTTGCGAGCGGCATGATCGTCGGCCTCGGCACCGGCAGCACTGCCGCTTATGCGATCGCGGCGCTGTCGGCGCGGGTGGCCGCCGGCCTGGCGATAGATACGGTCGCCACCTCGCACCGCACGGCCGAGGCCGCGCGAGCCGCCGGCATCCGCATGCTCGACTTCGCCCATGTCGCCGCCATCGACCTGTGCATCGACGGCGTCGATGAGATCGACCCGGCCCTGCGCGCGATCAAGGGCGCGGGCGGTGCGATGCTGCGCGAGAAGATCGTCGCTTCCGCCGCAGTGCGGATGATCGCCATCGCGGATTCGTCCAAGGACGTGGCACAACTCGGCGACCGACCGGTGCCCGTCGAGATATTGCCGTTCGCGCGGGCATTCCTGGAGCGGCGAATAGAAGGGCTCGGGGGTACGCCGTCGCTGCGGATGGCCGCCGACGATGGCGTTTTCCGCACCGACCAGGGCAATGTCGTGCTCGACTGCGCCTTCGGGCCGATCGCCGACGCGCACGCACTGGCGGCGTCCCTGTCAAAATTGCCCGGCCTGCTCGGACACGGGCTGTTCCTCGACGAAATCGACACCATCTATCTCGGAACAGAGACGGGTGTCATCCGGCGCGACAGGCGGTTCTAGGTTTACGTTCGAAATCCGGTGTCCGGCGGCATCCTTCCCATCGATTCCTCGTTTGGCGCTTACAAGGATCAAGGATGACGATGATCGAAGCTCCCACTGCCGCCACCGGCCTGCACGAAGACGGCTCCCCCACCCGCCTCGCGATCGACACCATCCGCACCCTCGCCATGGACGCCGTTCAGAAGGCGAATTCGGGCCATCCAGGCACGCCGATGGCACTGGCCCCGGTCGCCTACACGCTGTGGCGTGATTTCCTGCGCTACGATCCGGAGGTGCCGGACTGGCCGAATCGGGACCGGTTCGTCCTGTCGGTCGGGCATGCTTCGATGCTGCTCTACGCGGTGCTGCATCTCGCCGGCGTCCGAGAGATCGACGCGGAGGGCAAGCCAACCGGCAGGCCCGCGGTGAGCCTCGACGATATCAAGGCATTCCGCCAGCTCGATTCCAAGACGCCGGGCCATCCGGAATACCGGATGACCACGGGGGTCGAGACCACCACCGGACCGCTCGGCCAGGGCTGCGGCAATTCGGTCGGCATGGCGATCGCCGAGCGGGCGCTGGCCGCGCGCTTCAACCGCGACGGCTTCACGCTATTCGACCACGACGTCTATGCGCTTTGCGGCGACGGCGACATGATGGAGGGCGTCTCGTCCGAGGCGGCATCGATCGCTGGGCATCTCAAGCTCTCCAACCTGTGCTGGATCTACGACAGCAACCACATCACGATCGAGGGATCGACCGCACTCGCCTTCGACGAGGATGTCGGCAAGCGCTTCGAAGCCTATGGCTGGAACGTCCTCCATATCGAAGACGCCAACGATACCAACGCGCTGGAGCAGGCGCTCGCCGCGTTCCGCGCCACCGACGATCGCCCGACCTTCATCCTCGTCCGCTCGGTGATCGGCTGGGGCTCCCCGCGCGCCGGCAGCGAGAAGGCACATGGCGAGGCGCTGGGCGAGGACAATGTCCGCGCGACCAAGCGCGCCTATGGCTGGCCCGAGGACGCCCAGTTCCTGGTCCCCGAGGGCGTCCAGGAAGCTTTCACAAAGGCGATATCAGGCCGCGGCCAGCCAGCGCGCGAGGCTTGGGAAACGCTGTTCGCGCGGTATCGCGACGCCTTCCCGGCGGAAGCCGCGGAGTTCGACCTGCTCCGCCGGGGCAAACTCCCCGAGGGTTGGCAGGCGGATATCCCGAGCTTCCCGGCCGATGCCAAGGGCGTGGCCTCACGCGATGCGGGCGGCAAGGTGCTCAACGCGGTCGCGCAGCACGTGCCTATGCTGATGGGTGGTGCCGCCGATCTCTCACCCTCGACCAAGACCAATCTCACCTTCGAAGGCGCCGGATCATTCGAGCCCGGCGACTATGGCGGCCGCAACATGCATTTCGGCGTGCGCGAGCATGCGATGGGGGCGATCGCCAATGGCATGGCGCTCTCCTATCTGCGCTCCTACACCGCCACCTTCCTCGTCTTCGCCGACTATATGCGCGCGCCGATCCGACTGGCCGCGATCATGGAACTGCCCGTGGTGTTCGTCTTCACCCATGACAGCATTGGCGTGGGCGAGGACGGCCCGACGCACCAGCCGATCGAGCATCTCGCCACGCTGCGCGCGATCCCCGGGCTCGACACGATCCGTCCCGGCGACGCCAACGAAGTCGCGGCGGCGTGGAAGGTTGCCCTGTCGCATACGCACGAGCCGACCGCGCTCATCCTCTCGCGCCAGGCCATCCCGACGCTCGACCGCGCGAAATACACCTCCTCCGACGGGCTGGAAAAAGGCGGCTATGTCCTCGCCGATGCCGAGGACGGCGATCCGGACATCATCCTGATCGGGACCGGCAGCGAGCTGCCGATGGTTGTCGCCGCGCACGAGAGGCTCACCGCCGACGGCGTCCGGTCGCGGGTCGTGTCGCTGCCGAGCTGGTACCTGTTCGAGCAGCAGGACGATGCCTATCGCCAGTCGGTATTTCCTAATGCCGTGCGCGCCCGCCTCGCGGTGGAACAGGCGGGTCCGCTCGGCTGGGACCGCTATGTCGGCCCGTATGGGGGGACGATCACGATGAAGTCCTTCGGCGCCTCGGCTCCCCTGGCGGCGCTGCAGGACAAGTTCGGCTTCACCGTCGACAATGTCTGCGCCGTCGCGCGCCAGCTTATCGAGAAGAACCGATGACCAGCTGCCTGAAACAGCTCGGCGAGGCCGGGCAAGCCGTGTGGCTCGACTTTGTCGACCGCAGTTTCCTGAACGAGGGTGGCCTGCGCAAGCTCATCGACGAGGACGGGCTGACCGGGGTCACCTCCAATCCGGCGATCTTCGAAAAGGCGATGGGCCATGGCGATGCCTATGACGCCGGCTTTGCCGCCTTCATGGGCAAGGGCGATACCAGCGTACAGGATTTGTACGAGAGCCAGGCCGTCGCCGACATCAAGGCCGCGACCGCCGATCTCCGTCCGGTCTATGACCGGTTGGAGCGCCGCGACGGCTATGCCAGCATCGAGGTGTCGCCCTATCTCGCCAACGAGACCCAGGCCACGATCGACGAAGCCCGCCGGCTATGGGCCGCGGTCGACGCGCCGAACCTGATGGTCAAGGTGCCGGGCACCGATGCCGGCACCCCCGCGATCCGTGCGCTGATCGAGGACGGGATCAACGTAAACATCACGCTGCTCTTCTCGATCGCCGCCTATCAGGCGGTGGCCGAGGCCCATATTCACGGTCTCGAGGCGCGCGTGAAGAAGGGCGAGCCGGTCGACAGCGTGGCAAGCGTCGCCAGCTTCTTCGTCAGCCGCATCGACGCCAAGATCGACAAGGCGATCGACGCGCGGGTCGCCGCCGGCGATGCAGAGGGCGAGGCACTCAAGGCGCTGCGCGGCAAGGTCGCGATCGCCAACGCCAAGCTTGCCTATGCCTGGTACCAGGAGATGATCGCGAGCCCGCGCTGGCAGGCGCTCGCCGCCAAGGGCGCGATGCCCCAGCGGCTGCTCTGGGCGTCGACCGGCGTCAAGGATCCGGCCTATCCCGACACGCTCTATGTCGACACGCTGATCGGCCCCGATACGATCAATACCGTTCCGCCCAAGACGATGGACGCGTTCCGCGACCATGGCACGGTGCGCAACACGCTGACCGAGGATGTCGATGGCGCTCGCCACGTCATCGCGGAGACGAAGCGGCTCGGCCTCGCGCTCGACAAGGTCACCGCGGGTCTCGTCACCGAAGGCGTCAAGCTGTTCGCCGACGCCGCCGATGCGCTGCTCGGCGCGGTGGCGGAGAAGCGCGCGGCGTTCCTTGGCGATCGCCAGAACGCGATGGAGGCCGGCCTTCCCGCCGCGCTCGAAAAGACCGTCGAGGCCCGTCTCGAAACTGCCCGAGCCAAGGCGTGGAGCCGCCGGCTATGGCAGGGCGACGCGTCGCTCTGGACCGGCAAGGACGAGGCCAAGTGGCTCGGCTGGCTCGCCGCCGCGCGCGGCAAGCAGGTCGATCCCGAGGCCCTGAAGGCACTCGCCGAACGCGCCCGCCGACATAAGGACGCGGTGCTGCTAGGCATGGGCGGCTCCAGCCTCGGACCGGAAGTGCTCTCGCTGATCCTCGGCAATGCCGAGGGAAGCCCGCACCTCCATGTCCTCGACACCACCGATCCCGGCCAGATCGCGACCGTCGCCGCCGCGATCGATCCCAAGGAGGCATTGTTCATCGTCTCGTCCAAATCGGGATCGACGATGGAGCCCGAGCTGCTGCGCGCCTATTTCTGGGAGCTGTCGGGCAAGGACGGCAGCCGCTTCGTCGCGGTAACCGATCCCGGATCGAAGCTGGAGGCGACTGCCAACGCGGACGGCTTCGCGACGATCTTTCCCGGCGATCCAGCAATCGGCGGACGCTATTCGGTGCTGTCGGCGTTCGGCATGGTGCCGGCCGCGACGATGGGCATCGACACCAGCGCGTTTTTCGAGGCCACCGCGCCGATGGTCTTCGCCTGCGGGTCCGATGTGCCGCCCGCCGCCAATCCCGGCGTCCACCTGGGCGCGATCCTCGGCGAGGCGGCGCTGGCCGGGCGCGACAAGCTCACCATACTGCCCTCCCCCGGGCTCGCGCCGTTCGGGGCGTGGCTGGAGCAATTGGTCGCCGAAAGCACCGGCAAGCAGGGCAAGGGCATCGTGCCTGTCGATCTGGAGCCCGCCGGCGAAGCGATCTCCTACGGCAACGATCGGCTGTTCGTGCACCTCCATCTCGAAGGCGACGCGGATGCCGCCCTCGAGGCGAAGCTGGCGGCGCTGGTCGCGGCCGGTCAACCGCTCGTCACCGTCCGCGTCGCCAGGCCCGAACTGATCGGCCAGGAATTCTTCCGCTGGGAGATCGCCACCGCCGTGGCCGGTGCGGTGATCGGTATTAACCCGTTCGACCAGCCCGATGTCGAGGATGCCAAGGTCGCGACGCGCAAGCTGGTCGACGCCTATGAGCAGAGTGGCGCGCTGGAATCGGCGACGCCAATCGTCGACACTCCCGATTTCGCGATCTTCGGACCGGGCAACGGCGAATTCGCCGCGACCGATCCGATCGAACTGCTGCGGCTCCACTTCGCCGAGCTCTTTCCGCCGCGTTATGCAGGCTTCCTCGCCTATATCGAGCGCGATGCCGAGAACGCGGAGGCGATCGAGGCGATGCGCGTTGCCGTGCGCGACACGACACAGGCGGCGACGGTCGCCGGCTTCGGCCCGCGTTTCCTCCACTCGACGGGCCAGGCGTACAAGGGCGGCCCCGCCACCGGCGACTTTCTGGTCATCACCCGCGAGCCTGATCCCGATCTCGCCGTTCCCGGTCACCGCGCTAGCTTCGGCACCGTCCAGATCGCCCAGGCGCGCGGCGACATGGACGTGCTCTCGGCGCGCGGTCAGCGCGTGATGCGCATCCATCTCCATCGCGGAGGCGGCGGCATCGCCGCGCTCGTCGAAGCCGTCCGCGCAGCCACCCGTCCCTGAAGAAAGGAAATACCATGCGTCTTGCGATGATCGGCCTCGGCCGGATGGGTGCCAATATCGCGCGCCGGCTGATGCGCGGCGAGCATGAGATCGTCGCCTTCGATCGGGATGCCGCGGCGGTCGCGGCGCTGGCCGAGGACGGAGCTACCGCCGCCACGTCGCTCGAGGATATCGTCTCGAAGCTCGCCGCCCCGCGCATCTTCTGGGTGATGCTGCCCGCGGGCGGCCCCACCGAGGATACGTTGAACCGGCTGATGGAACTCGCCTCCCCCGGCGACATCGTGATCGACGGCGGCAACAGCTTCTACAAGGACGATATCCGCCGTGCAGCCGCTGCGCGGGAACGGCAACTCCATTATGTCGATGTCGGCACCTCGGGCGGCGTCTGGGGGCTGGAGCGCGGCTATTGCATGATGATCGGCGGCGACAAGGAAACGGTCGACCTGCTCGATCCGATCTTCGACACGCTGGCACCCGGCCATGGCTCGATCCCCGACACGCCGGGGCGCAGCACGCCGGGCGACCGCGCCGAACGCGGCTATATCCATGCCGGCCCCTCGGGCGCGGGCCATTTCGTCAAGATGGTCCATAACGGTATCGAGTATGGGCTGATGCAGGCCTATGCCGAGGGCTTCGACATCCTGAAGGGCAAGGCATCCGAGAAGCTGCCGCCCGAGGAGCGGTTTGAGATCAACCTGCCCGACGTCGCCGAGGTGTGGCGGCGCGGCAGCGTTATCTCGTCCTGGCTGCTCGATCTCTGCGCGATCGGCCTCGCGCGCGATCCGATGCTCGAGCAGTTCACCGGTCGCGTCGCCGATTCCGGCGAGGGCCAATGGACGATCGACGCGGCGATGGAGGAAGCGGTGCCCGCTTATGTGCTCTCGGCAGCCTTGTTCGCGCGCTATCGCAGCCGGGTGGACACGACCTTTGGCGACAAGCTGCTTTCCGCGATGCGCTTCGGCTTCGGAGGCCATGTCGAGATGCCGCAATGAGCAAGGCGCCCTGCGCGCCGGCCGCGACCCTGGTGATCTTCGGCGCGATGGGCGACCTCGCCCGCCGCCTGCTGGTGCCGGCACTGGTCAATCTCGCGCGCGACGGCCTGCTCGATGAGGCGACGACCATCCTCGGCGTCAGCCATCACGACGCCGATGACACAGCGCTGCGCGAGGCGCTCGACGATTTCGTCGAAGATCAGGACAGCTGGGCGAAGCTGCGCGGCCGCGTCGCCTATCTGAAGGGGGATTTCGAGCAGGCCGCCACCTTTTCCACGCTCGCCGAGCGTGTGGAAGGCAACGCCGTCTTCTATCTGGCAACCGCCCCCCATTTCTTCGGCCCCTTGGTGGACGCGCTCGCCGATGCCGGCCTGCTCGACGAGGGTGCGGGCTTCCGCCGCGTCGTGGTCGAGAAACCGTTCGGCACGGATCTCGCCTCCGCCCAGGCACTCAACGCGCGCATCCTCGCCCGCGCCGACGAACGGCAGATCTACCGGATCGATCATTTCCTGGGCAAGGAAACGGTCCAGAACATCATGGTAGCGCGCTTCGGCAACGTGATGCTCGGGGGGGTTTGGAACAGCCGTTATGTTGATCATATCCAGATTACGGCTGCCGAGAGCGTAACCGTAGGAAGCCGCGGCAAATTCTACGATGCCACCGGCGCGCTGCGCGACATGGTGCCGAATCATCTGTGCCAGTTATTGGCACTTGTCGGCATGGAACCGCCGAACAGCTTCGATGCCGACGCGATCCGCGCCGAAAAGGCCAAGGTGATCGCCGCCGCGAGGCCGGTACCGCCCGAAGACGCGGTGCGCGGCCGCTACGCGGCAGGCACGATCGCCGGCAAGCCGGTCGCGGCCTATCGCGACGAGGCCGATGTCGACCCCGCCGGCCGCACCGAAACCTATGCCGCGCTCAAGGTCGAGGTCGACACCTGGCGCTGGTCGGGCGTGCCCTTCTACCTGCGCACCGGCAAGGGCCTGTCGACGCGCGACACCGAGATCGTCGTCCAGTTCCGCGACGTGCCGATCGCCCTGTTCCGGGGTGCCAGGAAGGCTGCCGACTGCCCTCGCGGCAACCGCCTTCGCCTCCAGCTCCAGCCGAACGAAGGGCTCAGCCTCGAATTCGTCGCCAAGCTGCCGGGCCCGGTGATGGAAACCGCGCCGGTCAGCATGGATTTCCACTATGCCGATCGCTTCGCCGTCGGCCACCAGACCGGTTACGAGACCTTGCTCTACGACGTGCTCACCGGCGACCAGACCCTGTTCCAGCGCGCGGACCAGATCGAGGGCGGCTGGCGCGTCGTGCAGCCCTTGCTCGACGCCTGGAGCAAAGGCGAACCCGAGGACTATGCCGCCGGCAACACCGGGCCGGCCGGAGCCGACGCGCTGATCGCGCGCGATGGCCGTTGCTGGAGCACGCTGGGCTGATGTCCGATCCGATCCGCCTGCTGGTCTCCGATATCGACGGAACCCTGGTCCGCAACGACAAGACCCTGTCCGAGGGCGTGGTCGCCGCCGCGGCGCGTGTCCGCGAGGCCGGGATCAGGATGAGCCTGATCAGCGCCCGCCCGCCCTGCGGCATGCTGTGGATCGCCGAGACGCTCGGCCTCACCGGGCCGATCGGCGCATTCAACGGCGGCACCATCGTGATGCCGGACGGGCTGGTCCTGTCGGCCGATCACCTCGATCCCGCCGTCGCCGTCCGCGCACTCGCGCTGCTCGACCAGCCGGGGGTCACGCCCTGGCTGTTCGCCCATGGCAAATGGTATGCCCGCGACCGGACCAATTCCAACCTCCCGCGCGAACGGCGCGCGGCCAATCTCGAGCCCATCTTCGATGCGGACTTCGCGACCCTGCTGGACCAGGCCGACAAGCTGGTGGGCGTCAGCGACGATCACGCGCTGCTCGCGACGATCGAGGTCGAGACGCGAGATGCGTTGGGCGACGGCGCCAATGTCGCGCGCTCGCAGCCTTATTATCTCGATATAACCGCGCCGCGCGCCAACAAGGGCGACGGCGTCGCGGCGCTCGCCGCGGCCTATGGCGTGCCGCTGTCGGCAGTGGCCGTGCTCGGCGACCAGCGCAACGACCTGCCGATGTTCGCGCGCGCGGCGCTGTCGGTCGCGATGGGCCAGGCACCGGAGGCGGTCCGCGCCGCAGCGACCCATGTCGCCCGCTCGAACGAGGAGGATGGCGTCGCCGATGCCATCACCCGCTTCATCCTGCCGGCAGTGGTGGAATGAAGCACCTGATCGCCTTCGACCTCGACGGGACGCTGGCCGAGAGCAAGCAGCCGCTCGGCGAACGCATGGCCGTGCTGCTCGGCCGGCTGCTGGACGTGGCGAAGGTCGCGGTGATCTCGGGCGGAGACTGGCCGCAGTTCGAGACACAGCTCGTCTCGCGCCTGCCCGCCGATGCCGATCTCACCAGGCTGTTCGTCCTGCCCACCACCGGGACCAAGCTGTTCCGGTTCGAAGGCGGCGCATGGCAACGGGTCTATGCCGACAATTTCTCGCCGCAGGAGAGCGCGGCGATCCGTGCGGCGCTCGACAAGAGTTCGGAAGAACAGGGCCTGACGAAAGAGAAGAGCTGGGGCGAGCGCGTCGAGGACCGCGGCAGCCAGATCACCTTTTCGGGCCTGGGCCAGCAGGCGCCGCTTGCCGCGAAACAGGCATGGGATGCGGATTTCGCCAAGCGCAGGCGCTTGCAGGCGGCGTTGCAGGCGCAGCTCCCGGATCTCTCGATCAATATCGGCGGTTCGACCTCGATCGACATCACCCGCAAGGGCGTCGACAAGGCGTACGGCATGCGACGCCTCTTCGAGAGTAGCGGCATCACGCCGGATGCGACGCTGTTCCTCGGCGACGCCATCTATCCGGGCGGAAACGACTATCCGGTAGCGGAAGCGGGCATCGACACGATCGCGGTGCGCGACGTGACCGAAACCATGAACGTGGTCAGCGGGATCATCGCCTGCCTGAAATAGGCCGTAGCGCATTCGGGGTGCCCGGCGATGCCGGGCCTGCGGTCGCCGGGGTCATCGAACCGCATCGCGACTCATCCCGGTTCCGCCTCCGATTCGGCCTGCTGGGCACCTCTTCAAATTGAATCACTCGACTCATCGCCCATATCTCACAACTCATCGCAGCATAACATGCGACGAACGGATAATCTCACATAGATCAGAATATCGACAGCGATCCTGGCCGGCGCTCCATGCCGAGTACTGCAGAGATCCGGTAAAACCCCTCAATAAAATTCCTATAAAGTATATGTTACGGATACGATGCAGGAATACTACTCATATCCCTACGTAAAACTTCCAGTTTTTGGGCGAACGCCAAAAATAGCCTCTGCAAATCTCCTTATTTTTACGAACTTATCTCCGGTATATACTTGATCTACAAAGAATATATCCGTGTTTTTCATAGAATACTCCTGGACTCATTCGACGATTAGATCTATTGGTGCGTCGGGCTCCAATAGATTGGCTCACCATGCAACTTCAAAAGACAATAATGGACCGCTCCGCGGTCCTCCTCCTCGGTGTGTCCGTAGGAGTCGTGATCGGATTCAGCTTTCTGGGAAGCACCGGTTCTGCCGGATCGACAGTAATCGCGCATAGCTGCCCGATTGCCGTACCTGCAAAGGCGGCCATCACGGCGCCCGAGGTGACCAGTGCGCGGCAATGCGCGGCGCCGGCGCAGCGCCAGTTGATCGCGACATTGCAGAAAGGCCGCCCTGTGCGCGTCGCGGTGTTCGGCGATAGCTATGGCGACGGAATCTGGTCCGGGCTCCAGCGCCAGCTGAAGCCGTCGGACGGCTATGAGGTGCTCAAATACAGCCAGCAGGCCAGCGGCTTCACCCGCTATCGCAGCCTCAACCTCGAGAGCCGCGTCGCCGAGCAGCTGGGCGACGAGACGGTCGACGTGGCGGTCATCTCGTTCGGCGCGAACGACGTCCAGGGCATCATCACCGATGACGGCAAGCACGCGCCGCTGATGGGCGATCGCTGGAAGGCGCAGATCGGCGCCCGGATCGAGCGCTATGTCGCGCTGCTGCGCAAGCACAATGCGCAGGTCTATTGGGTCGGCCTGCCGCGGATGCGCGATGCCGGGTTCGATGCGCAGGTGGGCGCGATCAACGATTTCTACGCCGCCGAGATGGCGAAGCTCGACGTGCCCTTCCTCGACAGCCGCCCGGTCGCGTCGGACGCCAAGGGACAATATTCCGCCTATCTCCCCGACCCCAAGACCGGCGACCGCACACTCGTCCGCGCCGGCGACGGGATCCATATGTCGATGACCGGCTATGTCTGGATCACCCGCGGCCTGGCCGGGCGGATCCGCAGCTATGTCGACGCGACCAAGCCGCTCGCGGTTCCGGCGCCGCAGGACAAGCAGCCATGAGGGCGGCGCTGGGCCTGCTGGCGCTGCTGGCCGCGGCGCCCGTACAGGCCAGCCCCTGCGAGGGGCCGGTCTGCAACTTCGACACGCTGGCGCAGTATTTCGCGCGCCGCGTCTCGGTGACCGAAGCGGGAGCCCAATCGCTCCATATCCTCCAGATCGGCGACAGCCACACGGCTGGCGACGCGATTACCGGCGCATGGCGCGAGCTGCTCCAGGCGAGGATCGGCAAGGGCGGACGCGGCGTGCTGCCGCCCGGTCTCCCCTATCCCGGCTTCCGGGCGCGCGGCGTCACCGTCGCGACATCGCCCGGCTGGTCGATCGCCGCGACCTATGGGCCCGGCTCGACCCCGCCCCGCCCGCCGCTCGGCCTTGCGAGCTACAGCCTCACCGCCACCGCGCCCGGTGCATCGATGCGGCTGACCGCGGCACCGGAGATGGCGTTCGATCGCTTCACTTTGTGCGCGATCGGGCCGGGCACCGTCACCGCCACGATCGGTGGCGAGACCTGGCCGCTCGACTTCCCCGACACGCCGCGCTGCGAAACCCGATATACCGCAGGGCCGCAGACCGATGCGGGCATCACCCTCACTACGGGACGGGTGACGATCACCTCCTGGGCGACCTTCCAGGAACATGCGGGCATCACGCTCTCCAATCTCGGCGTGGTGGGTTCGCAGCTCGCGCATTTCGCGCGCACCGACGATGCCGTGCTCCGCACGGAGCTCCGCGCCTATCTCCCCGACCTGATCGTCCTCGCCTTCGGCACCAACGAGGGCTTCGCGCCGCACTTCGACGCCAATGCCTATCGCGCGACGCTGATCGAGCAGATCGACCGGCTGCGCGCGCTCGCGCCCGGCGTGCCGATCCTCCTGCTCGGCCCGCCCGATGCGCTCAGCCGCAATCCCACGCTCAAGGCCAATGCCGAGGGCGTACTGGTCGGCTGTCCCGCCAGCGATCCGTCCAGGCCGTCCCTGTTCGCGCCGCCGGCGCTCGGCCGCGTCCGCGCGATCCAACGCGAAGTCGCGGCGGAGATGGGGGTCGCCTGGTGGGACTGGTACGCCCGGATGGGCGGCCCCTGCGCGGCGACCCGCTGGGTCGCCGATGGCCGGATGCGTGGCGACTATGTCCACTTCACTGCCACCGGCGGCCGCGCGATCGCGCAGCTGCTCGAGGCCGATCTCGAAGCCGCGGCGGAGGCGCGCTGAGCGATGCTGTTCCCCACAATGAGCTTCGGCCTGTTCTTCCTGGTCGTGTTCGCCGCGAGCTGGACGGCCTGGTCGAACGACTGGCGCAAGCTGGTCCTGCTCGTCGCCAGCTGGATCTTCTACGGCGCCTGGGACTGGCGGTTCGTGCCGCTGCTGATCCTGTCGGCAGTGATGAACTGGGGCACCGCGGCGCTGATCGCGCGGAGCGGCGACGCGCGGCAGCGCAAGGCACTGATGATCGGCGGAGTCGTCGCCAACCTGGCAGTGCTCGGCTTCTTCAAATATTTCGACTTCTTCGCCGAGCAGGCGGGAAGCCTGATGACCCTGCTCGGCATGCAGCAGGATGCCGCGCTGATGCAGGTGATCCTGCCGGTCGGCGTCTCCTTCTTCACCTTCCAGGGGATCAGCTACGCGGTCGACGTCTACAAGGGCCGGGTGCCGGCGGCGCGGCTGCTCGACATCCTCCTGTTGATGTCCTTCTTCCCGCATCTGGTGGCCGGGCCGATCGTCCGCGCCTCCGACCTCGTCCCCCAGTTCCAGCAGCGCCCGCAGCTCAACCGCGGCATGGTGACGATGGGCCTGCTGCTGATCGTCTGGGGCCTGTTCAAGAAGGCGGTGATCGCCTCGGAGCTGGCGACGGCTTTCGTCGATCCGGTGTTCGAGGCGCCGGGCATGCACGGATCGGTCGACCTGATCCTCGCCGCCTATGGCTATGCCGTGCAGATCTATTGCGACTTCTCGGCCTATTCGGACATGGCGATCGGGATCGCGGCCTTGCTCGGCTATCGCTTCCCGCGCAATTTCGACCGGCCCTATCGCGCCGCATCGCTCCAGGAATTCTGGCGGCGCTGGCACATCAGCCTGTCGCGCTGGCTGCGTGACTATCTCTATATCGACGCGCTGGGGGGAAACCGCGGCGGCAGGTTCCGGGTCTATCGCAACCTGATGATCACGATGCTGCTCGGCGGGCTGTGGCACGGCGCAGCCTGGACCTTCGTGATCTGGGGCGGGCTGCACGGCGCCGCCCTGTGCATCGAGCGCTGGTGGTCGCGATCGTCGCTCACCAAAGGGCTCGTGCTGCCGCACTGGGCCAAGGTGGTGCTGACCTTCCATGTCGTGGTGCTGGGCTGGATCTTCTTCCGCTCGGCCAGCTTTGGCGACGCAATCGTCTATCTGGGTGGGATCGTGGCGCCGGGCGTGGACACGATGACCGCGACGCCGCTGGTCGTGGCACTGATCCTGTTCGGCCTGGCGATCCACGCGCTGCCCTGGGACGCGATGCGGCGCATGGCGGAGCGGCTGCGCACCCTGCCTGCGCCCGCGCTGGCGATGGGGCTGGCGCTGGTGATGCTGGTGGTCGACGCGATGCGCTACGAAGGCGTCGCGCCCTTCATCTATTTCCGGTTCTGAGAGAGGAACGGCGCATGACCGAGCATGTCCGGGACGATTATGAATTCCCGACCGATCTCCCCGACGATGCCGATCCGGCGGGTGCCCTGCGCTGGACGGCTGCGGTGACCGCGATGACGGCCGCGCTGCTCACGCTGACCAATGCGGGCGCGATCAGCGGCTGGGCTTCCAGCTTCGATCCGAAGCCGGCGATCGTCATGCTCGTCCATGCCGCGGACGGCTGGGAGGAAGCGACCACCCGGCTTGGCCTGGGGTCACCGCACGCGCGGATGCACAAGGCGTGGAAGCGGATGGAGCAGGCGCGCTGGTCGGGCAACGGGCCGGTCGTCGAGCAGGCCGCGATCGACGAGAATGTTGCGCGGAGCGACCCGTCGATCAACGAATGAGGCGAAAGGATCCGGCTATCGCCATTTGCCGAACCTGACGCGCAGGACCTGCGGGACCGAGGTGAAATTGAGCCCATAATCGGTCTGGTCGCCGTTCCAGACGCGCTCGAACACCCATTTCCCATGGTCGAAATGCCCCTCCTCGACCCGGTCGAAGATAAGGTTTCCGCCGCCTGCGTCCTTCAGCCCGAACTCGATGCGCGCGTCGAACCCGGTGACCAGATATTCGTCCGGCCCGAGCTGGGCGACCGCCACGCCGCCGAGCGGCTCGGCATTGCCCTTGGGCGGCTCGACGCCGAACTGCCCGCGGCCGAAGGTGACGTTGGCGGTGTAGCGGCCGAGATCCAGCTTCTGGCTGTGCCCGGCCTCGGCATCGGTGGGTTCGGCGACGCCCCACACCTTGCCCTCGAGCGCCAGCCGCGCCCATTCGCGCTGCATCGGACGGAACAGGCGATAGTTGCGCGCGAAAAGCGCCAGCGTCTCGGGGTCGAGCCTGGGGGCGCCCAGCGGGAAGTTCGAATAGCCGGTCGCGTCCATGCCGAACACCGACCAGCCGATCGCGCCGCGCCCGATCGTCGGGAAGAAATAGCGCGCATAGGAACGGGCGTTGCCGGTCTCGGGCACGAACAGCGGATTGTCGGCGCGGGCATAGGCGTCGAGAAAGCCGAGATAGGCCTTGTGGTCGGGATTGTAGATGTCGGGGCCGATCGCATCGAGATGCGGCGCCGCCGCCTCGTACACGTCGATCACTGCGGGAGAAGGCCCGCCGCTGGCATAGCTGTTGGGGTCCTGCCAGACCGTCGGGCTGCCGGGCAGCGCGGCATTGGCGTACATCGGCAGCGGCTTGACCGCCTTCCCCGCCGCCGCGACCTCGTCGATATAGCGGGCGACGTACCAGCTGTGGAAGAACAGCTCGGCATCGCGGCCATAGACCTGGGCCCAGCTGCCGGGCTTCCTGCCGGTCTGCTTGAGCAAGGCCGCCGGCACCGGCCCGGCGAAGAGCTTGTCGGCGGCGGGCGAATGGTCGCGCGCGCTGCCATAGCTGCCCGCCTCGTTCTCGACCTGCATCATGATGACGGTGTTCTGCGGATCGGCGGCCCGCAGATGCTGCATCAGCGCGGCGAACGCCTTCTTGTCCGCCTCCAGCGTGGTGCGGCCGAGCGGGGTAAAGGCGTAATGCGTCTTGCCCTTGCCGTCGATCATGCGCGGGAAGCGCTTGCCGTCGAGCTTGACCCAGCGCGGGGCATAGGCGGTGCCGGTGTTCTTCCAGGTGGCGAACCACAGCAGCACCAGCCGCACGTCATGCTCGCGCGCCTGCTCGAGCAGCGTGTCGAGGAACGAGAAGTCGAACTTCCCTTCCTCGGGCTCGATCTGCTCCCAGGCGATCGGCACCTGGAGCGTGTTGGCCTGGATCTGGTCGATCACCGGCCACACCTTGGGCAGAACGCCGGGATAGTTGCTCGAATTGTTGACCTGCGCGCCGAGCATCAGGAACGGCGCGCCGTCGACGATCAGCGCGTGCCGGCCGTCCTTCGAGACGATGCGCGGGACGTCCTGCGCCACCGCGGATGGAAGTGCGGCGGCGGCGCAGACAAGTGCGGCGGCGGTGACAAGGGTGCGGATCATCGTCGCCTCGGATGCTCTGGTTGGGATCAGTTGCGCAAGCGCAGGCTGATGCCGATCCGGCGATCCTCCTGCAGGAAGTCGCGCGGATGCTCGGGAACCGCCTGATAGCTTTCCTTGCGCTGCCGGAGCAGGTTCACCGCATCCAGCGTCATCGAGAAATGCCGGTTGAAGTCGTAGGACAGGCTGGCGTCGAGCTGGCCATAGGCGCGGCGATAGATCGGCACCGCACCCGTGCCGTTGCCGTTGACCGTGTCGAGATAGTCGTCGCGCCAGTTGTACGCGGCGCGCGCGGTGAAGCCGTATTTCTCGTAGAAGCCGATCAGATTGTAGCTCCACTTCGAGAGCCCCTGGAGCGGCGTCTGCAGCGGCCGGCCATTGGCGTCGAACGAGATCAGGCTCGGCGCCTGGGAGTCGACATAGGTCAGGTTGGCCAGCACGCCGAACCCGTCAAAAGGCGTGGGCAGGAAGCTGAAGAAGGTGTTGCCGCCGACTTCGAAGCCCTTGATCGTGCCGGTGTCGCCATTGACCTGGGTGGTCAGCTGGAAGGTCTGATCGCCATAGCCGGGCACCGCGAAGGTGCTGTTCTGGATCGCGGTGGTCTCGAAATTCTTGACCTTCTTGTAGAACAAAGTGCCGTAGAGCATCGACGAGCTGCTCGGATACCATTCGAGCGCGACATCGGCCTGGTTGGTCGTCAGCGGCTTCAGGTTCGGATTGCCGCCATTGCCGGTATAGGTCACGTCGAAGCAGCTGTCGGGCCCGGTCGCCGGCGTCACCGTCGAGCAGGATGCCCCGCCCGGTGTGATCGTCTTGTTGGGATTGAAGCTCGCATTCTGCGTGACGTTGAAGATCGCCCGCATGTCGTAGAAAGGCGGGCGCGACAGGCCGCGCGACGCGGCAGCACGGAGCTGCAGCTTGTCGGTGAGATGATAGCGCAGGTTCAGGCTGGGCAGGAACTCGGTATAATCCTGGTCGCCGCCGAACGGCGCATCGACCGTGACCGCGTTCGCCGCGAGCGAGCCCGGATGGAAGGACAGGCGAAGCGAGCCGGCCGCGACTGCCTTGGTCTGCACCACCCGCACGCCGACATTGCCGTCGAGCGGGAAATTGCCGCCGCCGCGCGCGAAGTCAAAGCGCAGCATCGCATAGCCGGTATAGGTCTTTTCCGACTGCGTGTTGATGTCCTGGGTGGTGTAGTCGATCAGCGTGCGCGGATAGGGCCCGCAACAGGATTGGCCCGCGGCCTGGGACAGCGCCATGAAGGTCGGCCCGCCATTCTGGAGCGAGGTCCAGTTGTAGAATGGAACCCCGCCGACAATGCCGGTGCCCTTGCCATAGAAGAAGCTCGAATCGAACGGATTGCTGATCGCATAGTCGGTGAGCCGCAGGCCGTTCGGTGCGGTCGCGCTGCCGCCCCATGGCGCAGACAGGAACTGCCAGTTGTACGGCGTGCTGCGGTTGACCGCCGAACGATCGGTATAGCGCACGCCGGCGGTGAAGGACTGGAGCGGGCTGTCCTCGTCGAAATCCCATTCGAGATCGAGGCGGCCGGCATATTCGTGCGCGTTGCTGTCCTCGAGATGATCCATCAGCGCGATGATGTAATAGTTCGCCGGATTGGTGGCGCCGGGGCCGAAGGCGATCTTGGGCAGATCGCCCGACATGTCGAGCGAGAAGCTGCCTCCGTCCATCTGCGGGAAGGTGGTGAAGCTTCGGTTCTCGGCTGACGAGTCGATATACTGGAAGTCGCCGTTGAGCTTCAGGTGATCCGACACGCCCCATTTGAAGCCGGCCGAATAGTCGGCGGTGATCGAGCGGTTCTTGGTATATTGCGAGTTGTTCGCCGTCGCGCCGAAGCCGCCAAAGCTGCCGCTGACGAAGTTGCCGTCGCTGTCGAACTGGAACGGTCCATTCAGCGTCATCGTGTTGGTAGCGCAGTTCACGTCGGTGCCGCAGGTGACGAACGACGTATAGTTGGGCGTCTCGATCGTATAGTCGGTGCGGAAATACTGGCCGTAGATCTCGAGGTTGCTCGCAGGTGCCCATTGGACGGCGGCATAGGCGCCCTTGCGCTTGCGCTGGCCGAAGGTGACGCCGATCCCGGCGCCGTCGGGCACCGACAGGGTCTGGCCGATATGGCCGGGCACGTCGGTCCGGTCGAAATAGGGTTCGATCGTGATGTCGTCCGAGCGGAACGCACCTTCGAAATAGGAGAGGTCGACCAGCACGCCGATCTCGCCGATTCCGGTTTGCCATTTGTCGCTGACGAGCAGCGATGCGTTGAACCGGCTATCGTCGATCAGGTCGTAATAGTTGAGGCCGACCGTGCCCGAGACGAGCAGGCCCGGCTGGTCGAACGGCATGCGGGTGCGCAGATTGACCAGGCCGCCGACGCCGCCCTCGATCAGCTCGGCATTGGGGTTCTTGTAGACGTCGACGCCCGCGAGAAGCTCGGACGGCACGTCCTCGAAGCTCAGCGAGCGTCCGCCGCTGGCGCCGAAGCTGTCGCGCCCGTTCACTTCGGTGCGGACCTGGGTCAGGCCGCGGATCGCGATGCTCGAGCCCTCGCCGCGATTGCGGGTGATCTGGATGCCCGAGATGCGCTGCAGCGCTTCGGAGACGTTGCTGTCCGGCAGCTTGCCGATGTCGATCGCGGTGATCGAATCGACGAACTGGCCGCTGTTCATCTTGATCGACTGTGCCGACGCCAGCGACGCGCGCAGGCCGGTGACGATGATGCCCTGATCGTCCTGGTCCGCGCTCTGATCGTCCGTCGTGGCCGGCACGGTCTGGTCCGCGGCGGGTTCCGCAGCCGTTTGCGCGAGCGCCGGAGCGGCGCTGCCCATCGCGATCATCGAAGCGCCGAGCAGCAGGCCTCGCCGCCACCCGTCAGCTACCGGAAACTTGGAATACGACATTCAAACCCTCCCTCGTCCAGGCGCGAACCGAGTTCGCGGTTCTGGCTTCGCCAATCGGGGAGTTTTCTGCGGCAACGTTGTCAGCCGAGGACCCTCCCCTCCCCGGATGTCGACCGCAAAGCAGCCGCCCGAGTGTTTCTGAAGGTAGCGCTATCACTGCGCTTCATGCTCGTCTACGAAAAAATGTACCACATATGAAAACTGCGAGTTGGCCCGCTTGGGTAGCGGTGCTAGCTAAAGGCAGGGAGAGACCGGATGACCGAACGGCCAATACGCAAGCTGCTGATCGTCGGTGGAGGCACGGCGGGCTGGATGGCTGCCGCGGCGTTCGCGCGCAGCCTGCCTCCGACGATACAGACCAGGCTCGTCGAGTCGGAGGCGATCGGCACCGTCGGCGTCGGAGAGGCGACCATCCCGCCGATCCTGCACTTCAACCAGATGCTGGGCCTGGACGAGGATGATTTCGTCCGCCGCACGCGCGCGACCTTCAAGCTGGGGATCCAGTTCCGGAACTGGAGCAGGCAGGGCTCGGAATATATCCACCCGTTCGGCCGCTACGGCGCCGATATCGAGACGCTGCCCTTTCATCAATATTGGCTGCGGCTGCGCCGCGACAGCCCGGAGCTTGCCGGAGAGCTCGCCGAATACAGCCTGCCGACGATCGCGGCGGCGATGGGCAAGTTCTGCCGCCCCTCGCCCGACCCCAAGAACACTTTGTCCAACCTCACCTATGCCTATCATTTCGACGCCGGCCTCTATGCCCGGCTGCTGCGCGACTATGCCGAGGCGGCCGGCGTCGTGCGCAGCGAAGGGCGCGTCGCCGAGGTGCTGATGCACGGCAACGGCTTCGTCTCGGGCGTGCGGCTCGAAAGCGGCGAGGTGCACGAAGCGGACTTCTTCATCGATTGCTCGGGCTTTCGCGGCCTGCTGATCGAGGGTGCGCTGCAGAGCGGCTATGACGACTGGACGCACTGGCTGCCCTGCGATCGCGCTATCGCCCTCCCCTGCGCCAGCGCGGGCGAGCCGACGCCCTATACCCGCTCCACCGCGCATGCGGCAGGCTGGCAATGGCGCATCCCGCTCCAGCACCGGACCGGAAACGGCCATGTCTATTCGAGCGCGTTCATGTCCGACGACGAGGCGGAGACGATCCTGCGCGCCAATCTCGACGGCGAGGTGCTGGCCGAGCCGAACAAGCTCCGCTTCGTCACCGGCAAGCGCCGCAAGTTCTGGAACCGCAACGTCGTCGCGCTCGGGCTCGCCTCCGGGTTCATGGAACCGCTCGAATCGACCAGCATCCACCTGATCCAGACCGGCATCTCGAAGCTGCTCAACCTGTTCCCGGACCGCGATTTCAACCAGGCCGACATCGATTACTACAACCGCTCGACCGCAATCGAATATGAGCGGATCCGCGACTTCCTGATCCTGCACTATCACGCCAACCAGCGCCCCGAGCCGCTCTGGGCGCAGTGCCGCACCATGGCGCTGCCCGACACGCTCCAGGAAAAGCTGGCGCTGTGGCGCAACCATGCCCGGCTCTTCCGGATCGATGACGAGCTTTTCGGCGAATCGAGCTGGCTGGCCGTGCTCGACGGACAGGAGATTCCGCCCAGGGGCTATGACCCGCTCGCCGATGCGGTGCCGCTCGAGAAGCTCCGCACGCTCCTTCCCCGCATCCGCGCCGCGATCGGGCGGGGTGCCCAGGCCATGCCCCGGCACGCGGAGTTCATCGCGGGCAATTGCGCCTATGACGCGGTGCCGGCGCCTTTGGGGAGCCCGGCCGCGTCGCCTCCGAAAATCGAGAGCGCCGCCGCACGCGGCTTCGTGACGACGGCTCTGTCGCGCTGATCAGGCGGCCGAGGCGGTCTTGCGATCATGGGCGAAGGCGGCGAGCGTCGCCGGCTTCATCTCGATCGAGAAGCCCGGCGCGCGCGGCGCGCGATAGGCGCCCCCGCGAACCTCGGACGGGTGCACGAAATGCTCGTGCAGGTGATCGACATATTCGGCCACCCTGCCCTCCTTGGTGCCGGAGATGCACAGATAGTCGATCATCGACAGATGCTGCACATATTCGCACAGTCCCACGCCGCCGGCATGCGGGCAGACCGGCAGGCCGTATTTGGCCGCCATCAGCATCACCGCCAGCACTTCGTTGACCCCGCCCAGCCGGCACGCGTCGATCTGCACCACGTCGATCGCGCCGCGCATGATGAACTGCTTGAAGACGATGCGGTTCTGGCACATCTCGCCCGAAGCGACCTGGATCGGCGCGACCGCCTCGCGGATCGCGCGATGCCCCTCGACATCGTCGGGGCTGGTCGGCTCCTCGATGAACCAGGGCCGGGCGAAGCCGAGCGCCTTCACCCAATCGATCGCCTCGCCGACTTCCCACACCTGGTTGGCGTCGATCATCAATGCCCGATCGGGGCCGATCGCGGCGCGGGCGATCGTCGCGCGGCGGATATCCTCTTCCAGCGACCGGCCGACCTTGAGCTTCACATGGTTGAAGCCCTGGTCGATCGCCTCGCGGCACAGCCGCTCCAGCTTGGCGTCGTCATAGCCGAGCCAGCCGGCCGAGGTGGTGTAGCAGGGATAGCCCTCGGCCTCGAGCGCGGCGATCCGTCCGGCCTTGCCGGCGGCGGCCGCGTTGAGCAGCGCCAGCGCCTCGTCGGGCGTGATGCAATCGGTGATGTAGCGGAAATCGACCAGCCGGACGATCTGCTCGGGGGTCATGTCGCCGATCAGCCGCCACAGCGGCTTGCCCTCGGCCTTGGCCCAGAGATCCCACACCGCATTGACCACCGCGCCGGTCGCCAGATGGATCACGCCCTTTTCGGGACCGATCCAGCGCAGCTGGCTGTCGCCGGTCACATGGCGCCAGAAACGGGCGCCGTCCTCGCGGATCCAGTCGAGGTCGAGCCCCTCGACCAGCGGCGCCAGCGCCTCGATCGCCGCGCAGCAGATGTCGTTGCCGCGGCCGATGGTGAAGGTCAGCCCATGCCCCTGCAGTCCCGGCCGATCGGTCTCGAGGATGCAATAGGCGGCCGAATAATCGGGATTCGGGTTCATCGCGTCCGACCCGTCGAGGAAATCGGAGGTCGGGAAGCGAATGTCGAGCACGCGCAACTTGGTGATGGTCGTCATCCGGCGCGCCTGCCGTGCTGCTTCACCTGCATCCCGTGCGGCATCGACCGGCCAGCCCTTTTCCGCTCCAGCGCCCGCACCGGCGGCCGCAAACTTGCGCACCGCTTTCGCTGGTGCTCCACGTTTTCATATTTGCCAATTACTGATGGCGCAAGTTTGCATTTGTGATATTTCACAGGGAGCAACAAAATAACACGAATATCGCGTGGATGAAGAGGGGCGGATGCAGGGCAAGGACGATATGACCCATCGCGTGTGCTTCGCCCTGGACCTTGCGAACGATCCTGATCTGATCGCCGAATATGAGGCGCGGCACGCGCCGGGCGCGGTATGGCCGCAGGTGGTGGCGCATATCCGCGCGCAGGGCGTCGCGGCGATGGAGATCTGGCGCACCGGCGACCGGCTGGTGATGATCGCCGAGGTCGCGGCCGACTATCCGCGCCCGGCACCCGAACCGCCCGAGATCGCCGCGTGGGAAGACTGGATGTGGCGCTTCCAGCGCCCGCTCGCGCACGCGGTCCAGGACGAGAAATGGGTCGCGATGCGGCGCATCTTCAGCCTCGACGAGCAATGAGCGGCGGCTAGACCCGGCTGTCGCCCTCGACGAGCTGGTCCGAGATCCGCTCGGCGGCCTGGCGCACCAGCACCGCCGCGTCCTTGGGCGACATCGAGGGCTGGAGCTTCTTGAGATAGGGCACGGTGAGCGCCGCCGCGGCGCTGCCGCCGCGCATCACCGGCGCCGAGATATCGGTCACGCCGGCGACGAACTTGCTCTGGGTCAGCTCGACCTTGCGCTCGCGCACGCCCGCGGCATGGGCGCGGAACTCGGCGAGATCCGCCTCGGATAGCGGTGGGTTGAACAGTTTCTCCCAGCGCTGGCGGATGTCTTCGGGCTGGAAGGCATAGAGCACCGCGCCCGACGCCGCCTGGTGCAGCGGCCGGCGATAGCCGACCCGCACCGAGAAGCCGAGCTGCTCGCTCGACTCCATCCGCGCCACCACCACCATCTCGCCCAGCGTGTGCAGCGCGAGGTGGCAGGATTGCCCGACTGCGAGCGCCAGCTGGCGCATGACCGGCAGCGCGAGCTCGATCAGGTTGCGGGTGCGCGGCTGCTGCATGCCGAGCGAGAACAGCCGGTCGGTCAGCCGATAGCCGTCGTTCGACGGGTCCTGCTCGATATAGCCGCGGAATTCGAGCACCTGGACCATGCGGAACAGCTCGCCATGCGAGCGCCCGAGCCGGTTGACGATCGCGGTCAGGGTCATCGGCTCGGATGCCGCCGCGAGCAGCTCGAGCACGTCGAGCCCCTTCTCGAGCGCGGGCGCGCGATAGCGGGAATCGACCGCGTCCTCCTTCTCCGCCACCGTCTTCTTCGTGCCCGCCATGATCCCTCCCGATTGTATGCCAGCATGCATGATCGGCGCGGGTGCGACAAGCAGCGCACACCGGCATTGTTCAAATATGAAATCATTTTTCAGTGGCGCACAGATCGATACACCCTTATCACCGCTTCGACCCGGCACGAGACCGGCACCATATCGGAGGGGAGAGGTCGAATGAAAGGGATCGCCGTCCTTGCCGCGGCCATGCTGGCGCTGACCAGCCAGGCGCGCGCGCAGACCAATGTCGAGGGCGATCCGCATGTCGACGATCCGGTCGGCATCGTCGCCGACCCCTGCCCCGCGCATCCGATGCCGGCCGACGGCCCGGGTTGGCATCTGTGGAACCTCCACATGCTCACCCGCGATTTCGGGCAGCTCTGCCGCTATGCCGCGAGCAACCGCGCGGTGCAGCAGCCGGTGAAGGTCGTCTTCATGGGCGATTCGATCACCGACAACTGGATCAACCTCGATCCGTCGATGTTCACCAACGGCCTGGTCGATCGCGGCATCAGCGGCCAGACCACGCCGCAGATGCTGGTCCGCTTCCGCCAGGACGTGATCGCGCTCCATCCCCGGGCGGTCCATATCATGGCCGGCACCAACGACATCGCGGGCAATACCGGTGCCGCGACGATCGAGGCGGTGCAGGGCAATATCGAGAGCATGGCCGAACTGGCGCGCGCGCACGGCATCAAGGTGATCCTCGCCTCGATCCCGCCGGCCGGCGCCTTTCCGTGGAGCCCGTCCAAACGGCCCGTGCCCCAGATCGCCGCCCTCAACGCCTGGCTCAGGGCCTATGCCCGGCGCAACGGCTTTGCCTATGCGGACTATCACGGCGCCATGGCCCAGCCCGACGGCGCGATGAAGCCGGGCCTCGCCACCGATGGCGTGCATCCCTCGAAGCAAGGCTATGCCGTGATGCGCCCGATCGCCGAGGCGGCGATCCGCGCGACATTGGGCACGCGCAAGTGATCGGCCGCCGCAGCTTCCTCGCGGGCACCGCCGCGCTCGCCGCCGCCCGCGCGGCACGCGCCGCCAGCCCGATGGGCCAGGCGCGCGGGCCCGTGCAGGCCAACTGGCCGTCGCTGGTCGCCAATTACCGCTATCCCGACTGGTTCCGCGACGCCAAGCTCGGGCTCTGGGCGCATTGGGGTCCGCAGTCGGTGCCCGAGCAGGGCGACTGGTATGGCCGCTTCCTCTACATGCAGGGCCATCCGGACTATGCGCACCATCTGAAGACCTATGGCCATCCCGCCGACAGCGGCATGATGGAGGTGCAGAACCGCTGGACCGCCGAGCGCTGGGACCCGGAGGCGCTGATCGCCCGATATGCGAAGGCCGGCGCCAAATATTTCATGACGCTCGCCTGCCACCACGACAATCTCGACTGCTACGACAGCCGCTACCATGGCTGGAACTCGCTGCGCGTCGGCCCGAAGCGCGACATCGTCGGCACCTGGGAGAAGATCGCGCGCCGCGCGGGCCTCAAGTTCGGCGTCTCCAACCATGCCGCCCATGCCTGGCACTGGTACCAGCCCGCCTATGGCTACGACCCGACGGGGCCGCGCAAAGGAGAGCGCTACGACGCGTTCAAACTGACCACGGCCGATGGCCGCGGCAAATGGTGGGACGGTCTCGATCCGCAGGAACTCTATACCGGCCGCCACATGGTCGTGCCCGACGGGATCGACAGCGTCGAGGCGATGAACAAATGGCACGACGCCAATGACGGCCAGTGGATGGAGCATGGCCCGCCCGGCGACGCGCGCTACGTCCGGCAATGGCTGCTGCGCCAGACCGACCTGATCGAGAAGTACAAGCCCGATCTCTGCTATTTCGACGATTACGGCCTGCCCTTCGGCCCGGTCGGGCTCGAGGCCGTGGCGGACTATTACAACCGCTCGATCGAATGGCACGGCAAGATCGACGTCGTCGTCACCGCCAAGAACCTGAAGCCGCACGAGCGTTTCGGGGTGGTGCAGGATGTCGAGCGCGGCTTCACCGATCATCTCTGGGACGAGCCCTGGCAGACCGATACCTGCATCGGCGACTGGTTCTACAATGTCGCCCGGCTGCGCGACCGCAGCTACAAGACCGCCGAGCAGGTGATCCAGCGCCTCGCCGATGTCGTCTCGAAGAACGGCAACCTGCTGCTCTCGATTCCTCAGCCGGGCGACGGCTCGATCGATGCGGAGGAAGAGAAGATCCTGGACGGCATGGCCGGCTGGATCGCGGTCAATGGCGAGGCGATATTCGGCTCGCGGCCCTGGCGCATCTTCGGCGAGGGACCGACACAGCTTCAGGCCGGCATGCAGAACGAGGGCGCCGCCAAGCCCTTCCAGCCCGAGGACATCCGCTTCACCACCAACAAGGGCGCGCTCTACGCGCTGTTCCTCGCCCCGCCGACCGCACCGATCACGGTGACCGCGCTCGCCCGCGGCAAATGGCAGGGCGAGATCGAACGCGTCACCTTGCTCGGCGGCGGCGCAGTGCGGCACCGCCGGGATGCCGCAGGACTCCATCTCGATCTGCCGCGCGGCGCCGGCTTCGTGCCGGTGGTGCGCATCGACGGACGGGGGATCTCCGCATGAAGGACGCGACGAAGCGCCTTCTGCCCGTCGTGCTGATCGTCGCGCTGTTCTTCCTCTGGGGTGTCGCCAACAATCTCAACGACGTGCTGATCGCGCATTTCAAGAAGCTGTTCACGCTCAGCGATCTGCAGGCCGGGCTCGTCCAGTCGGCCTTCTATCTCGGCTATTTCTGCCTTGCGATCCCCGCCGCCCTGTTCATGCGCGCCAAGGGCTATCGCGCCGCGGTGCTGCTCGGCCTGGGGCTGTACGGCGCGGGCGCGCTGCTGTTCTGGCCCGCCGCGGGCGCGCAGAGCTATCCGTTCTTCCTGCTATCGCTATTCATTATCGCCAGTGGACTCGCCTTTCTCGAGACCTCGGCCAATCCGCTGATCGCGCGTCTCGGCGCGCCCGAAAGCGCCTCGCGCCGGCTCAATCTCGCCCAGGCGTTCAATCCGCTCGGCTCGATCACCGGGGTGGTGATCGGCAGCCAGTTCATCCTGTCCGGCGTTACGCTCACCCCCGATCAGGTCGCGGCGATGACTCCCGCCGCGCTGGCCGCGCACAACGCCGCCGAGGCCGCCGCCGTGCAGATGCCCTATCTGCTGATCGCGCTCGTCGTGCTCGGCTGGGGGCTGCTCATCCGCTTCACCCGGTTCCCGGCCATCGCCACCGAGAGCGACGTCGACGAGGGCGTCGGCGCGATCGACGACTTCCGCGCGCTGCTCGGCAATCGCCGGGTCATGCTCGGCGTCGTCGCGCAATTCTTCTATGTCGGCGCACAGGTCGGGGTGTGGAGCTTCCTCATCCGCTACGCGCAGGTCGCCGCGCCCGGCACCGGCGAGCATCTCGCCGCAGGCTATCTGACGATCTCGCTGGTCGTGTTCATGGTCGGCCGCTTCGCCGGGGCCGCCCTGATGGGGCGCATCGCGCCCCTGCCCCTGCTCACCGGCTTCGCCGCGTTCGGCGCGCTGCTGTGCATCCTCGCCGCGCTGGTCGGCGGGACTATCGGCATCTGGGCGCTTGTCGCCTCGAGCTTCTTCATGTCGATCATGTACCCCACGATCTTCGCCGAATCGGTCCACGGCCTCGGCGCGCGCACCAAGTCCGCCGCGGCGCTGCTGGTGATGGCGATCATCGGCGGCGCGGTGGTCCCCGCGCTGATGGGCTGGGTCTCCGACCGGAGCGGATCCATAGTCTATGCCATGCTGGTGCCCGCTGCCTGTTTCGCGGTGGTGCTGGCATTCGGCGCCACCGCGCGACGCCCGCGCGCATGAGTCACAGAAGGACGCTGCACATGAAGATTGCCGAAGCCCTTGGCCGCCGCTCGCTTCGACTATGTCTCGCCGCGGGCGTGTCGCTCGTGCCTCTCGCCGCGGCCGCGCAACCGCTCGCGACGGTCGATCGCAACGGCAGCCTCGTCGCGGTCGAACCCTATGCGCCGAACATCGTCCGCGTCACCATCGCGCTCGACCGCACGCTGAGCGACGCGGCGCCCGGCTACGGCATCACCGGGAAGCCCGACACCAAGGGCTGGACGCATCGGGCCGATGCGACCGGCGACGTCTTCGCGTCCGCCGCCTTGTCTCTCACCGTGAACCCGCAGCCCTGGCCCAAGGCGCCCACCCAGATGGAGCGCTATTTCGTGCCGTCGCTGCCGCCGGTGTCGATCGCGATCCGCACCGCCGACGGACGCGAACTCGCGCGGATGAACGGCTGGGAGCTCGCACCGCACACCGTCAACGGCGAGAAGACGTTCAAGGTCGGCGCCAGCTTCGCCGCGCCCACCGACGAGCATTATTACGGGCTGGGCCAGAACCAGGAGAGCACCGGAGCGCTCGACCTGCGCGGCCGCACGATCGACTGCCGCCACAACTACGACGCCCCGGCGGGCGAGACCGTGTGCATCCCGTTCCTGATCACCAACAAGGGCTATGCGGTGGTCTGGGACAACCCGTCCGCGACGACCGTGTCGCCCGGCCTGCACGGCAGCACCCATTGGCAGTCCGAGGTCGGCGAGCGGGTCTCCTTCTTCGTGATCACCGGCGCCACCACCGACGAGATCTATGCCGGCTATGCGAAGCTCACCGGCGATACGCCGCTGCCACCCAAGGCCGCGTTCGGCCTGATCCAGAGCAAGGCGCGCTACGAGAGCCAGAAGGAGCTGCTCGGCATCGCCGAGGGCTATCGCAGCCGCGGCTATCCGCTCGACGTGATGGTGCTCGACTGGTTCTACTGGACGCGGATGGGCCAGCTCGACATCGATCGGAACTATTTCCCCGACCCCGCCGCGATGAACAAGCAGCTCCACGATCAGGGCATGCACAGCATCATCAGCGTCTGGCCGCGCTTCGAGCGGGAGTCGCGCTATTTCAACATGCTGAGCGCCAAGGGGTGGCTGCTGAAGGACAAGGACGGCAACACGGTCGACGGGCTGCCCGTCCGCTCGGACCGCGCCGGCGCATTGCTCGACAGCACCAATCCGGAAGCGCGCGAATGGTTCTGGGGCAAGATCCGCGACAATATCGCCAGCCAGGGCTTCGACTGGTTCTGGCTCGACGAAACCGAGCCCGACCTGGTGCCCGACGGCAATTTCTATTCGATCGGATCGGGCGACCGCTATCACAACCTCTTCCCGCTGGTGCACACCAGCAGCGTCGCCGAGGGATCGGCACGCGACCGGCCGAACTTCCGCAACCTGATCCTCGCCCGCGCCGCCTATCTGGGCACGCAGCATAGCGGCGGGCTCTTCTGGTCGTCGGACGTCCAGGGAAGCTGGGAAGCGCTGCGCCGCCAGGTCCCGGCCGGGCTCAACTTCACCGCCAGCGGCCATGCCTATTGGAGCAGCGACACCGGCGGCTGGCAGTGGCCGAACGGCCCCAAGGCCGAGCACCCGGTGCTGCTCGATCCCGCCGGCGCCACCGCGATGGCGCCGAGCTATACCGACTATCCCGAGCTCTTCACCCGCTGGTTCGCGTACAACAGCTTCACGCCGACGCTGCGCATCCACGGCCAGCGCCCGGCGACCGCGATCTGGGAATATGGCGCCGCCGCCGAGCCGGTGCTCGCCAAGTTCCTGAAGCTACGCTACGCGCTGATCCCCTATCTCTATTCGCTCGGCTATCGGACCTATGAGACCGGCGCACCGTTCATGCGCGGGCTGTTCATGGATTTCCCCGACGACCCCAAGGTCGCGAACCTGGGCGACGAATATATGTTCGGCCCCGCCTTCCTGGTCGCGCCGGTCACCGAACAGGGGGTGACCTCGCGCCGGGTCTATCTCCCTGCCGGCGCCGACTGGTACGACTATTGGACCGAGGAGAAGCTTCCCGGCGGCCAATGGGTCACCGCCGCCGCGCCGATCGATCGCATCCCGCTCTATGTCCGCGCCGGCTCGATCGTGCCGATGGGTGCCCAGGTGCCCAACACCTCGGCCCGCCAGCCGCTCGAGGGGATCCGCGTCTATCCCGGACGCGACGCGAGCTTCACGCTCTACGACGATGACGGCGTGACCAATGCCTATCGCAAGGGCGCCGGCACCCGGACGGTGCTGCGCTGGGACGACAAGGCGGGCCGTCTCTCGGCCTCGGGCAAGCTCCCGACCGGACAGGCGCTTCAGTCGCTCGTGCGCGTCGCGGGAACGCCGAACGCAGCGAAATAGATTCGCGTCAAAAATTGAGGGGCGGGGGGGGCCCGGGCCCGGGCCCCCCCCCCCCCCGCACCGGGGAGGGGGG
>CBIHNZ010000011.1:0-129109 GCA_966211615.1 uncultured Sphingomonas sp.
ACACCTCCACTCTGGCACATTGATGCCGTCGGGGGGCGTCCACCCCATCAGCTTTCAGGCTTGCTGACGCGAAAGCGGAGGTTCGGTCTCAGTTGGTCGCAGTCGAACTCCGCGGCGGACGCTTGACGCCGATCTGCGCCGTCACCTCGGCTGCGACCTCGACGATCTCGACAGCGCCTTCGAGGCTAGGCAAAGTGATCACGGTAGATCGGCAGTCCCAAGGACCCGATATCGAGACTATCGCCGTCAAGAAGGTCGAGGACGCCGGACTTGCATGGGCGAGGCGAGCGGGTCTGCTACAAGCAGGGTTGGATCCCGGTGCATTACAGGCCCGGCCAGCCGCGCGGAGCCGAAACCACTGCCCGGAGTTAAGGCAGCAGCAACAGCGCCGAGGCCGGATGAACAACCCCCAGATACTTTCCGTCGGCGTGCTCGCCGGCATGATGCTCCTCTTCGTCTGGGGTAAGTTTCGCTACGATCTGGTTGCCGTGATGGCGCTGCTGGCAGCGCTGGCGCTGGGCGTGGTGAAGCCCGAACAGGCGTTCATCGGCTTTTCGGACGACATCGTCATCATTGTGGGATCTGCGCTGGTGCTTTCGGGCGCGGTCCAGCGATCGGGGGTGATCGAGCGGGCAATGCTTGTGCTCCAGCGGCGGGTGACGCGGATCCGCTCGCAACTGCTGTTGCTTTGCGCGAGCGTCGGTTTCGCCTCGGCACTGGTCAAGAATATCGGCGCGCTCGCGATGATGATGCCGGTGGCGTTCCAGATGTCGAAGCGATCGAACACCGCGCCGGCGGTATTCCTGATGCCAATGGCGTTTGCGTCGCTGCTCGGCGGGCTGATCACCCTGATCGGCACCTCGCCCAACATCATCGTCAGCCGGGTACGCGAGGAGATGACCGGGCAACCCTTCGGCATGTTCGACTATGCGCCGGTCGGGCTGGGGCTGACTTTGGTCGGCCTGGTCTTCCTGCGCTTCGGCTACCGACTGCTGCCGCGTGACCGGCGCGCGGTGCCGACGCTTGGTGAGGCGATGGACATCCAGGACTATGTCACCGAGGCCGAGATTACGGCCGGCTCGCCTGCAGTCGACCAGACCGTCGCCGAGTTCCGCGAACGCCACGATCAGGAGGTGACGGTCACCGCGATCTTGCGCGCCGGCATCCGCAGCACGCCATTTCCGGACACGACGCTGATGCCCGAGGACCTGCTGATCCTCTCCGGCGCGCCCGATGCGCTCGAGCGCGTGATCGCGATCGATGGTCTGACGCTGGAGGGTCAGGACCGCGACAGGCCCGAGGGGGCGACCGGCGAGGTCGGCGTGCTCGAAGCGGTGATCGGGACCGATTCGCCCCTGATCGGGCGGACTGCGGGCCGGCTGGGGCTGCACGAGCGCTTCGGCGTCAACCTGATCGCGGTATCGCGTCAGGGCGAGCGGCTGGCCCGCCGGCTGGGGGAGATTGAGCTTTCGGCGGGCGACGTGATCGTGCTGCAAGGGCCGCTGGAACTGCTGTTCGAGCGGTTGAGCGAACTCGGCTGCCTGCCGCTCGCCGAGCGTACCCTGCGGCTGGGCAGTGCGCGCAAGGGATTGCTGCCAATCGCGATCCTCGCAGTGGCGATGGCGGCCACCGCGAGCGGCTATGTGCCGGTAGCGATAGCCTTCTTCGCGGCGGCGGCGCTGGTGGTGCTGCTCGGTGCGCTACCGGTCCGCGAGGCCTATAGCCATGTCGAATGGCCGCTCCTGATCATGCTCGGCGCATTGATCCCGGTGAGCGACTCGCTGCGGACCACCGGCACGACCGACCTCATCGGTGACTGGCTGAGTCACGTAGCAGCCACACTGCCGGCTTGGGGGGCGGTCGCATTAATCCTGGCCGCTGCGATGGCGGTGACGCCATTCCTCAACAACGCGGCGACCGTGCTGGTGATGGCGCCGATCGCCGCAACCTTCGCGGGCGAACTGGGTTACCGGCCCGAGGCGTTCCTGATGGCGACCGCGGTGGGCGCGGGGTGCGACTTCCTCACGCCGATCGGCCACCAGTGTAACACGCTAGTAATGGGTCCTGGTGGCTATCGCTTCGGTGATTACGCGCGGCTCGGGGCACCGTTGTCGCTGCTGGTACTGGTGACGGGAACGCCGCTCATTATGTGGACGTGGCCCGTGCATTAGCTCCATTGCACGAGCGGCCAGTCGAAGGACGGGCTGATCCAGTCCACCTCCGTTACGGTCCCGTCTCTCGAATCTGCGCCTCCAAACAAGACGAAACCGATGGCGCATTTTTCGATCTGTCCGTCCGCACCCGGCACCGAACTTTGCATTCAGTATAAATAGACTCGACCCGGCTCGCCACTAACGGCGCTAAGATGGGGAATGACGGACAGCGAACGCAACAGTATCTTGGAAGATTGGATCGCGGCGCACACAGCCATCTGGTTCGAGGTGGCACGAGACTGCGGCTCCACGCATTCGGTCGAGGCGTTTCGCGGCAATTCGGCCACCAGCACATGAATCTATTGCGGAGCACTTAACACCGCGCTCGACCGGCGCCAGGGAAGGCGCGGAACCTACCGGACGTACTGCCATTCTGGCTCTGCCGTCGTCTTCCGCGCTGATCCCTGCGCGCCCGATGGCGAGGGGAATCGCCCAATGGATCGCTTCTTTACTCGTATCGCTTCGCGAGCGGCCTCGCTCATGGGTCAGCCGCTCGCTTTCGTCATCTCGACCCTGTTGATTGTGGTCTGGGGAATCAGCGGCCCGTTTCTGCATTATTCCGACACGTGGCAGTTGATCGTGAACACAGCGACCACCGTGCTCACTTTCCTCGCAGTGTTTCTCATCCAGAACAGCCAGAACCGAGACGGCGCGGCCATGCAGGCGAAGCTCGATGAGATCCTGAGAGCGCTGGACAAGGCGCGCGTCGAATTCGTCGGGATCGAGCACCTTACCGACGCCCAGATTTGTTCTATCCGCGACGCTTTGGAAAAAGACATCCAGAGCGAGAACGCCCGCGATCAGACCACCACCAGGACCGTGGAAACCCTCCTCCAGCGCTATTGAGAATAGCCCCAGACGGCTATTTCATCAGACCCGCGGCGCGTAGGGCATCCTCGATGATCTTGGTCACGCCGCCGCTGGCGACCGATCCCGAGGATGGCAATGGCGGCGCGGCGTGCCGCTGCTTGCCCGGCATGGCTTCGGTGGGTCCGGTATCGCGGGTTCTGGTCGGAGCGATCCGATCTCCCGCCGTTTGCGCCCGCCCTCCCGCGACCTCGCGCGCGATTCCCCAAAACCTTGCAATGTGTCGCGTGGAGGAAATGCCGGCGTCGAGCAGGAAGGGGCCTGCATCGCCGCAGCGGTCATCGCCGGTTAAGGCGAGCGGCGTGCCATGCCCCAGACCGGTAATGCGATAATCCTCCAGCACGGCACAACCGGATGCATCGTGCCAGACACGGCGCGGATAACCATCAACCTCCTCGACCAGCGCCGGCTCCTCCGCGACACTGAGCACCGCCCGCCACTGCGCCAGGATGGCGTCAGCGTTTGCGACGTTGACGGTGCGGTCGCCGCTGCCGTGCCACACGGACAATTTTGGCCAGGGGCCTTGGTGCGAGGACGCTGAACGTACCGCAGTGGCGAGTGCGTCGGCCGTTGGCGTTGCGTGTCCGCGCATGCGCTCGAGCGCTTGAGGCACGCCATGGGCCGACCCATATGGCAATCCCGCAACGATGGCACCGCCGGCGAATATCTCCGGATAGGTCGCGAGCATAACAGAAGTCATCGCGCCGCCCGCCGATAGGCCTGTGATATAGATTCGTGCGGGATCGAGATCCTCTCGCGTAACGAGCATTTCGATCATCTGAATGATCGACAAGGGCTCGCCGCCGCCTCGTTTCGTGTCCGCCGGTTCGAACCAGTTGAAGCACAGGTTGGCATTGTTCGCCGCGCGTTGCTCGGGGAGCAAAAGGGCGAAGCCCTGCTCCTCGGCAAGCTCGGACCAGCCGCTCCCGTGATCATATCCCGCTGCGTTCTGGGTGCATCCGTGCAGTACCACCACGAGGGGAGCATTTTCGGATGCCGACGGCGGAAGATGGTACCAGCCGTCCAAATTGCCGGGGTTCGAGCCGAACGTCTCGAGTCGCCGCAGCTTGCCGGATCGGCGTCCAGGCTTCCGCGCAGCGGTATCGGTGCGCAGCGCCGCGAGTTGCGCAACGGTTTCAGACAGGTATCGCATCATTTGAACCCCCAGCCGGCAGGCAACCGGGCCGGACGCTTCTATAACGCCTTAACGTCCCCTAAGTTGCTGCACTGCAGCATAGTTTCCGTTGACGGTTGGCGTCGCGAAAATGGAAGGATGGCTCAACCACGAACCAGCGACTCCGGAGCCCAATCCGTTGGTTGGGCGAGGGCAGCGAACGCGGCGCTTCAAAGGCGCGCGCGTTCGCCACCCGGGTGCCTGTACATGATGGTAGCTACAGCCGACTCAGATTTGCGTGGTCTCAAGCGTTGCCAACTCGGGTTTCGGCAGGCCGGTCGCTTTATATTCCGCGCGTAGCTCTTCCTTCCGGGCACGCAGCTGATCGCCCAGCGCATCCATGTCCAGCGCGGCCTTGCGCGCCTGGGCGAACATGCCCTCCATGCGCATCTCCTCCTCGCCGACATGGTGCCCGATCTGCTCGCTGAGTACCGATAGTTTGGCATCATAGAATTCGTCGCTCGGCTCCCCCGCTTCGATCTCCGCGATCAGCACCTTGGCGCCGTCATGCTCAACATAGGCTTCCTTGAGTAGGTCGTCCTCGATCTTGCCTTCGCAAGCCGGGTAGAAGATTTCCTCCTCGATCTTGGCATGGACGGTGAGCTCCATGCAGATCTGCATCGCGATCTGCTGCTTCTTGCCGTCCCCGCTGGCGGCCTCGTACTGTTCGAAAAGACCCTCCACCGCACGGTGATCGGCCTTCAGAAGTGCGATTGCGTCGGGCTTGGTATCGGCCATGAAAACTCTCCTGTTTCAATGGGTTCAACAGGGGGTGGATGGGTTCGTTCCGGCCGGCATCAGTTGCGAGTCGTTAGCATTTCTACGTTCATGTGCCGCCCTCGAAAGTTCAGGCGCCAGGCTTGGCGTCGAGATCCACTTGCAGCTCGCGCGGCCAGAAACGAAGGGCCCGACAAGCCTCCACGAACATCGCTGCGTCTTTCGCCTTGGCCAGCGGCAGGCATGCCTCATCGAGATCGTCCGCGATGCCGGCGGCAAGGAAGATCGCTTCCGCCTCGGCTCCGATCCCGATGAACTTGCAATGCGCAAAGGCATCGGTGACGAAATCCTTCGCTGCCGCGTCTCGCGCGAGCCGGTCGGCGCCCTCGCCGGACACGATCAGCGCCACCGCGTCGAACAGCACCGACGGACCGCCGTCGATCTTGTGCTTGGCCGCCACCGTCCTACCGTCCGAAAGCGTCACGCCGCCGATCTTGGGCGCGATCACCTCATAGACTGCGCCCTCGCTGTCCACCGCCTTGAGCAATGCTTGGAAGATCGCCGCGTCGGCGCCGTCGCTCAACAGGATGCCGAGCTTGCGGCCCTTGAAGCTCGCGGGGCCGTTCTTGACGATGCTGAGCGCGTCGGACGTCGGCAGGTCCATGACCGTTGGCCGCGCCGCCTGCGCAGCTGCGGGAAGCGCCAGCCCGAGACCGTCGGCAACGGTTCCGGCCAGCGTCGCGTCGATGTTGAGCAAATGCGAGACCACGCGCGAGCGGATATCGGGTCGCTCTACCTTGGACAGTTCGAATACGAGCGCGTCGCCGATATGCTTCCGCTCGATTGCCGTCTGGCTGACCAGGAACTGGCGGGCCTGGCTGTAGTGATCGGCGAAGCTCTCCGAGCGCGCGCGTTGCTTGGAGCCGTCGGCCATTTCGGGGAAGCTGGTGAAGCCGCGCGCCGGATCCTCGCGAGGACCGCCATCGGTGGGCCCCCAGCTGTTGGGCTCATAGTTCGCGCGGCCCTTGGGGTTGCGCATCGCCATGTGCCCGTCCTGCTGGAAATGGGCCACCGGGCATTTCGGCGCATTGATCGGGATGTGCGTGAAGTTGGGGCCACCCAGCCTTTTGATCTGGGTGTCGAGATAGGAGAAGTTGCGGCCCTGGAGCAGCGGATCGTTCGAGAAGTCTATGCCCGGCGGCACGTTCTGCGTCATGAACGCGACCTGCTCGGTCTCGGCGAAGAAATTGTCGACCACGCGATCGAGCACGAGCCGGCCGACCGCGCGGATGGGGACCAGCTCCTCCGGGATCAGCTTGGTCGCGTCGAGCACGTCGAAGTCGAACTTGTCCGCGAAATTATCGTCGAACAGCTGGACGCCCAGCTCCCATTCGGGGAAGTCGCCGCTGTTGATCGCGTCCCACAGGTCGCGGCGGTGGAAATCGGGATCCGCGCCGTTGATCTTGACCGCTTCGTTCCAGACGACCGACTGCAGCCCCTGCTTGGGCTTCCAGTGGAACTTGACGAAGGTCGACTTGCCGGCCGTGTCGACCAGCCGGAAGGTGTGTACGCCGAAGCCCTCCATGGTGCGGAACGAACGCGGGATCGCGCGGTCCGACATGGTCCACATGATCATGTGGAAGCTCTCGGGCGTGAGGCTGATGAAATCCCAGAAATTGTCGTGCGCGGATGCGGCCTGGGGAAATTCGCGGTCCGGCTCCGGCTTCACCGAATGGACCAGGTCGGGAAACTTGATCGCGTCCTGGATGAAGAACACGGGGATGTTGTTGCCGACCAAGTCCCAGTTTCCTTCCTGGGTGTAGAGCTTGACCGCAAAGCCACGCACATCGCGTGCGAGGTCGAACGAACCCTTGGAACCGGCAACGGTCGAGAAGCGGACAAACGCAGGCGTCCGCTCGCCGACGCGTTGGAAAATGTCGGCGCGGCTCACATCGGTGAGGCTGTCGGTGAGCTCGAAAAAGCCGTGCGCGCCATAGCCGCGGGCATGGACTACGCGCTCGGGAATGCGCTCGTGATCGAAGTGAAAGATCTTCTCGCGGAAATGCGAGTCCTCCAATAGCGTCGGGCCGCGCGCGCCCTGCTTGAGACTGTTCTGGTCGTCGGCGACCGGCGCGCCTTGCCCGGTCGTCAGTACCGCAACGTCGCCGCCGGCAACCTGATGCGTCTCGCCACCTTCACCCTGGGTCTCGGCATAACTCGAAGAGGTTGTTGCATCCGCTGGCGCAAGCGGCGCCTTTTTTGGCGACTCTCCCGCTATATCCGGGGCGGCCGGCTTGGGCGCTGGCGCCACGCCCTTTATGTTCTTGGCAGTGCTTCCGGAGGAAGGTTGCTTGGCCATGTGTTGGTCCTTGTCGAGCAGGGACGAAGCGCAACCTGTCCGAGACAGGCGGCCGCGACGCGGGAGGCGTGGAGAATTCGTCATCAACCCGCGCGCGGAGTGCGAAGTTGCATCCGCGATGCACAAACTAATCTAGGTCAGCACGATTGCGCCGGCGGGAGCCGCAAACGCTTCAGAATATTGGCGCGTTTATCTCTCCCCGGAATTGGCTGCGGGTCTTACGCAGCCGTACCGCAGCATGGTCTCGGCAAGCATCGCGATCTGTCTGCAGATATCCGTGCTTGCGGGTGCAGCGCCTCGTTCGCAACAGCGAAGCCAAGGTTCAGCATGGCTATCGTCGCCTCGTCGCGGGAAAGAGGTAACGCGCAAGCTTATTGATATTCTTGATCAAGAGCGTGGCTTCGAATCCGAGATGGGCCCTCATCGGCCCCAGATCCCCGGCTGGGAATCGATGATCCGTGCCAGGCTGGTCGCGATCAGCGCGTCGTCGGCGAGCGTGGGATGGGAATGACAGGCGCCGAAATTCAGCTTGTCGAACGGAACGAAGCTAATGCGCGCGTCGCCGCCGGCGCGTCGCGCTTCGACGACTTTCAGTGCTTCGCCCTCGATCTCGCCGCCCGCCATGTCGGTCGCCCAGACAATGAAATATGCTTTGGGATAGGTCGCCCGTAGCTGGCGCAGGAAGGTGAGATAGGTTCGCTCGTAATCGGCGTGCAGCGCTGCGCGCGAGGTCCATTTCTCGCCATCGTGCAGCGCGGTCGTGAAATCGTTGGTGCCGAGCGCGATCACGATCACCTGCGGCGACCAAAGCTGCGCGACCGGCGAGGCGTCGCTGTCGAACAGCGTCACGCGATAGGCCTCCGGCAGCGTCGCGGCCTTGAAGCCGTTATAGTTGCGAACAACCCCCCGGCCCGAAATGGCGTTGATGCGATAGTCTGCCTCGTACCGCTTCGCCAGGCGCGGCCCGAACCCTTGCGAGCTGTCGGTCGTCATCCATACTTCATTCTCGCTGCACTCGGTCTTCGTGGAGGTGTTGGCATAGCCGACCGTGTGGGAGTCGCCGATGAACTCGATCTGCCGTTCGCGCGGGCGAACCGGCGCCGCGCGCACGCCGACCTCGGCGAAGAAGCCCCCGAATTCGGTGGGCCCCGCCTGGCTTTCGGAGGCATATTCGATGCGGAGCCGATGCTTGCCGCGCGGTAGTCCGCTGATCCGAAAATAGCCGGGTGCCGGCTTGACCAGCGTCTCGACCTGCCGGCCATCGACGAACAGATGCATAGCCGCATCGCCGGGTCCGATCCGAAACAGGGCGGAGGCGCCGTCGATCGCCGTCTCGAAATAGGTTCCGGGCCATTGCCGCAGATAGGTTCCATGTCTGGGGCCCAGTGCGACCCTTCCGCCGATCTGCAGCGGTAGCTTCGTGACCGTGCTTGCCGGGGAATCCACCCGGGACACGGTGACAGGGGAGGCGGCGGTTTGCAGCGCCAAAAGAGCCAGGGCGATGTTGGCAATTTGAGAGTGCATATATTCTGGCCCCCCCGCCTGGCGGATTGGTTGTGCTTGCTTGGCGAAACGCGCATCGCTTCTGGTCGGAAGCGGGACTGCCATCACGGTCGGCTGTCAGTCCGCCTCGTGCGCCCAGTCGCTCAAAGCGGCTGCCCCAGGATCGCTTCGACTTCGGCGCGATAGGTGCGGCTCATCATCAGCTGCACGCCCGACTTGAGGACAACCTCGAACTCGCCATGCGATCGGCGCTCCAACGAGGCGATGGAGCGCACATTCACGATGTGCGATCGGTGGATGCGCACGAAGCGAAAAGGGTCGAGCCGATTTGCCACCGCCGCGAGGCCGGCGCGGTAGAGAAAGCTCTCCTCCTTGGCGTGGACGGTTACGTACACCCCCGCCGCTTCGATCCAGTCTATATCCTCGGCCATCACAAGGCGCGTCTTGTCCCGCGACTTTACCGCGATCCAGTCCCACATCTCCCCGGGCTTTGCCCGCCGCGCGATGAGTTTCATCAGCTCGGGACCGAAAGCGTTGCTGCCGGCAGAATCTTCGGGACCCGGATCGTGGTAGCGCTCCTTAACGCGCCGCATGGTTTGCTCGTACCGTCGGTCGCTGAACGGCTTGAGCAAATAGTCGATCGCGTCGACCTCGAACGCGCGGATCGCAAAACGGTTATAGGCCGTGACGAACACGGTAAGGGGCATCGTGTCCGGTCCGATCGCCTCGATCACGCCGAACCCGTCGACGCCTGGCATCTGCACATCCAGGAACACGATATCGGGGCGGTGGCGCTGGATCATCTCGATCGCCGCTACGCCGTTCTCCGCGGTCATCACCGCGGCGATATCGCTATCCTTTGCGAGCAGGTCGGTGATGCGTCGGCGCGCGGGGGCCTCGTCGTCGACCACCAGCGCGGAGAGCGACCTAGTCGATACCATATGCGCCGCTTCCAGTGCGGTGCAGGGGAAGGCGGATCGCCACTTCGGTGCCGGCGCCCTTGCGCCGCGAGACGCTGAAATCATATCCGCCCGGCTCGGAATAGAGTGCCTGGAGGCGTTCGCGCGTCACGCGTATCCCCACGCCCCTGGACGTCTCGATGCCCCATTGCGGCGGCAAACCGACACCATTGTCGAGCACCTTCACCTGCAGCTCCGCGCCGACGTGCTCGGCCGAAACGAGGATCTCCCCGCCGGACAGGCGCCCTTCGAGGCCATGTCGGATGGCATTCTCGACGAGCGGCTGGAGAAACATCGACGGCACCAATGCGGAAAGCGTTGCCGGCTCGACGTGAATGCGGACCTGGATACGGTCCCCGAAGCGCAGCTTTTGAATCGCGAGATAATGGTCGAGAAGTACGAGTTCCTGGGCCAGCGTGATTTCGGTGCTGCCCTGACAATCGAGGGACTGGCGCAGCAATGCGCCGAGATCCTCGATCATTTCCCGGGCAAGTTCGGGATTTGCGGCCAGCTCGGACGAGATGGCGTTCAGCGTGTTGAACAGGAAATGAGGTTCCAGCTGCAGACGGAGCGCATTGAGATGGGATTCGACGAGCCTGCGCTCGACCCGTGCCAGCGCGACCTGACTGCTGAGGAAGCGGTTGTGATACTTCAGCGTCTGCAGGACCCCGATCAGCGCGCAATAGGTGACCCATCCACCAAGATAGAAGTAGATCGCAAATTCGGCGCTGCGCAGTGGGTTCCACCATATCGCCGGCATCGGATACATGAACAGGCCGGCGAGAAGGGCGTGCGCAAGGCTGAAGGGAATGCTCAACGCCAGATGGGCGGCCGCGATGATGAAGACGTTCGGCGAGGCGGATGTCAGCCTGCGATCCACCAGCAATATCGCGGGCGTGAGCAGCGCCCAGACCCAGGCTTCGATGAACTTGCCGATGGTCTCGTTCCATTTGAACCCGTCCAAGGCATCCGGGACCGCCTGGAACGCGCCTACCGCCGTCCAGGCCAGGAGGATCACGAGCGCGGGCATCAGCCTGGGCCGCCACGTGCCGGTTTGAGCGGTTCCTTCCGCTTCGTACCGCACCCCCGATGGGAGCGGCACGTCGGACCCTGTGGCCAGCTTGTACGAAACGCGGTTCATGCGCATCACTATCGGTCAATCCGGCAGTCGGTTGAAGGGGTGTGTCGGAGCCTGCGATTGGCGTAAATGGGCATGCCGGACCTTCCGGTTCCCCGCGAAGGGGCCTGGTTGCAGCCCTGACGCGAAGCCCCTATCCGCGAAGGGCTCGCTTCCAAAGCCCTAACGGGCTTCCTTTTCGCTCCCGAATCGATGCGCTACCTCCTGACAGCGCCCCGTTGCGCCGGTGAACCTCGCGGCAAGGGAAAGCCATTCGGGCGACCGCGATTTTCTCGCCCGGAACCGGTTCCGGCAAGGTCCGGCGGGCGAAAACCGCAGAAATGTTCCGAACTGGATCTAGTATTTGCGAGCCGGTCACAGGATTTGCCAACGGGATCATGTCTGCGAAATTTCACCTAAAAATCAGTGATTTCGCCCAATTGTTTGCGCTAACATCCATAGACTTGGCTCCGCGTTTGTGGCCTTTGTCCTCAAGTGTGAGCGGTCCGCCCGCCCAGTCCTTTGCACTGGCAGACGAGAAACCGCGACCGTCCAAACAGGTCAGCACATCTAAGGAGAGGGGTGGAAAATGTTGAATTCACGACAACGTTGGCAGAGTGCTGCTCGAGGTGGCGTTTCGCTGCTGGCGCTGATCGGCGCGGGCCTGGCGGTTCCGGCTTTCGCACAACAGGCGGCGGATGCCGGCGCGCAGGATGCTGCGCCGGCGAGCGACGACCAGAACGACGCGATCGTGGTGACGGGCCGCCGCGCGGCGCTGGAATCCGCCGACAACCGCAAGAAGAACTCCGAGACGATCATCGACTCGGTTGTCGCCGACGATGCCGGCAAGCTTCCCGACAACTCGATCACCGAGGTGCTGCAGCGCGTCTCGGGCGTGACCATTGTCCGGTTCGGCGCGCTGGGCGATCCCGACCATTATTCCGTGGAAGGGTCGGGCATCCAGGTCCGCGGTCTCACCGGCGTCGCCTCGCGCCTCAACGGCCGCGAGATCTTCAGCGCCAATAATGGCCGCGCGATCCAGTTCGGCGATGTCACTCCGGAAATGATGGCCGCCGTCGACGTCTATAAGGGCTCGACCGCCGACCTGATCGAGGGCGGCACCGGCGGCCAGATCGACCTGCGCACCAAGGTGCCCTTCGACTTCCATGGCGGCTTCCACGTCGCCGCGACCGGAGACCTCAGCCTCGGCGATCTGGCACAGAAGGGCGACCTGTCGGGTTCGATCCTCGTGACCGATCGCTGGTCCACCCCGATCGGCGATATCGGCATCCTGGCCGATGTGGCGTACAGCCGCCTTAGTTCGACCTCGCACTTCTTCCGCGTCGAGCCGTATCTCCGCACGCGGGTCAACGCGAACGACTATTACATCCCGGCCGGATACACCTATGGCGAGGAGCAGTTCCAGCGGACGCGCACCGGCATCTATGGTGCCGTGCAATGGGCGCCGTCTTCCGACCTGACCTTCACCGGCACCTTCTTCCAGTCGCGCTACAAGAACCGTTCGGGCGACTGGGGCTCGTTCGTCGCGTCCCAGACGCTCGCGGTCGATCCGGCGAACAGCAAGTTCGATGCGAACAACGTGCTGATCTCGTCGCCGTCCTTCTACAATCGCGACACCGGCACCTTCCAGCCGGGTGGCGCGATCACCTCGGGCGGCAACAAGGGTGCCTATGCCAGCCGCACGACGACCCGCGACTATTCGCTGAGCTTCGACTTCTCGCCGTCTGACAGCCCGTTGTCGGTCAAGGGCGCTCTCCAGCGCGTGGAGTCGAGCCAGACCTATGACCGTCTCGACGTGTTCCGCGACACCTCTTTCCCGGCCGGTTTCGGGATGGATTTGAGCGGCGACCTGCCGGTCGTGACGGTACCCGCCGGAACCCAGGATTTTCTGCTGAACCCGGCAAATTATTTCTGGACGGCATCGATGCCGCACAATGAGCGGAACAAGGGCAAGCTCGATTCCGCCAATCTCGACCTTGAATACAAGTTCGAGGACAGCTTCTTTCGCTCGGTCAAGATCGGCGGACGCTATGCGGATCGTACCGAGCGCGACCTCGCAAACGGCTATGACTGGCAGCCGCTGGGTCGTGGCTGGAACGGCGATCCGCAGCTGACCTATGCGGACGCCAAGCCCGGGGACACCGAGCTCCACGTCTTCAGGGATTTCTTCCACGGGCAGGCGGTGCTGCCGGCCAATCTGATGTTCGCCACCGATGAGCTGGTCCGGCAGATGGACCGTGTGGCGCTCCATTCGCCGGCGCCGATCGGTTATGGCGGCTCGACCTATCGCCAGCCTGGCTTCATCCTGCCGATCGACGCCAACAACAACAAGACGCGCACGCTTGCCGGCTATGCGCTGGTCCGCTTCGGGACGGACTCGGGCGTCTCGGGAAATGTCGGCGCACGCGTGGTCAATCTGCGCAACCAATCCGACGGCTTCATCCAGCAGAACGCGTCGACCTTCGAGCGCAACGGCCAGACCTTCTCGCTCGGCGCCCAGGCGATCCCGCGCGGCGGCAAGACCAACTTCACCTACGTCCTGCCGTCGGTGAATCTCGACTATGCACCCACCCAGGATGTGAAGCTGCGCTTCGGCTATAACATCACGCTCGACCTGCCTTCGTTCAACGCGCTGCGCTCGAACGGCTCGATCGGCGTGGCGACCACCGCCAATCCGATCGCGGGCGGGCCCGGCATCTTCACCAACTTCACCGCCGATACCGGCAATCCGTTCCTCAAGCCGACCCTGTCGAACAATCTCGACATCTCGCTCGAATGGTATCCGCGGGCGGGCACGACGTTTCACTTGGCGCCGTTCTACAAGCGTATCACCAACCTGCCGACGCGTTCGCTCACGACGCGCGACGTGACGGTCATCTACACCGATGGCACCACCGAGACTGCGGCGGCCGCGGCAACGGATACCTTCAATGCGACCAAGGCGGCGACCGTGAAGGGCGTCGAGGTCGGCGGGCGCATCTTCTTCGACAGGCTTCCCGGTTTTCTGGGAGGGTTCGGCTTCGAAGGGAACTACACCTTCATCGACAGCAAGAACCCGGGCGATCGCTATCTCGACGTCAACGGTGTCGCCCATAACGACGTGCCATTGGTGGGCCTGTCCAGGCATAACTTCAACGCGACCTTGCTCTATGAGCGTAAGGCGATCTCGGCGCGCATCGCCTATTCCTGGCGTTCGAAATATCTGACAACAGTGAACGGCAACGGCACCAGCCCGAGCTACGCCTATTACAGCGCGCCCGGGGTGATCACCAACCTTGTCGATGGCAGCGGTACCAACACCCAGATCTCGCTTCCGGTCTACGGGGCGAACTATGGACAGCTGGAAGCCGGTGTCCGCTTCAAGGTCACCGAGAACTTCTCGTTCAGCGTCCAGGGGGCGAACCTGACCAACTCGATGCAGCGCACGCTGCAGGGCGGTTACCCTGGCGGCAATCTCTACGGACGCAGCTGGTTCCAGAGCGATCGCCGTATCAGCACCGGCATCAACTTGGCATTCTGAACCCTCCTGGTGTGGCGGGCGCGCGCTGCGCGTCCGCCACACATTTTTTGCGGAGTGCGGCGATGCATGGCGATGGTCGAAACATCCTGGTCGTCGGCGGCGGAACCGCCGGTTGGCTGACCGCCGGATATCTTGCACGCACGCTCGGCGCAGACTTGGCCGGCGGCGCGCGGATCACCCTCATTGAATCCAGCGACATCGCAATTCTCGGCGTGGGGGAGGGCACTTTTCCCACGATCCGCAAGACGCTGTCGCGGATCGGCGTCGACGAAGCGGACCTGATCCGCCGCTGCGGTGCGACTTTCAAGCAGGGCGCCAAGTTCGTCGATTGGCGCGGCGATGCCGGCAGCGCGCAAGGCACCGACAACTACCTCCACGCCTTCCAGGTCGCGGACGACAGCGAGGGGCCGGAGCTGCTGCCCTATTGGCTGCTCGGGTTCGCCGGCGACCGTCCCTGGGACGAAGCCGCGACGCCCCAGAAGCGCGCGGCGGATGCGCACCGGGCACCCAAGCTCCCGACCCATCCCGACTATGTCGGTCCGCTTGGCTACGCTTTCCATTTCGACGCCGTTGCGCTCGCCGCGCTGCTGCGCGAGCAGGGCATCGCCAATGGCGTGCGCCATCTCACCGGCACGGTGGAGGAAGTGCTGTTGGGCGAGGACGGCGCGATTGCCGGCGTCCGTTCGGCCGAGCAGGGCCTGCTCGAGGCGGATCTCTATATCGACTGTACCGGTTTTCGCGCCGAACTGATCGGCAAGGCGCTGCGCCAGCCGTGGAAATCGGTGGGCGACACATTGCTCTGCGACAGCGCGATCGCGTTGCAGATACCCTATGACCGGCCGGACGCGCCGATCGCATCTTACACGATCTCCACCGCGCAGGAGGCGGGCTGGATCTGGGATATCGGCCTCGATGCGCGCCGCGGCATCGGCCATGTCTATTCCTCGGCGCATAGGAGCGCCGAGGAGGCCGAGCAGGCGCTGCGCCGTTATATCGGCCCCGCCTCGGACGCGCTCGAGGCGCGCCGCTTCCGGTTCGACGCCGGCTATCGCGAAATCAGCTGGCACAAGAACTGCGTCGCGGTCGGGCTGTCGAGCGGCTTTTTCGAGCCGCTCGAGGCCACCGGCATCGTCCTGTCCGAAGTCGCGGCCGCGCTGATCGCCAACCTCTTCCCCTGGGCGGGCGAGTTCGAGACCTCTGCGCGCCAGTTCAACGACCTGATGCGCCGGCGCTATGAGCGCACGCTCGACTTCATCAAGCTTCACTATTGGCTGAGCAAGCGCAGTGGCGGCTTCTGGGAGGCGAACCGCGACCCCGCGACCGCGCCCGACAGCCTGATCGAGTTGCTCGACCGCTGGCGTTTCCGCCCGCCCAACGAGCTCGACATCGACCCCAATATCGACATGTTCCCTGCGTCGAGCTGGCAATATGTCCTGTACGGCATGGGCTGGAAGACGGACCTGTCGGCCAAGGCCGGGAGCTACCGGCTCGCCGACGCGGCGCGGGCGCGCTTCGCCCAGGTGCAGGCGCAGGCGGACTATGCGGTGCGGCAATTGCCCTCCAACCGCGATCTCGTTCGTTTCGCCGCCACCTCGCGCTTCGGCCAGGGCGCGAACGCGGCATGAATGGTGAAGGTCCCGCGGCGCCGATCCGGCGGCTGGTCATCGTTGGTGGCGGGTCGGCCGGCTGGATGACGGCGGCGGCGGTGTCGCGCATGTGCGCGGCCGGGGTCTCCATCACACTCGTGGAATCCGATGAGATCGGCACGGTCGGGGTGGGCGAGGCGACGATCCCGCCATTGCTCGACTTCAACGCTGCGCTGGGGATCGACGAGAACGCTTTCGTCGCAGCGACCCAGGGCACCTTCAAGCTCGGGATCGAGTTCGTCGACTGGGGCCGGCTCGGCGACCGCTATATCCACCCATTCGGCAAACATGGCCGGTCGACCTTCGGGATCAGCTTCCACCAGCTCTGGCTGCGCCAGCTCCTGCTTGGCAAGGCGGACAGCGCGCCCGGCAGTCTCGAGGACTATTCGATTTCGATCGCCGCGGCCAGGCGGCGGCGCTTCGCCAGGCCGTCGTCCAATCCCGAGGCGGTGCTCTCCGGCCTCGGCTACGCCTATCATTTCGACGCCGGCCTCTATGCGCGGTTCCTGCGCACCCATGCCGAGGCCAACGGTGTCGTGCGCGTCGAGGGCAAGATCGGCGCGGTCGAGCAGGCACCCCTCGACGGGCGGATCACCGGCGTCGTGCTCGAAGACGGACGCCGGATCGAGGGCGATTTCTTCGTTGACTGCAGCGGTTTCCGTGCGCTGCTGCTCGGCGAGGCGCTCGGCGTGCCCTATCGCAGCTGGCAGCATTGGCTGCCGTGCGACAGCGCGATCGCGGTGCCGACCGCGAGCGGCGGACCGCCGATCCCCTATACCCGCTCGAGTGCCGGGCGAGCGGGTTGGCGCTGGCGCATCCCGCTCCAGCATCGGGTCGGCAACGGCCATGTCTTTTCGAGCGCGCACATCGACAAGGAGGACGCGCTCCAGGCGCTGCTTGCCGGGCTCGATGCGCCGGCGATCGCCGAGCCCCGGCTGCTGCGTTTCACCGCCGGCCGGCGCGAGCGGATGTGGGAGAAGAACTGCGTCGCGATCGGGCTGGCGAGCGGGTTCATCGAGCCGCTGGAGTCGACCAGCATCCACCTGATCCAGTCGGGCATCATGCGGCTGATGTCGTTCTTCCCGGACAGTGGCATCGATGCCGTGGAGATCGCCGAATATAATCGCTGGATGGTCGAGGAATATGACCATATCCGCGACTTCATCATCCTCCACTACCATGCGACCGAGCGCCAGGATTCCGAGTTCTGGAACCATTGCCGGACGATGGACATCCCCGACAGCCTGGCCGCGCGGATCGAGCTGTGGCGTTCCAAGGGGCGCATGTTCCAGGCGCATAATTCGCTGTTCACGGTCGAAAGCTGGATCGCGGTGCTGACCGGGCAGAACATCCTGCCCCGCGCGGCGGATCCGCTCACCGCGATGCTGCCGGTCGACGAGACCGCCCGGTTCCTGGAGCATTTGCGCGAGCTGGTCGCGCGCACGGCCGAGGCGATGCCTCGGCACGAGGATTACATCGCGCAACATTGTTCCGCCCGCGCGGCGGCATGATCATCAAAAGGGGAAAAGCGACGATGCCGTCGAGAATGCGTGCCGGTACGGCCATCCTGCTGGGCGTGGCGGCCGCCATGCTGCCCGCTTCGGTGCCTGCCCGGGCCCAGGTGGCGCGGACGATCGATGTGGACGTGTCGCAGCCGGGCAAGCCGTTCGACCGTTCGTTCAACTTCTCGGTGGGCGCCGATTATCCCGGCACGACCGCCCGGCCGGAGAATCTCGCCCAGCTCAAGACCGCGGTGGACGAACTCGGCTTCCGCTATATCCGCTTCCACGCGATCTTCCACGACGTGTTCGGGACGGTGAAGATCGTCGATGGCAGGACGGTCTATGACTGGACCAGGATCGACCAGCTCTACGACGCCTTCCTCCGCATGGGGATCAAGCCGTTCGTCGAGCTGGGCTTCACGCCCGAGGCGATGAAGACCTCGGGCCAGACGATCTTCTACTGGAAGGGCAACACCTCGCATCCCGAGCCCAAGGCCTGGCATGCGCTGGTCGATGCATTCGTCCGGCACCTGATCGACCGCTACGGCGCGAAGGAGGTGCGCGGCTGGTTCTTCGAGGTGTGGAACGAGCCGAACCTGGACGGCTTCTGGGAGAAGGCCGACAAGCAGGCCTATCTCGCGCTCTACGAGAACAGCGCGCGCGCGATCAAGGCGGTCGATCCGCAGCTCAAGGTAGGTGGTCCGTCCACCGCGGGCGCCGCCTGGGTGCCCGACCTGCTCGACTTCGCGGCCCAGCGTGGCCTGCCGGTCGATTTCGTGACCACCCATACTTATGGCGTCGAGGGCGGCTTCCTCGACGAATATGGCCATGACGACAACAAGCTCGGCCAACCCGGACGCGATCAGCGCCGATGTCGGCAAGGTGCGCCGGCAGATCGAGGTGACGAAGTTCAAGGGCATCCCGCTCTATTTCAGCGAGTGGAGCACCAGCTACAATCCGCGCGACCCGGTGCATGATTCCTATGTCAGTGCGGCCTATATCCTGGGCAAGCTCAAGGCGACGCGCGCCGATGCGCAAGGCATGAGCTACTGGACCTATAGCGACCTGTTCGAGGAGCCCGGCCCGCCGACCGCGACCTTCCAGGGCGGCTTCGGCCTGATGACGCCCGAGGGCATCCGCAAACCGGCCTGGTTTGCCTATAAATATCTCAACCAGCTGCAGGGCCGCGAGCTGCCGGTCGCCGACCAGCAGGTGCTGGCGACCAGTGCGAACGGCAGGACCGGAGTGCTCGCCTGGAGCTGGGACCTGCCCGACCAGAAGCTTAGCAACCGGCCTTTCTACACCAGGCTGTTGCCGGCCAAACCGGCGCCGGCGCTCGACCTGCGCTTCGCGGGGCTGCGCGCCGGCCAGTACCGGCTGACCCTGCGGCGCACCGGCTTCCGGTCGAATGACGCGCACAGCCGCTATCTGGAGATGGGGTCGCCCGCCAAGCTCAGCCCCGCGCAGCTGGACGAATTGCAGGCGCTCACCCGCGACCTGCCCGAGACCGACAGGGTCGTGCGCGTCGGCGCCGACGGCCGCTACGCGCTCCACGTACCGATGAAGACCAATGACGCCGTGCTCGCGCTGCTCGAGCCGGTCCCGGCGACGCCGCCGCGCGCGCGTCGTCGCTGAGGGAGGCAGACATGGAACCGACACGCCGCGAAACCCTGATGCTTGCCCTGGGCTCGGCGGGCCTCGCGCTGCCCGCCAGTGCCGGCGCACGCGCCTTGTCCTCCCCGACCGCCGATTGCGGGGCAGCGGCGCTGCTATGGCAACGCGGGATCGAGGGGCAGCGCAAGGCCGATCTCGGCGACGGGCGTTACCTTAATCCCGCGCTCTCGGGCGATCGGCCGGATCCGAACATCCTCAAGGACGGGGAGGATTATTACGCCACCTTCTCGTCGTTCAGCTACTATCCGGGGGTGCCGATCTGGCACTCGCGCGACCTGGTGAACTGGACTCCGCTCACCGCGGCGCTGACCCGGAATATCGGTATCGTCTGGGCGCTCGACATCGCCAAGCATGACGGGCGCTACTTCATCTATATTCCGGCGCTCGACCCGACCGACAAGGAGCGGCCGGTCAAGACCTGGGTCATCCATGCCGAGAGCATGCGCGGGCCGTGGAGCGATCCGATCGACCTCAAGTTCGATGGCCTGATCGATCCCGGCCATGTCGTGGGTGAGGACGGCAAGCGCTATCTGTTCTTCAACGGCGGCAACCGCGCGCAGCTGAACCAGGACGGGCTGTCGGCGGCGGGTCCCGTCACCCATGTCTATGATGGCTGGCCGATCCCGGAGGACTGGGTGATCGAGGGCTTCGCGCTCGAAGGCCCGAAGCTGCTGCGCAAGGATGGCTGGTTCTACATGTTCTCGGGCCAGGGCGGCACCGCCGGCCCGCCGACCAGCCATATGGTAGTGGTCGCGCGGTCACGCTCGATCCATGGGCCATGGGAGAATTGCCCGCACAACCCGATCGTGCGCACGACCAGTGTCGGCGAGCCCTGGTGGTCGCGCGGCCACGCCACGCCGGTCCAGGGGCCGAAGGGCGACTGGTGGCTGATCTACCATGGCTATGAGAATGGCTATCGCACGCTCGGCCGGCAGATGCTGCTCGAGCCGTTCGACTGGACCGCGGATGGCTGGCCGCGCGCGCTGGGCGGCGACCTGTCGCGGCCGATGGCCAAGCCTGTTCCCGCTTCGGCAGGCGCCAGCGGGCAGGCGCTCTCCGGCTTCGGCGCGGACATGTTCCACACCAGGCTGTCCCACTACGCGCCGCGCCCCGGCTATCTCGATCGCGCCCAGCTCAAATCCGACACCCTGTTCCTGGAGGGGCAGGGCAACGGCCCGGCGGATGCGTCCCCCCTGCTCTTCGTAGCGGGCGACCGGTCCTATGAGGTCACGGTCGAGGTCGAGACCCAGGGCAAGGCGCAAGGCGGGCTGCTGCTTTTCTACAACGAGAAGCTTTTTTGCGGCCTGGGCCTCAGCGACGGCCGCTTCCACGCCTATCGGATCGGCCAGATCGAGCGCTGGCCGCCAGGCGGCCCGGTGTCGGGGCGCCGCCGCTTCCTGCGCCTTTTGAACCAGGACAATGTCGTCACCTTCTTCCACAGCGCCGATGGCGTGCGCTGGACCAAGGAACGCTCGTTCGAGGTAGCCGGCTACAACCACAATGTCGCCGACGGCTTTCTCAGCCTCCGGCCGGGAATCTTCGCGTCCGGCGAGGGCAAGGTCGCGTTCCGCGCGCTCGCCTATCGCGCCGCCGACGCCTCGCAATGACCGCGCATTCGCAACCACGGGGAGTTTCCATGCCTCACTATCGTGCCCTGCTGGCAGGCACCGCCTTGCTTGTCGCAGCTCCCGCGGCGGCCCAGTCGCTGGCGACGCTGGACCGCAATGGCGGGCTGGTCTCGGTCGAGGCCTATGCGCCCAACATCATCCATGTGACGATCGCGCTCGATCGCGGTGAGCTCGATCGCGGCGCCGGCCCGGGGGTCAGCGCCAAGCCGGACCCGCGCGGCTGGACGCACCGCGTCGATTCCGCCGGCGACAGCTTCGTCTCCACGGCATTGTCGGTGACGGTCAACGCGCAGCCCTGGCCCAAGGCGCCTACCCAGATGGAGCGCTATTTCGCGCCGTCGCTCCCGCCGGTCTCGATTCTGATCCGCCGCGCCGACGGGCGCGCGGTCACGACGATGCAAGGCTGGGAGATGGCGCCGCAGGAAGTGAACGGCGAGGCGACCTTCCGCGTCGGCGCCAGCTTCGCCGACACGCCGGGCACCCATTATTATGGTCTGGGCCAGAACCAGGAAGGCCAGCTCGACCTGCGCGGGCGCACCGTCGACTGCCGTCACAATTATGATGCGCCCGCCGGCGAGACGGTCTGCGTGCCGTTCCTTGTCACCAGCCAGGGCTATGGCATCGTCTGGGACAATCCCTCCGCGACCACCGTGTCTCCGGGACTGCATGGCCGCACGACCTTCCAGTCAAAGGTCGGGGAACGGGTCTCCTTCTTCGTCATCACCGGCGATACCACCGACGACCTCTATGCCGGCTATGCCAGGCTCACCGGCGCGACGCCCTTGCCGCCCAAGGCCGCGTTCGGCCTGATCCAGTCCAAGGCGCGCTATGAAAGCCAGGCCGAGCTGCTCGGCATCGCCGAAGGCTATCGCAAGCGCGGCTATCCGCTCGACGTGATGGTGCTCGACTGGTTCCACTGGACCCGCATGGGCCAGCTCGACGTGGATCGCGCCGCCTTTCCCGACCCCATGGGCATGAACAGGCAGCTGCACGAGGCCGGCATGCACTCGATCCTGTCGGTCTGGCCGCGCTTCGAGCGGGAGAGCCGCTATTACGACATGCTCGCCGCCAAGGGCTGGCTGCTCAAGGACAGGCTGGGCAGGCCCGCCGACGGCCTGGCCGTGCGCTCGGACCGGGCCGGCGCGCTGCTCGACAGCACGAACCCGCAAGCGCGCGCCTGGTTCTGGGAGAAGATCCGCGACAATCTGGCGAGCCAGGGTTTCGACTGGTTCTGGCTCGACGAGACCGAGCCCGACCTTGTGCCCGACGGCTATTTCTATTCGATCGGCTCGGGCGATCGCTATCACAACCTGTTCCCGCTGGTGCACACTGCCGGCGTCGCGGAAGGGTCGGCCAAGGATCGCCCGACCTTTCGCAACCTGATCCTGGCGCGCGCCGCCTATCTCGGCGCCCAAGCCTCGGGCGCGCTGTTCTGGACCTCGGACGTCCAGTCGACCTGGGAGGCACTGCGCCGCCAGGTCCCCGCCAATCTCAACATGGCGGCAAGCGGCATCGCCTATACCAGCAGCGACACTGGCGGGTGGCAATGGCCGAGCGGTCCGGCACCCGAGCGGCCGGTGCTGGTCGATCCGGCGGGCGCCACGGCGATGGCGCTCTCCTATCGCGACTATCCCGAGCTGTTCGTCCGCTGGTTCCAGCTCAACAGCTTCACGCCGACCTTGCGCATCCACGGCCAGCGCCCGGCGACCGCGATCTGGGAATATGGCAGCGCGGCCGAGCCGATCCTCGCCGACTTCCTGCGCCTGCGGTACCGGCTGGTCCCCTATCTCTATGCGATGGGCTACCAGACCTATCGCAGCGGCGCGCCGTTCATGCGCGCCTTGTTCATGGACTTCCCGACTGATGCGCAGGCCGCCACGATCGGCGACCAGTATATGTTCGGTCCCGCCTTCCTGGTCGCGCCGATCCTCGAGCAAGGCGTCACCCATCGCCGCGTCTATCTGCCCGCGGGGAGCGACTGGTACGATTGGTACTCCAACGAGAAGCATGCCGGCGGCCAATGGATCGACGCGGCGGCACCGATCGAGCGCATGCCGCTGTTCGTGCGGGCGGGATCGATCGTGCCGCTCGGCGCCGACATCGACAATACCAGCAAGCGCCAGCCGCTGACCGAGATCCGGGTCTTTCCGGGCGCGGACGCAAGCTTCACGCTGTACGACGATGACGGCGTCACCAACGCCTACAAGTCCGACGCAGGGCGCTCGGTCCTGCTGCGCTGGGACGATGGCCGCAAGCGCCTGACCGCTGCTGCGAAACTCCCCACTGGGCAGGATGTCGAAGCCTTGGTCCGGGTGATGGCGCCGCGGAGCGGCCAATGATTGCGATTATTGCCCGGGAGCATTCGGGGTCGGCCGGCGGGATGCGCGCTGCGCCGTGCGGCTTGTGCAGGGCGGGCGGGAAAGGCTGAGCATGGAGTCTCGCCCGCTTCCTGCCACGGCGCGCCCCGCCACGATCCGCGACGTGGCCAGGGAGGCGGGCGTCTCGCTGATGACGGTTTCGCGCGCCCTGAACGACAAGCAGGCGGTGCGCCCGCAGACGCGCGAACGGATCGAACGCGCAATCGAGGCGCTGGGCTACACGCCGAACCATGCGGCGAAGTCGCTGGCCGGTTCCCACACCGCACCCAAGGTCGCCTTCCTGTTCGACAGCCCCAACGCGACCTTTCTCGGCGAGGTGGTCGGCAATGGCTTCGAGGCGGCGGTTTCGGCCAATGTGCAGCTGCTCTTCCTCAAGGCGCGCGGTGAAGACGACCCCGCGCAAACGGCACGCTCCGTCACCGAACTCGGCGTCGAGGGCGTCATCCTGCCGCCGCCTTTGTGCGACGATGCCCGGCTTCGGCTGCTCCTTGCCGAGGCCGGGCTGCGGGTCGTCGCGATCGGATGCGGCGACGAGGATCCGGTGATCTCGACGATCGGCATCGACGACCAGCGCGCGGCCTATGAGCTGACCAGCTATCTGGTGCAGCTCGGCCATCGCCGCATCGGCCTGATCCTCGGGCATCCGCGCCACCGCTCTTCCGAGCGACGGCGGCTGGGCTATGAGGCGGCGCTCGCCGCGCACGGCATCGCGCCCGACCGGTCGCTGCAATGGGAAGGCCGCTACAATTTTGGTTCGGCGATCGCCGCCGCGGAGCAGGCGCTCGACACGCATCCGCGGATCACTGCCCTGTTCGCGTCGAACGACGACATGGCCGCCGCGGCGATCAGCGTCGCGCGTGGGCGCGGGATCAACGTGCCGCGGTCGCTCAGCATCTGCGGCTTCGACGATAGCGAGATCGCCTTGATGGTCTTCCCGCGATTGACCACCGTCAGCCGGCCGATCGCCGAGATGGTCCATTTCGGCGTCCGGCAGCTCGCCGACGAGTTGCACGCAGTGCGGCACAAGGGGCGGCCCGCGATCAAGAAAGTCCTGCTTGAGCATCGGTTGATGTTTCGGGATTCCGATGCTCCGCCCGAAAGCGCCGGACCCGCCTTTGCCTCGGGCGCCGTCAGCAACCTGGAGAGACAATGACGACAAGTTTCGCGCAGCGCTTTCGCGCACGCCTCGTCCTGGCGCTGGGCCTGGCCTTGGCCGTTCTTCTCCCCGTCAAAGCCGGGGCGCAGCGCGCGGATGCGACGCCGCGTGTCGAGAGCCGCGACGGGCGGCACGCGCTCATCGTCGATGGCCGGCCCTTCCTGATGCTGGGCGCGCAGGTCAACAATTCGAGCAACTATCCCGACATGCTGCCCGAGGTGTGGCCGGTGATACGCAAATTGCACGCGAACACCGTCGAGGTGCCGATCGCCTGGGAACAGGTCGAGCCGGAAGAAGGCAGGTTCGACTTTTCCTTCCTCGACACGCTGCTCGTGCAGGCGCGGGAGAATAATGTCCGCCTCGTTCTCTTATGGTTCGCCACCTGGAAGAACACTTCGCCCAGCTACGCCCCCGCCTGGGTGAAGCTCGACAATGCCCGGTTTCCGCGGATGACCAACGCGAAGGGGGAGACGCATTATGCGCTGTCGCCGCACTACCGCTCGACGCTGGAGGCCGACAAGCGCGCCTTTGTCGCGCTGATGACCTTCCTGAAGGCCCATGACCCGCAGAACACGGTCATCATGGTGCAGCCCGAGAATGAGGTGGGCGCCTATGGCAGCGTCCGCGACTTCTCGCCGCGCGCGCAAAAGCTGTTCGACGGACCCGTCCCCGAGCCGCTGCTCCGGCGGTTCGGCAAGAAGCCGGGAAGCTGGAAGGTGGTGTTCGGACCTGATGCCGACGAGTATTTCCAGGCCTGGCACACCGCCCGCTATATCGAGGAGATCGCCGCGGCGGGTAAGGCCGTGAAGCCGCTCCCCATGTATGTGAACGCGGCCCTTGCGTCCGCCTTCGGGCGCCAGGCCGCGACGACCTATTCGAGCGGCGGGCCGGTGCATCATGTCATCGACGTCTACAAGGCGGCGGCGCCTTCGCTCGATTTCGTGTCCCCCGACATCTACACGCGCGAGCACGCCAATTATCTCGAATATCTGCGTCTCTACGGACGCGCCGACAATGCGCTGATGGTGCCCGAGACGGGCCATGCCCCCGAATTCGCCCGCTTCTTCTTTCCCGTGATCGGGCATGGCGCGATCGGCTTCGCGCCGTTCGGCATGGATGCCACGGGCTATTCGAACTTCCCGCTGGGCGCCAAGTCTCTCGACGACAAGACGCTCGAGGTCTTTGCCCGGAACTATCGCCTGTTCGAGCCGATGCAGCGCGAATGGGCCGGCTGGGCCTATGCCGGCAAGACCTGGGGCGCCGCCGAGCCGACCGATCCCAAGGCCGAGCATCGCCAGCAGCTGGACCTGGGCAAGTACCGGGTGACGGCGACCTTTGGCCAATGGCAGTTCGGCACCGACAAGCCGACCGGCAATCCCGAGCCGACAGGCGGCGTGGCGATCGCGGAGATCGGCCCGGACGAATATCTCGTCACGGGATTCATGACCCGGGTGCGCTTCGACCTGGCGACACCGCGGCCGCAGGAATCGATGCTCTATGTCCGCGTCGAGGAAGGCCATTACGAGGATGGAAAATGGATCTTCCGCCGCGTCTGGAACGGGGATCAGACCGACTATGGCCTCAACCTGACCGATCGCGAGCAGGTGCTTCGCGTGAAACTGGGCGCTTATCGCGGGCAGGCCGTCATTCCCGTCGGGAACCCCAATTGATGCCTGGTCGACAGGGCGGCGCGGGGAGCGGGACGGCACGCGCCGGAGAGCCCTTCCGGATGCAGCGGGCTGCCAGCCCCTGGATCGCGCGCGGCGTGGTTGCGATCGCCGTGGTGCTGGCCGGGATGGCCTGGGGCCTGCAGGCCGCGCCCGCGCCGCAGGACCCAGCCCCGCCGGGCATCCCGTACCGCTGGGAGAATGTGAAGGTCGGCGCCGGCGGCTATGCCCCGAACCTGGTGTTCAGCCCGGTCGAGCGCGGCCTTGCCTATCTGCGAACCGACATGGGCGGCGCCTATCGCTGGGACGCAAAGGCCGGGCGCTGGATCCCGCTCCAGGACGACAATGCGGTGCCGAGCTATATGGGCATCGAGAGCATCGCGCCGGACCCCGTCGACGCCGATGTCGTGTACATGGCGGCGGGCATGAACGCGCGGCTGCCGGCCGCGATCCTGCGATCGGGCGATCGGGGCGCGCATTGGCAGGTCGTGCCGGTGCCCTTCGCCATGGGCGGCAACGAAGCGGGCCGGGGGCTCGGCGAGCGGCTGGCCGTCGATCCGAACGACCATAGCCGCCTGTTCTTCGGCTCGCGGCACGACGGGCTCTGGCAGAGCATTGATTCCGGCGCGACCTGGTCCAGGTCGCCTGGCTTTCCGCTCAAGGGGCTTGGTCTTCCGCATCCGCGCACCAGCCATGGCGGCATCGCGTTCGTCGCGATCGATCCGACAAGCGGTGCCCGGGGAACGGCGTCGCGCCGGATCTGGGCGGGCAATGCCGATGGCGGCGCCGTCTCGCTCTACCGATCCGACGATGCCGGCTCGACCTGGAAGCCGGTGAACGGGCCGGAGCTCCTGGCCGCAAAGGGCGTGGTCGATGCGCGCGGCGTCCTCTGGGTCGGCTATGCGAGCGGCATCGGCCCGAGCGACGCCAGGACCGGCGCGGTCTGGCGCTTCGACTCCCAGGGGCAGGGCCGCGACGTGACGCCGCCATCCTGGCGGGCGACGGGCGCGGAGGGCGGCTTTCTGGGGGTGGCGGTGGCCCGCTCGGCTCAGGGGACCGTCGCGGTCACCACCATCGACCGATACGGTGCGGGGGATTCGCTCTGGGTCACGCGCGATGATGGCGCGAGCTGGGAAGATATGGGTGCGCGCAGCCGGCGCGACATCTCGGCGACGCCGTTCCTGCGGCACGAGGGCAAGGGCGCGGATTTCGGGCACTGGATCTCGGGCCTTGCGATCGACCCCTTCGATCCGGCCCATATCGCCTATACGACCGGGGCGACCGTCTATGCGACGCGCCGCCTGGATGCGGCGGGCAGCATCGACTGGGTGCCCTGGACCGAAGGCATCGAGCAGACCGCCATCATCACCCTCGTCTCGCCGACGGGCGGCGCGGCCCTGGTCTCGGGGTTCGGCGACCTTGCCGGCTTCGTCCATGACGATCTGAGCCGCTCGCCCGAGCCCAGCTTCATCGACCCCTATCTCTCGAACACCAACACGCTCGACTATGCGGGCAGGGCGCCCAACATCCTCGTGCGCAGCGGCAGCCTCTATGCCGACCGCCCGCGCGATGCGTCGCTGGGGCGATCCGAGGATGGCGGACGGACCTGGACGCCGGTGCGCCTCCCGGCGATGGGCAGCCCCGCCCGGCGCGAGGATCTGATGGGCGAGGCGCCGATCACCGTGTCGGCGGATGGCGCGACGATGGTGGTGGCGACCCCGGAGCCGCAGGTCAGTCGCGACCGCGGCCGGACCTGGCAGCCGGTGCGCGGCCTGCCCGGCGCGACCCGGGCCGTCGCCGACAAGGTCGATCCGGGCATATTCTATGCGGTGGATTCCGCCGGCAGCCGCCTTCTCGTCTCGCGCGACGGCGGCGCGAGCTTCGCGCCGATCGCGAGCCAGGGGCTTCCGGCGGATCTCACGGCGACACGGCCGCGCAATCGGGAATCGCAGTCCGCCCTGGTCGCGGCACCGATGCGCGCGGGCGATCTGTGGCTGCAGGTCGGCGACCGGCTCTTCCATAGCGTCGATGGCGGTCGCGGCTTCGCACCGGCCAGCGGCGCTCTCGCCGTGGAGCTGTTCGGCCTCGGCAAGGACGCCCTGTTCGCGATCGGCACGCTGCAGGGGGTTCGCGGCATCTGGCGATCGCTGGACCAGGGGCGGTCCTGGGCGCGCATCGATGACGACCGCCATCGCTGGGGTGGCCGCTACCGTGTGATATCGGGGGATCCGCGGCGTGCCGGCCGGGTCTATGTCGGAACCGATGGACGCGGCCTGTTCTTCGGCGACGCGAAATAGGGAGGCCCGGACGCCACCGGGCGACGGATAAAGGGGTGAAACCAGTGCAGGATCCGATGCTGAGCAGGCGCGGTGCCCTTGTAGCGGGGCTTGGTGGTGCGGTGCTCGCGACCACCGGGAGCCCGGCGCGCGCCGCGAAGCCGGATGCAGCGCCGCTCGCGCCGCGCCCGCCGATGGGCTGGAACAGCTGGAACAGCTTCGCCACGACGATCAACGAGGCGCAGGCGCGCGAGACCGCGCGGATCATGGCGCGCGAGCTGCTGCCCTTTGGCTATGACATCTTCACTATCGACATCCAGTGGTACGAGCCCAACGCGACCAGCTACACCTATGCCGCCGACCCCGTGCCGGCGATGGATGGCTTTGGCCGGCTGATCCCGGCGCCCAACCGCTTTCCCTCGAGCGCCGACGGCAAGGGGTTCACCGCGCTCGCCGCCGAGGTGCACGCGCTCGGGATGAAGTTCGGCGTGCATCTGATGCGGGGCATTCCGCGCCTGGCGGTCAAGCGGAACCTACCCGTCCTGGGGACCCGCTACCGCGCCGCCGACATCGCCGATACCGGCAGCATCTGTTCCTGGAATCCCGACATGTACGGCGTCGACATGACCAGGCCGGGCGCCCAAGCCTATTATGACAGCGTCTTCGCGCTCTATGCGGGGTGGGGCGTCGATTTCGTCAAGATGGACGATATGAGCCGTCCCTATGATGCCCATGCGCCGGAGATTGAGGCGGCGGCCAACGCGATCGCGGCGGCGCGCCGGCCGATAATCCTCAGCCTGTCGCCTGGTGAAACCCCGCTCGATCGCGGCGAGCATGTCTCCCGCCATGCGCAGATGTGGCGGATCAGCGACGATTTCTGGGACGAATGGCCGATGCTGGAAGCCCAATTCGCACGCCTGGCGGACTGGACGCGCTACCGTCGCCCAGGGGCATGGCCGGATGCCGACATGCTGCCGCTCGGCCGGCTCGCGCTCGGCAAGCGCGACACCAAGTTCACTGCCATCGAGCAGCGGACCTTGATGACTTTGTGGTCGATCGCCCACTCGCCGCTGATCATGGGCGGCGACCTGCGCCATCTCGATGGGCCGACGCGCGCGCTGCTGACCAACCGCGAGGTGATCGCGGTCAACCAGTCGAGCCATGACAATCGGCCGCATTTCATGGCGGACAAGACCGCGATCTGGTCGGCCCGACCGGATGGGTCGGACGATCTCTACGTCGCCCTGTTCAACCTCGATTCCGGGACACGCGAGGTTGCGCTGCCGCTTGCCCAGCTGGGTATCAAAAGCGAGGTCCGTATCCGCGATCTGTGGAAGCAGTCCGAGCTTGGAACGATGACCAGGAACGTCAGCGCGACGCTCGCGCCACACGACTGCGTACTCTACCGCGTTCGCGCAGCATGAGATGGGCCCGGGACTTCCGAGGATTTCCCAGCATTCACGCAAAGCATGCGTGGTAACTTGGTCTCGGATCAGTTCGCGCTGCGGTCGGCACCGTAGGTCTTTAGCGCTATCCGTCACCCTTCCGTTGCGGAGAGTTGGGGGCGACGACGTGGCCGTAATTGTCGTGAAGACGCCACCATATGTAAGGACCGCCCTGAGGACGCCCAGGGGGCACCTCCTGCCAAGCCTCCTGGCGACCTAACGGCGTCATGTCGAGAAATGACCAGACGGGGCCTATTTCCTCGATGCCGCGTCCGTTCAGAAAATAGGTGCGGAAAATACGCTTACCGCATCGGATGAAGACGTTGATGCCGAACAGGTCTTCGACATCGAAATCCCGGGAGAACCGTTCGTCTGGCAGCGAATAGAAAGGGATGTGGCTCCAGCCCATCCGTTCGCGCAGCCTCTCGATCTTGTCGATCGGAGCAGCAGTGACGAAGGCGAGAGTCGTGTCGCGTGCTGCGAGATGGGCAGGATGAACGACGGTGTCGGCAAACATCGCGCAACCGCTGCAGCACCCATCTGGCCAATTCTCGACATCGGGCGCATAGAAGAAACGATAGAGGACGAGTTGTCGCCGTCCCTCGAACAGCCCCAGCAGATCCCTGTCGCCATTCGGGCCGATGAATTCGTAATCGCGGGCAACTTCGGTCACCGGAAGGCGTCTGCGCTTGGCGACCAGGCGATCCTTGGCTTTCATCAGGGACTTTTCCTCCGCGAGCAGCTTCTCGCGGGCAGCGTCCCATTCCTCGTTGGAGACCACATCGAAGTCGCCGATGTGCTCGCACATGGACGGAGCAAGGACGCCGGGGCCTTCCTGTCGAGCCATCTTCTCCTCCGGTGAAAGTGTTGCTCGCTTACATGCATATAATGCTTCCACCTGGCAGTCGGTTCGACGACCGATTTGAAGGTAACGCTATTCTCGGGGGAGCCCGAGCATCTCACCGAAGGGTTAGAAGAAACGCCTGGACGCATGTACGCCCAGGCACGCAAGGCGGCGCTCGACAGGGACGCGTGGGCAAGCAGCTGCGCGCGGAAGCATGAGCTTCTGGCCGAGTATAAGGCGACGGTTCTGCCCGAGCCGGAACGCGCCACGCTCATGACGACCAGGTCTAAGAACGCGCGGCCGGTGCCGGCTTGGCCGGCGCTGTGGCTGACAGCGGGGAGCCCGCGGAACGCCCGTGCCAATCAATCGTTCGACCGTCGTGGAAAATGTCACGATTTCCGGTGGAAGATTCCGCGCAGCAGATCGTCCGCCGTACATTGGCGTGCCGATCGCCATCGCCAGGATACTTGCTGCAGGCGGCAATTCGCGATGCGGATCGATGTGATGCTATAGCCGGAGATCGCCCCGGATGGGTGACGGGAAAATCTCTGTGTCGATAGTCCAACGTAACAACATCAAGCTAGCCGGCAAAGGTGACCGCGCGATCGTCTTCGCGCACGGATTTGGCTGCGACCAGAGCATGTGGCAATCGGTGGCACCCGACTTCGAGCGCGACTTCACGACCGTGCTGTTCGACCAGGTTGGGGCAGGCGCCTCCGACCTCTCGGCATATGATGCGGTGAAATATGCAAGCCTGGATGGCTATGCCGATGATCTGGCCGAGATCGTGTGCGAGCTCGGCCTGAAGGGGGCGGTGTTCGTCGGCCACTCGGTGAGCGCGATGATCGGCGTGCTGGCCGCGCGGCGCGATCCGTCGCTCTTCTCCGCGCTTGTTCTGGTGGGGCCATCGCCGCGTTACATTGACGACGAGGACTATCGCGGGGGTTTCTCCGCCTCGGACATCGCCGAATTGCTCGACTCGCTTGCCGACAATCATCTCGGCTGGTCGGCGATGATGGCGCCGGTAATCATGGGCAATCCCGATCGGCCCGAGCTGGGCGAGGCGCTGGCCAACAGTTTCTGCCGGACCGATCCCGCGATTGCCCGCGACTTCGCGCGCGTCACCTTCCTGTCCGACAATCGGGCGGACCTGCCGCGGGTGGCAGTGCGCACTCTGATCCTGCAATGCCGGGAGGATTCGATCGCTCCGGTCGAGGTCGGGGCCTATGTTCGCGACCATATTCCCGGAAGCGAGATGGTCTTGCTCGATGCGACGGGCCATTGTCCCAATCTGAGCGCGCCGTCCCAGGTCATCGCCGCGATCCGTGCGTTTGTCTGAGTCCGGGGCAGACCGGTCGTCTCCGGACGATTTCGAGGATCTCTTCGAAAACGCGCCGTGCGGGTACCTGTCGCTGGCGCCTGACGGCCGGGTGGTGCGGAGCAATCGTCGGATCGCAGAATGGATAGGCGATGCCCCCGACGCTTTGGCCGGACGCCGGATCCAGGATCTTCTCGGCGTGTCCGGTCGCATCTTCTGGGAGACCAATGTCTCGCCTCTGCTGCGGATGCAGGGGTTTGTCGACGAAGTCGCGATGACCTTCAGAACCGCAAATGGCACATCGCTTCCCTCTCTCGTGAATGCAGCCGAGCGCCGAGACTCGGACGGCAATCTGCTCTTCACACGCTTGACCATTTTCAACGCGGCGGAGCGCCGGCGCTACGAACGGTCGCTGGTCGATACCAACCAGGCCGCCGAGCTCCAGGCAGCAGCCGAGCGGGAGACCGCGCAGCTACGTGAGCAGTTCATCGCGGTCCTGGGCCATGATCTGCGCAACCCGTTGGCATCGATCAGCAGCGGTATTAGGCTGCTTACGCAGCGCGAGGCCGTGAGCCCTCGCGGCGAACAGGTCCTGGCATTGATGCAGGGCAGCGTCGTCCGTGCTTCCGAGCTGATCGACAATGTCCTCGATTTTGCGCGCGGGCGGCTCGGGGGCGGCCTATCGCTGGTTCGGGACGCCGATTTTCCGCTTACGCCGGTGCTCGAGCAGGTGATCGCCGAAATCGCCTCGATTTCTCCACAACGCGACATCCGCGCCGAGTTCTCGATTGTCGAGCCGGTTGACTGCGACCGGACGCGGATCGGCCAGCTTCTCTCCAACCTGCTCGGGAATGCCGTTGCACACGGCGCCTCCGACCAGCCGATACGCATAGGGGCGGAAACGCGCGGAGAGGCGTTTGTCCTCTCGGTCACGAACGGCGGCGCGCCGATCGGCGAAGCCGCGATGGCCCGGCTGTTCCAGCCCTTCTTCCGGGGCGACGTCCGTCCTAACCAGCTAGGCTTGGGCCTGGGGCTCCATATCGCCTTCGAGATCGCCAAGGCCCATGGTGGCACGCTTGCGGTTGCATCGTCGGAAAGCGAGACGCGGTTCACCTTCACCATGCCGTGGCGCCCGGAGTCGCGCGCGAACTAGGTAAACGCCATCCTACGGAATGCCGCGCCGATCGCCGGTCGGTCCAACGGCTTGCGGAAGATCTGGCTGGGCGCGGCGCAGGGGAAGCAGGCCTCGGGCGTCGCCGTGATGAAGATTACCGGGATCGGGCCGAGCGTCTGGCGAATTGCCTCTACTGCGAGCGGGCCGCTCCCATTGGCGAGCGAGACATCGGAAATCATGAAATCGGGAGGGTTAGCCAGGGCCGCGGCGATCGCAGAGTGCTGACAAGTTGCAAAGTTGAAGGAGGCCGCGCCTTCGGTCGCCAGCAGGTCTTCGAGATCGAGGGCGATCAAGGGTTCGTCCTCGATGATCAGCACATGGCACATGCAGTATTCCCGATTAATCTGCGTCAACGTCATGGCCTAGCGTTCGGGCCCGTGCTCGGGGGCGTTGTGGCGAATAAATTATCTCGATATTCCGAGCGCTTAGTGTTGCATCGACCGGGAGGGCGGCGAGAGAGATGTCTTGCCCTGATGCAGAACGCCGCGGGATTCGACCCGAGGCAATCCGAGGCGGCACGGCAATGCTCCTGGCGGCCGGGGTTCAGGGAAGGGCCTGAAATTGCAGAGCTTTCATGGGCCCAATTCGCTGCCTGCTTCGTTGGGTAGGCTCATAGCAAGGAAATATCATGGACCGCGATCACGACATCTCCGTTCTTAACGGACTGACGACGACGACCCTGGACAGCATGCAGGGATATCAGGACGCAGCAAAGGACGCCGAGAACACCCAATATGCGACTTTGTTCGCCGAATTCGCGCGCGATCGCGGTGCAGCTGCATCCGCGCTGCAGGCGGAAGTGACGCGCCTGGGTGGCGAGCCCGAGACCCAGACCAGCTTTCTCGCTGCCGCGCATCGCACTTTCCTGGATATCAAGCAGGCCTTCACTTCGAACGATGACAAGGCGATCATCAACGAGGTCGAGCGCGGCGAGGACCATATCAAGGCGAAGTTCGAATCGGCAATGGAAGACGCCGACCTTGCGCCGGAGAGCCTGACGGTTATCCATCAGGCCTATGGCACCGTGCGCGAGGGGCACGACAAGATGCGTGACCTGAAGCATAGCCTAGCCTGAGCCAGACTCGGGGCCGGCGACCAAGCATTGCCGGTCCCCTGGTGCCGCTTTAGAGCCGCGCGCCGCGGCGGAGAAACGATCCTCGCCCTGCCTGTGCGGGGCCTTTTGCGGGTGCAGCCGGCGTGACGCGCGGCGTCCCGGTTTTCGCCAGCCCCTCGGTGCGCCGACCCCTGAGTGGGCATTCCTTGCACAGCTTCGCGCCCAGTCTGCGCCGTGCCCGGTGGGTGACGGAGGGCCCACTTCACCTCGAGGCGCAGTAGTCAGGTCGCTTTTCGAAATTCTCCCGACTTTTTTGAGATGTCAGTGGGGATCAGTGGCCGGTCCTGCGTCGTGCCTGCTTGTATCAGGGCTCTTGATATCCAAGCGCTCTCAATCGGAGCGATCCGTCCCGCGGATCGTGATGAAAATACAGCCCGCCAGCGGCTCGTGCATGACCTGCGACATAGTCAAGGGTTACGCCTGCCGTTTCGCGTTGCCCATGCGGCCCGACGACCTCGCCCTCGATCTGCACTGTGGCTGCCGTGCCGTTGCTGGAGTTCACCGCCTCGAACTCGACGAGATAGCTGTCAGCCTGCGGGATCACCCTCTTGATCTCAAGGCTGATGGCAGGCGGCACCGTATCGCGGCCGCGCCAAGCTTCGCGCCCGATTACACCGAGCACAAGTAACAGCAGGCCGGCACCGATCGCCGCAGCGATCCATTCGAGTGCCGAGGTCTCCGCATGGAATTTGCTGCTGGCCATGTAGCGCTCCTTCAAATGACCAGCCGCGCGATTGCGGCACCGATGGCGGAGGGGAAGCCGAGCACCACCGCCACGCGTGCCACCATATCGGGTGCCCCGCCGTCGATGCTGCCGAAGGTCCATAGCACGTAGAGACTGACAAGAAGGGCGATGGCGTAGCCGGGAATCGTGAAAATGAGAAAAAGCCGGGTTGCGCCATAGCCTTGCGGAGCATTTTTCTGCCCTCGAAGACCGACCGCGAACACCAAGGCGTGCAATAGCGCGAGCGACACGAGCGCGAGCGCAAGACTGTGCCACGCCGTCATCTTGTAGGCTATCAGCAGGATTTCCTCGGTCGGCGCGACGTTGAACGCCATGAACAGTGCGCCGGCCAGCATGAGGAACAACTGCCCGGCATAGCCAGCCGAGCGCTTGCCGTGTTCCGGAGCATCATCGGCTTCACCCGTGCCGAGCTGCTTGCGCGCGATCATCGCGCCGAAGCTGGCCGGGACGCTCTGAATGGCGATCTGCCCAACCATCTCGACCGGGGTAGCGTCGCGATCGACGAGCCCGAAAAGTGACAGCACTAGGGCCGCACAAGCAATTCCGACCACGTAGGCGGCCAGCGAATCGAGAACGTCCTCGGTCAACGTCGCAGTGCGTTCGAATCCTCCGAAGCGGGAAAGAATGACCAGCACGACGAAGTTGAAGGCGATGAACAATGCCAGCCTCAGCGACGAGATGTGTAATCCGATCGCCCACATCTCCATCGTCATCAGGAGCGGTAGCCCGAAGATCACTGCGCCGGCGAAGGCGCGAGCTAGCCCGACAGCATAGTCTCGATTTGGCTTGGCGCTGATCATCATTGCGTCTGAGAATGCGCGTGGATACGCCAACGTTCCACGGCCGATCCGATCTATGAATCAACCGTATTTCGGGCGCCCCAGGCGAGTTCCTGCGTGAGCGCCGCTCCGCATCCGGCTTTCATCAGCTGGCTGGTTCCGCAGACAACAGCCGTCCGCCTTCATTCATCGGAGCGAAGAGGAGGCTGGCTTGTCGTCCGGTCCGGATCTCTCCCCTGATTGCGGTCGAGTGACCGCATGACCGGCGTCACCGTCAGGCCATGCATCAGGATCGAGACCAACACCACGAGGCTCAGCAGCGCCCAAAGCCGGCTTTGGTCACCCGCTTCCATATGGTTCAGGCCATAAGCGAGATAGTAGAACGAACCCACGCCCCGAATGCCGAAGAAGGCCAGTATCAGCTTCTCGCCGCGATCGGCCCTGAAACCGATCAGGCCAATCGCTCCGGCCACCGGCCTCACCACGAGCAGGATCATCGCCGCGGCAAGGATTTCGGGCCAGCCAAGTGGTGCCAGAAGCCCGCCCACCAGCGCCCCGCCGAACAGCAGCAGGCCCGCCATCATCGCGATCCGCTCGATCTGCTCGGTGAAGTCGTGCATTTCGCGCTGGAACTCGTGGCTGCGATGCGCATGGCGAATGGCCATGGCGGCGACGAAGACTCCGAGGAAGCCATAGCTCTGCGCCATTTCGCATAAGCCATAGGTGATCAGCGTCGCCGCGATCGCGATAACGCCATCGCCGGTCTGTGCCAGCTTGCTCTCGGCTGGAATGTGGAACGTGATCCATCCGAACAGCCATCCGACCAGCCAGCCAATCGCAGCGCCTGCGGCGATCTCCCAGACCACGTTGTGGAGCACCCACTTTGTGGCCCAGGCTTCACCCGTCACACTGGCCGCGGCAAGGGCGATCGCGAGGTGTACGAACGGGAACGCCAGACCATCGTTGAGACCGGCTTCCGAGGTAAGGCCGAAACGTGCCTCATCTTCCTCGCCGGACTTGGGCGGGCCAACCTGGACATCTGCCGCCAGGACAGGGTCGGTCGGCGCCATGACCGCGCCGAGCAGGATGGCGAGCGGAAGCGGCAGGCCGAGCAGCCAGACGCCGATGCTTGTGACCGCAGCTATCGTCAGCAGCATGGTAGGACCGAGGAGCCGCCACGTGACCGCCCAACGTCTCCAGCCGAACACGCGATCGATCTTCAACCCGGCACCCATCAAGGCGATGGTCACGACCAGCTCGGTAAAGTGCTCGACAAATACCGGGTGCGCGCTGGGGAGCGGCACGACCGGGGTCGGTGCGTAGTGCCCCAACGCGGCGCCGATCACGATGCAGACGATCGGTAGCGACAACGGCAGCTTCTTGAGGGCCAGCGGCAGCCAAGCCACCAGGGCTATCAGCACGCCGATCCCGATCAGTGCCAGGATATATGGCTCGGGCGGCCAGGTGAAGATGTCCGACATCACCCTGTTAACCGACGGGACGCCGGGACGTTCATCATCATTGACCGTGGTCGGTCACGCTTTGGAACACTCCGTACGCGCCAAGCGCTTGGCATCGGAGGAGATTTTTTGATGAGCAACTTGCTTGGCGCTCTGGTCGGCGCAGCGCTGGATCGGCGGGACGGTGACAGCGGCGTCAAGGGCGCGATCGTCGGCATGGTCGTGCAAGGCGCTATGCGGGTGGTGGCGCCAATCGCGCTCACCTACGCGGTGGGATGGGTCGTGCAATATGGCATCCGCCGGGGATGGCAGGGACTCGCGGGCGCGCGGTCGGCCGGCGCGTCTACCGACACGCCGCTGCACGCGCGATGATTCCGCTGAAGACTTTTACCCTGTTCGTCCCCGCGATGGTGCTGATCGGCGCGTGTGACGGCCCGAAGGAGCAGGCGGGGCGCGAGAGAGATCGCGCCGAGGCCGCCGCTGCCGGCCGGAACATCACGGGCCAGGGACCGAACCAGCAGCTCGGCGAGGCGCAGGACCGTGTCGATCGAGCCGACCGCAAGGCGAAAGACGCGCAAGCTGCCGCTTTGGAAAGCCGGGGTGACCAAGTGCGGAAACAGGCCGATATCGAGGCGGACAAGCTCGACGACCAGGCCCGTACAGTCCGCGACACCAAGAAATAGCAATATCCTTGGTAGCGCAACTAGGTCGTGAACCCATAAATCGATTTATCGAGATTGCTGGTTAGCAGTCGTCTCTCCGGTTGCGCGTCCAATCACTCTCTCGGTCCTCGTCCGGAAGCTGCTCAAGGACCTCGGTCGCTAGGGACCTAATGCGCGCCCAAACCGGATCAGAACGAAGGGCAGACTCGTCGTCCCACGGCTTCACGCCGGGGGCCGCACAGTACTGCTCAATTAGCATTTCCAAAGGGCGAACGATGCCGATCTCCGCCGGTGTAATCTCGCCATATTCGAGCATGTGCTCGAGCGGATAAGGCGTGTCGTTCACCGCATCATCTGCACCCCAATCATGGGCACGCTGCTCCTCTGGCGAAGCGGCGAAATATGCAACCGACATTCGAAGGAGTCTGTATCGTGTCATTTGTCATTGGATACGCGAGTTAAGCCATGGCCGCTACACGGGCGGATGCTAACCGGCGGCTTTCATATCGCGCCTAACTCTGATTCAGCGTCGGGATGAGCCGATATGATCTTCGAGTGGCGCGTGATCGAACCGTTGCTGCCCAATAAGCCGCGAGGCGTTCCCCGCGTTGACGACCGCCGCGTTTTGAACGGCATCTTTTGGGTGCTGCGATCCGGCGCGCCATGGCGCGATCTGCCGGAGCGCTACGGTCCACGCACCACATGCTACAATCGCTTCGTGCGATGGCGGAAGGCAGGCGTGTGGGACCGAATGATGAAGGGTGCACGCTTGACAGCCGAACTCGCTAACAACCGGCAGTCGATGGTTTCGAATGGATCGATGCCGCCGAGAAGCAGAACGATGCCTCCAGGACGAGGTCGCGCGCAAGCTGAAGGTGACAGGCGACGAGACTGGCTCCAAGCTGATCGCAGGTCGACAGGGCGGCCTCGATTTCCGTCGCGAGACCGTCCAAAGTAGCGGAAGACTTTGCCACATGTGCTCCTGGTACCTAAGGCAACTCCATGTCTCAGGTAGAGCTTTGCCAAAGAGGGGGCACGTTAGATATTTCGCGGATCAAGAGCTTAACCATTTCAAGGCGGGACCGGCTTCAGCTGACTCTTTAAAGAGGGGGCACAATGTCGTCCGACGGAAATGGCGATAGCCGCCGCTGGGCCGTCAGCGATCTGTCTTTCGCGGGCGTGCAATCGCATCGATCCGGTTGCGCAGACACGAAAACGCCGCCGGCGATCTGGCCGGCGGCGTCAATTCTCGTGTCGCTGTTTAGGCGAAGCTGACCGCGGTGCGGACGCGGCGGCGGCGCATCGCGCCACCCGCTGCGCCGACGCCGAGAACCATCATGGCCCAGGTCGACGCTTCCGGCACGCCCGTAACGCGGAAGTTCGCGACTTCGAACGCGTCTTGCGAAGGGACGTTCGAGAAGGCAACCGAGGAGATATACTCGCCGGTGCCAAGCGTGCTGAACTGGACGTACTGCGAGAAGGCCTGATTACCATCGGTGACCGCGAAGCCCAGGCCCGCAGCGGTGAAGGTTTGAACCGCGCCCAGCGACGACGTGACCGTCAGCGAGTTGTAGGTGTCTGGCGAGCCCCAGAGGAAGCTCAGATAATTATAGCCGGAGGCGAAATTCAGCGTCGCCGTCGAACCCGAAGTCGGGCCGGCAGCGAGGAAAGTGCTGCCGAAGATGCCGCCCGCCGGAACGTCCGCGAAGGGCTGATCCGAAGTATACACGGTGCCACCTGAGAGCGTCGCGACCGCGCCGCCGCCCAGGCCGGCAGCCGACAGGCTTGTGAACGGCCCGCCATTGTTGCCGAGCGAGCCGGTGATTTGCGCCTGCGCCGGGCTCGACGCCAACAGCGCCGCGACCGATGTGGTCATCAATACAGTGAACTTCATGAAATCCTCCCAAAGCCCGGAACAAACCCATCTCGAGCCTCCGGAGCTGGGTTAATGCGCCGCTACTACATTCGTTGCGTTGCAATATTTGGCTTTTAGAAACGTCCCATAACGGAACGAAATATAACGGTGGCAACTTCAATCCGGCTTTTGAATAGGACGCCGCGGCGCTCTGGCAATTCGCCGTTGCCAACCGGACGCTTAGAGTCGCCTTTCGGACGGTCCACTATTTCTGTAGCCAATTCCCAAATCCTGCCGGACTGCTTCCGGCCCAGTAAGTGCCATCCACGAGCGCAGGCCGAGTGACCGCTGACTACCATTTGCAGCCGTTCTTGTGCGACTAGGCCAAGGCGAAGGCTGGCCGGCGGACGCGGCGCCTATCATCGGACGTTCCAACGGCTTTCGGAAATCCTCCTTGTCGAGATGAGGTCAGGGCATGCTTCCGATGTCGCGGTTACGAATAGCACTGGGATCAGCGCAAGGATTCGGAGGATGGAATGCCTCACACCAGTCTCGGCCGCGCCCGGAACAAAGCCGAAAAACAGCTCGAGGCCATGGCGTGGGCGAGTAGCCGGGGCGCAAGGTACGGACGAGAGCACCGGGCGCCCCGGCTAGCCGTTGCAGCGAGGGTCGCTGCGCAGTGCGGCTGCTAGTCTATTTTCTTCGTGGGCACCATTTCGGAACCTGGCCCGCGCCGGTCCTTCTTGTCGCTTGGTCGCGCACCCTCGCGTCAAGGTATCCGGCTTGAGTGTCATCCGATCGTTCCCGATCCGGCCTGCCTCCACCGGCGGTAGAGTTGTGATGTCGGGGGCGCTTCCGAGACAGGGCGCTCTCCCGATCGATGGAGGCTTTCCCCAGCGAAATGCGCAATCACAGCGGCGCGCCCACGCGAGACGCGGCTTTTCATGGTCCCGATCGCCTCGCCCGCGTGCAGCGCGGCTTCCTCATAGGAGAGCCCTTCTTCGCCAATGAGGAGCAACGCCTCGCGCTGGGCGGGAGGCAGGCCGGCGAGTGCGCGGTCGAAGTCGCGCCTGTGGAGCCCTTCGTCCTGGACCGGCGCCGAAACAAGAAGCGAATCGTGCAGGTCGGCATTCCATTGGACGCTTCGAGCAGAGCGGCGAAGGCCCGACAGGAAATGGTTCCGCGCGATGCGGAACAGCCATGCCTTGAAATTGGTGCCGGGCTCGTACCTGGCTCTGGCGGCCCACGCGCGCGCCAGGGTGTCCTGCAGGAGGTCGTCCCCGTCCTCGCGGGTCAGGCGCCTGGTATAGCTGCGCAGCGGCGTCAGGATCGACGCTACCGCGGTGGCGAAGCATTCGGTCGACACGATCGATCCCGCGCAGGGAAGTTCGGTAACGTTCCGGATGTGCCGCTGCACGCGCCTTCGCGCGCGGGGCCCGGGATCTTCCAGATAAAGCCCGTCATCCGGAACCAACGAGAGTCCTCGGGCAGGGACGAATGCCATGTTCACTGTCTGGGTCTCCGGGATGGCATGCGATTGAAATCAACATGAGCGATTATCCACGCGAATAGCGCTGAACTGGGATTTGCTCTTGAATACTTCGAATTCTACTGATGGATATGGTGACCGTAAACAAAAGTTTCAATAGATTGTATCGTAAGCAATCGAGATTTATTGTTAAATTACTAGAAGGTAAATTGATCGACATGCGCGATAAGCGCATAGGCCTCATATGCAGTTCGCGACTTTATCTGTATCAACGTTGCTGGACAGGGATTAGACCCATGCTTCTAGACGGAACTGCATAAAAAATGTCGCCGGAGCGCCAGGACATCCCTGGTTCGCGCTGGTCTGGAGAGCACCGGGAAAGGCCTCCCCGATACCACCCTGCGATCGGGCTAAGCCGCCTTCAGAGGAGCCCGTCCAAAAGCGCTCCGGGAGGCGCAGCGGACGCACGCCCGCGCGCCGTATCGGGCATAGCGCCTCCTATGAGCCCGGGCCTGTGCGCTTCAACACCAGGACGCCGTGCACCGTCCCAGGTTCTTGCCATCCTTCGGCGACGAGCCGGTCACCCAGCGAATTTCCACCCCGGACGATCACCCGAAGCTTGCGCCCGTATCGTTCGGCGTCGCGATCGATCGACCTGAGCTCGAACGGGCCGGCGCTGAACAGCGCGGCCAATCGACGGGTCGCCTTTTCGCCAAGCGCGGCCTCGGAAGGGCAGCGGGGCGGATGCGTCTCAGGTGCGTCAATGTCCGCGAGACGAAACTTCACGCCATCGATCCAGGCGGTATCACCGTCCACCCCGCAATTCCGGCCGCCGCCGGTGTGGCAGATCGAGAAATTGGTTGCCGACTGGGTCTCAAAAGCAACTGGGCTTGGCCTAGGCGCCTATAGGCCGATCAGCGCGCCGAGCGAGGCAACACTAGCAACAGGCAGGAGAGCTGTGACTTGTGGCATTGTGCCCGACTAGCAGCGTGAAGGGGCTGGCGGCAGATATTACCGGCCGGGGATTTTGAAATTCCCAACGAAATGCGCGATGCCTCCATCCGCGCTAACCGCATAGCGACCCGGTTCCAAGTTCTGCGTTGGCTGGACGACTACATGGCCCGGAGGCGCCGCCGGAAAGCGCAATACTGTTGGATACGGAGCCTGCCCGCCATTTTGTCGGCGGACCTCCCACTGCACCGTGTTGCCGCCTCCGTCGCGATCGTAAGGTCCAGCAGACAAACGGTGTCGGGGCTCTTTTTCTTGAACGCGATGCGAATATCGGACGGGGAGACGACGGTTGGCAAGCGGACATTCCCGCCGTCAACATGTACGCCATTGGGCCCAAAGGACGGACAAAAAAAGCCCGGCCGGGGGATCCCGGCCGGGCCTTGAAGTGGAAAGATTCCCCCCGTTAAAAAGGAATCTCTCGGGTCGCACTTAGGGGGTAGCGCAATACAGCCTTAAGGGATTGCAAAATCTAGAGATTTTTAGCTGCTATTTTGGATCGCCGGCATGTCCAATTGGCCGATATGCCTGGCCTTGGACGCTTGCGTGTTACTGAAGATGTTGGCGCGCTTCGGCGCGCATTGTCTCCGGCCTCGCAGCGCTCATTGCAGCCTGGAAGACTGAAAAAGCGCCCGGCCGGGATGTCCCGACGGGGCGATCTAGGGGGGGAAGGCTCCCCGGTGAAGGGGCCTTCGGGTCGCCCGACCTTGATGGCAAACACCTCCGCTGCGGAATTGAACACCTGCGACATCGGATCCAGACACCGCCGAACGGCGTGGATCACGCGTGACTGCGATCAGCGGCGCACCCCGCGCAGCGTGTTCAACAGCGCGATCCCGGCAATCCCAACAAATGCCGCGCTGGCCCAGGGCCGCGCCTTCGCGAAGCTCTTCACTTTTGCCGTGAGCGGCGCATCCCCGGAGAAATGGGTCCGGAAAGCGTCGGTCAGGGCGGTCTTCTTGTTCGGCGTTTCGGTCGTACCAACTTCACTCATGACATTTCTCCGTCCCGGCGCGGGAACAGCGCCCGGTTGCGCAGACCAACGCTCGATTGGCCGTGCGGTGCCCCGGGCAGCTAGTATGCTTGGACCGTTCGGGACTTTCGTTCGCTACGCCTCGCACTATCGCTTGCGCCGCAGAGACCAGATGAGGCTCGCCAGGCTGGTGATCAGCGCAGCCAGACCCAGAAGCATCGCTTCGTTTAGAATGATCATGACAGACTCCTGCTTGGAGTCGATTTATGTTCACTGTTTGTTCCTACATTTCAAGTGCGGATCGCATTGATAATTGTAAACGGGCTTTCCCGTCGGTCCGGCCAGCTCCAGCGCCGGTTGAGGAGAGCACCACCGGAGCAGGCGCCCTCCACGCTGGCGACGATCGGCGCGACATTGGTGATCTTGATATCTTCGCGGGCCGCAACGTTCGGCGTGCCCTCAGGGGTGTCGATCGCGATCTCCAGTGCGCCGGAGTCCTCCATAATAGAGGCGATGTCGACCTCGAGACGATAGTTTGTTCTCATGGAAGAAGTCGAGACGGTGCCGATTTGGCGAGCCTTGCCGTCGCGGCTCGCCCACGTCGGGCACATTTCTCATTCCCGATGTCTTGCGAGCCTGGCCGTCACGCAGCCCAGGTGCCGCAATTATAGGTCCGCGTTCACCCGCTCGCCGTTCTGAAACCCCCGGGTGTTCAGCCGTTCGCCGCGGGAAGTAATGGGGTACAGTGTGCTTGAATTGGCAAGAAGCGGACCGCCTGCCGCGAGACCAGAACTTCGTCTATTTGGTAGCTCTCGAGCGCACAGCCTGGGATGCAACCGGGCGCCGTAAGCATGGAAATGCATTCGAGGATTGCCGGGTCTTCGCGGGGGCCGATTGTGTCCAGCACGTCGGCAATAGTGATGCCGGGCGCGGAAAGCGCCCGATCCGCTGCAGCGTTCCACAGTGCCTGGGCGTCATCGACCGTGATCGAAAGTGCCACCCTAAACGATGAACCATTATTGGGAGATACGGCCTCCAAATCTCGAAAATTCATCGAAGATCCCATCTCGTTGCCTTGGCGATATTAGGGTCGCAAATGCCTTAGGTCACTGCGATGCCGTATTCATGACATGCCACTAATGGTCAAATGGAAATGCGCGACTTCAACAACGCCAAATAATCATTTCGGCAACGAAACGTCTGTCAAAAATCGTTCCGCGGCGCGGGTGGGAGAGGCAACCCATCAAGTTCCGGGCATATTTCTTTCACGAATTTAAGCGGCAAGCTCTGCCCTATGGCCACGACGACGTGCGAACCAGGTCTCAGTTACGCAGCACATCATTGTCTCGGGTCGGGTCGCCGCTCGTCCAGGGGGCCATGGAGGCATCGCTTGGCGACATACCGGTGGGACTCTCGCTCGTGTCAGGGCCATCCGGCAGAGACGGCCTCGCGATCTGCTCCTGGTCCACCAGAGGTTCTGACGATTCCGTCGTCGGTTCCGTTGTAATTCGAGGGATATGCTGGCTTTGATCCAAATCATTTTCGGACGAAGCGAGATAGCGGCTCTCGTCTATCAGCCCATTTGACAGAGATGCCTCCTCAAGGGGGCAATTGGAGGCTGTCCAACCGGGATCCTCCCCAACCGGGATCCTCCGGCGTGCTTGCTGCGGAATAGGTCGAAAGGGGCGTCGTCGCTGCGTCGGAACGCAGATACGCAAGCTGTTCCGGCAGCGCAGCCTGTTTCCGATGCTTGTAGAACGAGAAGCCTGATTTGACATAGTCCGCAAGCGCGATCCCGCTCATGATGGCGACGCAAAACAGCCCCGCACTCATGCGGAGGCCTTCCAACCTTTCGTGACGCGACGCATGCCGGGACGAACAGATCATGCCGGCAGAGCGTTCTCGCAAACGCTAACCGGCCAAACGACTGACCTCGATATCAGAGATGGAATTGTCGAAATGGACGCCAAACATCTGTTTTTGCGTCCATACAATGCGCCCCTTTATCATAAACGTCTCCGCAGTAAGCATCACCAAGTCACCCACATCCAAGCGCGCGTTGGCGTGCATGCGCGCGCCAGATCGAGAGAGATCCAGAATATGCGCTCGGGTGTCGCCCGCGGCGGTTGCGATCGTGATGCACTGGAACGCCTTACGGCGGGGCGCGCGCCGCTGCTTCAACGCGCTATCGTCGAAGGCAAAGGTAACCATCAGCGAAATCGACCCTTGTTCCTGACTTTGGCTCCTGCAGAACCAGAATCGTCGGTCTTGTGTCCGCTAAATTGAAGGTGAGCGCCGGGTTTAGAACGATCGCATCAACCGGTAACTCAGCCTCGCTGTCCTGCCGCCTGCGTCGTATCGCGGGCCGCTAAGGTGAGCCGGGCCCTGGCGACGGCTTTGTCGAGAAAGACGAGCGCGCGGGCCGGATATTGGCGAACGCCGCTCTGGCTGCTCGCCGACCGCTTGCGGCAGGCGAGAACTGGCGCTGTCCTTACACGGCGGATTACGAGGCTGCTGATCGGGATTCGCCACCGATGAGCAAACTCGCCGAAGCGATCGGCGACAACGAAATCAAGGTTGTCGCTCGAGCTCCAAGGAGGCAGGATTCCCATCACGGCGTCTGGCCCGATCGACAGTGATCCTCGCACGCGCGCCTGGGCGTCGAGGTGGTGCGGAAGGCATCGAGGACGCCGAGCGTCTTGCCTTTCTAAGGCCCATCGCCTCCGACATGGCACAGGCGCATTTTCATCAGCCGGCCTTCCGGCCGACACGGTGCACCTGTTGCTCTACCGGAGCTTCGCCGATGTGGTGATTGGACTGATCCGCTGATGGTCGGACGGTTAGCATGGGGAGCGGCCATATCGACCGCTCCCGTTTTACAGTATCGCTTAGCTGAAGCGCACGCGGACCGTCGGACGACGTCGGGCCGCGAACCCCGCAAAGGCGAAGCCGGCGATGAGCATACCCCATGCCGCGGGCTCCGGGACAGCCGTCGGAACGAACACGCCTTGGCCGCCATATGAACCATTGCCGCGAGAGAGGCCGTTGATCACGATCTCATTCAGCTGGCCGGCCACAATCGGCACTGCGTTGGCGAACACCACTTCGTTCAGGCTGCTGGTAATCCCGGTCAGCTGGATGCCGTTGAAGAAGACCGAGAGGAGATCCAGGTCGCCGACGCCCTGGAACGTGACCGCGCTGGTCGTGATCGAGCCACTGGCGGTGCCATCTTGGGGCAGGGTGAACTGGTAGATATGCTGGAACATCCCGGCGACGATTCCTGTCTGGCCGAAGCTCGCTGAGATCGAGCCGCCCGGCCCGAAGGCGATGTTCATGTCAGCGGGGCCGAAATAGGTTTGTGCCTGCACTGGCGCGGCCGCCACGGTGACGCTTGCCGCCACCGCGATCGCCAGTCCAAAGGTTCTGCTCAGCATAGAATCTCCCTGGTTGTTCGGCGTTAATCATCCGACCAGTGCGAGACCCTCGACTTGGAAGTTAGTTCCTCACGTCGAGAGGCTAAGTTGTCCCATTCTTGGACCGCCAATCACAGTCAGAAAGCCCAACCGGAACTTCACCGCAATGGAGTCCGTTGCGGAGGAACACCTTGAGAGGAGTAATCCAATGGCTGACGATCGGACGACGGTAGTTGAAACTGGCGGCGGTGCGGGAACTGTCATCGCGGTGGTGGTTGGCATCATCGCCATTCTCGTCGTCGCATATTTCTTGTTCGGACAGAGCCTGCTCAACGGCAACACCAAGCAGATCGACGCTAACGTCAAGGTGGAAACACCGAAGTAAAAGCGCGGGCATCTCCGCCTTGGCGGTTTCCGGCCGGAGGGCTGGATCCTTGCGTCGGATGTGCGGTTCGGCCCGTAGGTCCGGCTGGCTTGGAGGGTGATGCTAGGCCGGACAGCTTCGAGGAAACTGACCCGATCAGTCGAAAGCCTTCGCGCACGCCGCGTCGCATCTACGGCCGGCTGGCGGGGCATTCGCGCAAATGATCGAGAGGTGCGATGCGCGCGGCCGGACTGATGCGAAGACCTGCCGCGCTGGCTGAAAGCGTCGACCGCGTCTCGCGGGGGCCCGGCCGTCTGCCTCGGGGTCCGCCAGGAATCGGCGGCCACCGGGCAGGTCGAGGAACCGCGCGTCGTGCCCAGGCGTCTACTGCCGAGTATCAAACAATTTAGGGACAGTTTTTACATGGGAATCATCATGTGGCTTATCGTCGGCGGCGTGGTCGGCTGGCTCGCGAGCCTGATCATGCGCACCGATGGCCAGCAGGGCATCTTCCTGAACATCATCGTCGGCGTCGTCGGCGCCTTTATCGGCGGCCTCATCCTGGGACGCGGCGAGATCAACAATTCGCCGCTGACCGTCACGACCTTCCTGGTTTCGCTCGCGGGCGCGGTGATCCTTCTCGCGATCGTGAACCTCGTGCGGCGCGGCTCGCTCCGCTGACAAAAAGAAGGTGGCGCTCGGACGCGCCACCCTTTTTCCCGTTTCGGCGGATTTGCGGTGCCACGAGCGTCGAGATACGTTCGCTGCCTCAGGTCCGCGCGATCGTTCATGATCTCACGATGCGAAACTAGGTCGTAAATTCATAAGGGGCATCGCGAGGGGACGCGCTGCACTCAAGACCGACAAGCGGGTGGCGGCAAACCCAGGGTCGCAACTGCATATTTGCGGATAGGCAGGCGCCCAAATCGATCGGATCGGAAGGTCTCCACCAAGGAGTGAGGCGCTTCACGGATGACGATTTGACGGCGGAACGGCAGAACCTGTCAGGTATCCCGCGCCCATCTCCGGTCGCGACATTCGGGCGCTGCAGCAGCGTGCCAGCCCCTTGTCGGAATCGTTCAATACCGCGCCAAGTGTACGCGCTATAGGCGCGATTGCGATCCCAAAGGTTCCGAAAGGGGGCCTCGTCTAGGCCCGGCTGGTTTTTCGGCCGGGCTTTTTTGGGGGCGAAAAACTGGGCGTCGAGCCGCAAGTCCAGCGATCCCAATTGGACCCGGAGCAGACCGGCGGCATTCGGATCCGAATTTGCGTTTAGCTGCCGGCCAGCGACAGTTTGAGCAGCGCATTTTTACGCGCGTCGAGCGTCATTGCAGCGTGATCATGGTCAGGATTGCGTCCATCTCGCGCGCGACAACGGGCGTGATATCCATGGCGTTGTTCCAGCCATAGGCATTGTCGCGCTCGATCACGACGCTGCAGGCGTTGCGGGTGATGACGTGGCTGAGTGCATTGTTCAGCGCGCTGGCCCTGACAGTCATGCGATCGTCGGCTATCTTGTGGGGACAGAGGGGACGGCGGTCGCTAGTAGCCGCGCCGCGCTGCGGACTCGCACCCGGCGAGCTCTGCTTTCTCAGCTGGCGGCAAATGGCGATTTCGCGGAACCGGTGGAAAGCTGGCGCGCTTCCGTCATATGGAACGCAAGCCACACGCAACGCCCAGCGACGTTTCGGCCGAACAGGGCGAAGTACTCGTTGATGGTCCAGATGGCGTTGCTGTTTCGCTGACGCCTGAAGCCGCCGCTGAAACATCCGACCGCCTTTTGTACGCCGCGGGGCGGGCCAAAGGTCAGATAGTCGCGAAGCAAAAAGGAGCCGAAAGGAATTCGTGACCTTGACGCCCGTCGGCCAATACTCCCGCAGCCATGGCCGATCGTTTTGACGGTGGAAGAGCGATCGAACCTTTGAGACCGCAGCGCCCGTCGACCCAGTCGTTGCACGCGAGACTCATGGGGATTTGAGCTGGACCCGCGGAGATTCCTACGATCCAGAACGGACCTTTGATCTTGTGAAGGCGCCCGCCAAGTTCCGAGGATCCGCAGCGAGCGCGATAGGCGATGACGGGTTTCAAGTGCGGCAAAATAGCCAGCGGATGTGCCGTTAGACGTGCGGCACCAAGCTTTCATCATTCACTTTTGATCGCGAGACGCTTCCGCATCAACCGGATGTTCGGCCTCCTCGATTTGACGGCAATAGATCCCAGCCTCCGCTGACCTCGCGCGCAGCCGCCTCGATATAGGCTGCTCCATTGGAATTCACGAACGCAAGATCCCATAAGGCGCCGACCGGACCATCATATTCGAGTTCAATAATCGAGGGCTGTGGGATATCTTTCCCGCTGTCTCCACCCTCGATCGCGAGTTCCAAGGCGCGGCGATGAATCTCGTTTTCTATGGCGAGTTTGGACTTTATTTCCCGAACGGCGACCATTTGGTTTCCTGACTTCGTTTAAACGCTCGGCCGAGGCGCTAAGTTGCTAAGAATATTAATATTCCGGCACGCGGTATCTAGAGTAGCTTTGAAGCAATTCCCTTGCCGAACCCAAGCTCCGTCGGCCGATGTCGCCTCGATCCCGGGCCAGCTGGTGCAACACAAGCATCGCCCCGGGACCGCGCGGGCAGTGCTCCCGCTCCGCATCGGCGCCCGCCGCGGCGGCTCGGAAGAACTCACAGGAGATTTCGACCGACCGCCGCTTCGGTTCGTCCCGTTCAGCTTGTCACAGTCGAACTCATGTTTGCTATCGGTGTTAACGCTCCCGTCCGCAGAAGGAGCGATGATGAACGATAGATCGGAAGCATACGCGGCCCTTGGATCTAAGCGGATTGACCTCGGCGATGACGACGGGCTTCATTTCTGGATACGAGAATTTGGCGTGAGCGCAGCAGAGCTGCACGACGCGGTCTTGGCGGTCGGCTCTTCTGCCCGTCTGGTAAGACTCTATCTGGAAGATGTTTCTTCGCGCCCAGCAGCGAGCCGCAATTAGGATTGGAAGCGTCGGAAGGCCGCTCGATATGCAAATCGGCCGGGTCTCCAGCATGCGTGACACAGGAATGGCAATTACTTGTTGGCAAGTTCGATCGTGCTCGGCGATGGAATAATGATGCCGCCACAGTTTCAGGTCGCAATCCGCAGGTCCAAAAAATCACGAGATGGCGCCTGCGGATCGCGCTGCCGGTCGATAGCCGATCTCGTTGGTTGTGCAGGGTGGATCTAGATCCAGGTTAGTTCGTGCACCCCGCTTACGTGCCATAAATGGCGCGTCGCGGGTGCTTTACCCGCCCGTTACTGTCTGCATCCGCGACACCGCACTGGCTGGGACTCGTTCCCTTTTCGTTTCATCTTGCCCGCATGGATCGATTCGTACCCAATCCGGACCTCATGGCGGCCGCCATTCTCGATGCACCCGCATGGGTTCGCCCGGGCATCGCCGCTCCGACCGAGTTGATGCGGATGCGAGCGGCCACCGAGCTGGTACCCCGGCTCATCGAGCGTTTGGAAGGACGGCCCGAGCTCCGATCAGCTCCCGCTCGCGTTGAGAGCATTATGGGCCCGCGACTGGCGATGGAGGATCAAATGCCCAACGATATGACCCCGGAAGAGCGGGCTCATTCGTCCCGGCTCTACGCCCACATTCTCAGCGAAGTGATAGGGCTGGATTCTTCGGAAGATGGTACGGCCGGCGCAGTTCGACCGCATATTGTGCGGGCGGTCATGATCGACGTTGCCGCGACCATCGATTTCAATGCTGGCTAGGTCGGGTGCCGGGCGAGCGGCGCAAGACAGGTGAGGATCTGGGCAAGCGCTATGCTGCGGTGCTGAAATCCCTGGTCGACAACGACTCCGGCGGATCGACTCCCGCGGTTCCGGTTCCTGACGCTGCAGGGAAACCGAATTAGGCCGTGGACTCATAAATACGAATGTGCGGAATTGGTGGAAAGCGGTCAAAGCATCACGAACATGCCTGCCATTGCCCATCGCTTCGCATCCACTGTCGTGCAGCCGGGGTGAACTCAAGGCTATAGGCAATCAACCTGCCCGGTGGTCTGCAATGTCGCATCGCCCCCGAGCCCAGCAATAGTCCCTGTGCGGGCAAGAGCCGCGACTGAGGGAATGGCTGCCAGTCGGGCTTCGTGCCGGGTCGTCGGTACGGGAACTCCCGAGCTCGCGGGGGTTTGTCATGGCGGACAGGGAGATACGGCATGGCGGACGATCGGAAAAAGCCGGGCGCGCGCGACCGCGCGACGGTTGCGGCGAATGAGCCCTACGAAGTTGGCTATTTTGCCAAGAAACATGGCATCAGCCGCGAAGATGCCCAGGCGCTGATTGAACGGGTCGGCAACGACCGCAAGAAGCTCGATGCCGCGGCGTCGAAGCTGTCTGGTTCCGAGAGCAGAACCGCGAAACCCAAGCCTGCACCGGCGCGCAAGAGCTCGGCGCGGAGCCCCCGGGCCAGTCGCGCCAAGAGCGGCGGCGCGTCCCAACCGGCAGTCACGCGCCGCCCGCGTGTATCGAGCAGGCCCAGCTTTGCAACTGTCACCACGGCATTGGCCGAGGTCCCGGCTGCAGTTGCACGCAGCACCCGAACTGCGGCGAAAACAACAGCCAGGTCAGTCAGCACACAGACGGACGCGGCCGTGGAAAAACTCGCCAAGGTGCCCTCTACGGCGAGTAAGGCATTCGGCACGGCGGTCGAAAGCGTGAAATCGGCAGTCACGTCACGTGCCGCAGGTCTTGTCGGCGCGGCGGCGGCGGGCGTTGTCACCGGACTGGCGGCGAACCTGGCACGCAAGGCCGTCGTTCAGGCACCGAGTGCATTAGCAGGCGACTGGTTCGAGGCGCTGAAGGCGGAACATCGAATGGCGCTGACGCTGTTCGATGCGCTGCAGGCGACAGGCGATCGGGCAACCGCGAAGCGCTCCATACTTCTGGCGGAGTTAAAGCATGCGCTCGGCAAGCACGCCTTCACCGAGGAGAATGTCATCTATCCCGCGCTTCGGGCATGGGGCGACAAGGCGGATGCGGACAAGCTGAATCACGATCATGGCTATGTGAAGCAATATCTCTACGACCTCGAAGCGATGGACAAGGACGCGCCCGACTTCCTCGAACAGGTCGCCGCGTTTCGTGCCGATCTCGAGGCCCATATCCATGAGGAAGAGTCGGCGATCTTTCCGCCGCTTCACGCGAGCCTAGGCGAGGCCGGCAATGCGAGGGTGACGGCCCTCTCGAACAAGGAGGCGTTCAAGTTGGCTTGATTCCAGCCGCGGACCCTATGAGCGACCTTGGGATCAAATGCCCCAAAGATATGTCCCTGGAAGTGCTGGCTTATTCGTCCCGGCTCTACCCCCAAATTCTCGACGAAGTGATAGGACTGGATTATTCGGAAGATGGCGCGGCCGGCGCCGTCCGAAGCCGCCGCGGCCGTCACAAGCGTCACCAGCCAACGGACCCGGGCGTCAATCCGACAGGACTTGATGAGTTGCCGCGCGGCGCGGTCACCCTCCCATGGTAAACGACGCGCACCATGTCATCGCCGGGTCGCGATAGTCGATGTCCGAAATGGGCGATACGCGCCTGGCTGCCAGCGAATAACCACTTTTCATTCATGGCAACGGCCCCAGTGAATGGCCCGGCGGTGTCATCCTCAATATGACTTCGCAACCAATACCGATTCATCCAGCGCGTCGGTGATCGTGACTTGTGTGAATTTGGCGCGGATCGCCGATTGATTTGTATATTTCACGAAGCTGGAACCCAGCGGGGCGAAAGTTACTGCCACCACCACCTTGCGCTGCGGATTGCGCTGCACGAGCGCGTTCGCCGCGTCTCGCGTCATGCTGATCTGTGGAAGCATCTCGCGTCGCTTGTAGTTCGCCAGTCCGCCCATGCCCCGGTCAACGTCCCCGAACACGACCCACCACTGCGACATCCGTTCGAACTTGTAGACCTTCGTCTTGTCTTTCGACGGGCATTGCGGCGCCGCCAGCGAGGCTTGGAAGTGGTTGATCGCCTGCCCGCTGCGGTCGCTCCAGAGCTCGACACGCGCACCATCTAAATAAGGACCCATGAAGGCGAGATCCTTGGGCTTCAGCGTCGTGGCGCTGCCCGTTTGCTGGAACTGAAAGGCGCCACTGACTTGGTCCCACTGACCAAGACTGGCCGGGAAATAGAGCGTCATCTCCCGAGGCTGCGTCGCCGCCCATGCTCTCAAAGCACTGCGAGCTTGCGTGAGCGCCGCCTTGCCGCGCTGGCGATCCCCGAATTCAGCTGCAAGATCATCGCTCATCTGGATGCCGCGTTCGCAGGAGCGGATCGCGGTATACCAGACCCAGATCGGCTGGAATTCCTCGGTTACCAGCGTGTCGTTCGCGACTGCCCACAGCGTGAAGGGAATAGTCGCGAGCTGATTCTGTCGAGCCCTCGACACCCCTTGCGCATCGAGCGGCGAGCCGGAGCCGGGATAGACATTCCGATCCCAGTCGGCCGGCATCCAGCTTGGCGGCATCACAAGCACGGTGCCCTCCGGCGCGTCGTTCGGCGGAACGGTGGCCAAGCCTGCAGCGGAGGCGCCCTGACCCGCTGCGACTTCGCCTTGCGCCGGGGCGTTGCCTGCCGCGGGAGCGCCGCCCCCACAGGCACTGATGAGCAAAGCCGCACCAACCGAGCTTGCACTTAGCGATGTCGATTTCATCTTACGTCTCCTGCGATGATGAAGAGAAATTCGGACTCTCGTCTCGACCGCGCCCGCGGTGCGGACGCCCAATGCGGGCCGACCGGAAAGGTGCGACCCGTCAGGCGCGAGCGGCCAGCGGGTTCTTGACGATCCCGAGTCCGGCGAGAACCAGCGCAATCCCGCACAATCCGATTAGATACGTGCCGAAGCCGAGTGAAATGACCGCGCCCATCTGGCGCGAGATCATCCCCCCGATCGACCCCGCAGGGCTACCGCTGCCGACCAGCATCTCGCGATACTCATATAGTATCGCTGCGGTCGCTACCGCCGCCGCTCCGGTGGCGAGCGCCAACATCTTCGTGCTCTTCTCCATCCACGCGAAGGCCAGCAAGACGATCGCGCCGATCGGCACCAGCCAGCGGATTACCAAAAGGCTTTCAACGGTCGAGGCGAACTGCGCGCGCGCGAGCTGGGCCTGGAGATTGGCGCGTTCCTTGGCGACCATCCGCAATCCGGCGCGATTGTCCACGGGCATGCCGCCGAAGCCGGTGGTGTTGGCGCGAAGATCGGTCTCGTGCGCATCGAGTTGCTGAAGAGCCTCGCGCGCACCCGCGACATCGTCATTGGCGAGCAGCGGATTGGCGCTGACCATCTGCGCCAGGCCGCCCATCCCCCAGAGCGATGCGCTGGACACCGGGCTGCTGATCGCCGGCAGGAAGGTCGCGATGAGGAGCAGCGCGGCGAGGGGTGCCGCAAGCGTGGTCATAAACAGGCCGCGTGCTTTCTGCACCGTGGGAGAGGCGGCCAGCTCGCCGACATTGATCGAGGCCGGGGCCGCTACCGGGTAGATTTCCGTCGCGACGCCCGCGACGGGCGCGAAATCGACACTCGCGCCTATGGTAATAGACTTGTCGCTACGCCACTGCGCGGCGACGAAGCTGAAACGCTCGCCGTCGGCACCTGCGATTGCGCCTGTGCCGGCCGATGGGGTGAAGCCCAGTATCTTACCCTTCATCTCATATCTCCCGACTGAAATGCGCCAAGAGCGCCGCAAATAACTTGCGTCCCTGCGCAATGCAGAAGATGTTCCTGTGTGGGGCCGGCGTCTTGACGCCACGATGAAGAAGTTCTGAAGGCACGAGAATCCGATGGGGGACCCGGAGACCGACAGATCGACAACCGGCAACCGGCGGCGCCGACGTCGCTGGAGGTTCGGCACGGCCATGTTCGACGAGGCGGGCTGGTCGCTGCTGGTCGACGGGCAGCCGGTGGCGATCGAATCCAAACCACTGGAGTTGCTTCACGAGCTGTGCCTGCGCGCCGGCGAGGTCGTGTCCAAGGAGGAGCTACTCGATACGGTATGGAGCGGCGTCAACGTCGTCGAGAATTCGATCCCCACGGCGGTCGCCAAGCTGCGCCGTCGGCTCGGCCCCAGCAACCAGGTCATGATCGAGACCGTGGCCGGCATCGGATATCGGCTCGCTCAACCAGTGACCGTGGAGACGCTCAGCGGACAGCCCGCGCCGCGTTTCGCCTTTGTCGCAGGGGATGCGGTTCCCGGGCGTCCGCAATGGCGACTGGTCGAGCCGCTTGGTGAGAGCGGCGCAGAGGATGTTTGGCGCGGGCGTCACGAGAAAACCGGCGAGACGCGGGTGTTCAAGTTTGCCGACGCGCCCGATCGATTGCGAGCCTTGAAGCGGGAGGCAGCGCTTTCGAGACTGCTGCTACAAGCGCTCGGGCCCGACGGTGCCTTCGTCCAGCTGCTCGAATGGAATTTCGCCGAAGCGCCCTTCTTTCTCGAATATCGCGACGCGGGGCTCAGTCTTCGCGATTGGGCGAACGCTGCCGGAGGACTCGGCGCGATAGCCATCGGGCAGCGGCTCGACCTTGCGGTGCGCAGCGCGCGAGCGCTGGCCGCGATCCACGGCGTCGGCGTGCTTCATAAGGACATCAAGCCCGCCAACATCCTGGTCGATACCCTTGACGGCCAGTCGCGCGTGCGCCTCGCCGATTTCGGTAGCGGTCGCGTGCTCGATGACGATGCCGTCAGCGCCTATGCGATCACCGACCTTGCCGAGGAGGCGATGGTCGAGCAGGAGAGCGACCGGCTGTCGGGCACGCCCTTTTACCGCGCGCCCGAGCTCGCTGCGGGGGCGGTGCCGACCGTCAAATCGGATATCTATTCGCTCGGGCTTGTGCTCTTCCAGCTCATCGTAGGCGATTTCGGCCGCGTCCCCGCGCCGGGATGGGAACGCGAAATTGCGGACCCGCTCCTGCGCAACGACATTGCCGATGCCGCCGCCGGAGATCCCGACCAGCGCATCGGATCGGCTGCCGAGCTGGTCGAGCGGCTCGAAAGCCTCGGCGAGCGCCGAGCGCGTGCCGAAGCTGAGGCACAAGCGACTGCGCGGCTGGCGGAGCTTGCCAGGCTTGAGACGCGACGCCGGGCACGCCGGCCCTGGGTCTGGACGGCTATCGCAGCGGCAACACTCGGGATCATCGGTACCTCGGTCGCCGCCATCGTCGCGGTCGGACAGCGTGACGAAGCCCGCAAGCACGAAGCCGTCGCCCGTGCCTCCTATGACTTCCTCGCCAACGACTTGCTTGCCCGCGCCGATCCCTATCGCGCGGGCACCGCTGACGAGACCATCACCGCCGCGTCCCGCCGCGCGAGCGTAGAGATCGACCGCCGGTTCGCGCATGCCCCGCTGATCGCAGGGGGGCTGCACCACAGCCTTGCCCGGGCCTTCGACCAGCGCACCGATCTTGTTGCCGCGCGCGACGAGTATCGCAAGGCCGATCGCCATTTCCGGCGGGCAGGCCCCGCGGGCGCACGCGAACGCGGATTGATGCTGTCGCAATGGGCGCAGCTGGAAGCGCTGAGCGGCGATCCCGCGCGCTTGCCGACGGCGAGGAAACTACTCGCGGCGGCCAGGTCGGTAGTGCCTCAAGCGGACGGCGAGGCCAGAGTCTGGTTCTTCTCCGCGGAAGGTTCACTTGCGCTGGCCGGTGAGGATGTCCGCGCCGCTCAGGCCGCGTTTCGCAAGGCCTCTGAGCAAGCCGAGCAGTTGCCCGATGCGTTCGACGCCCGCCAACGGCTGAACCTCCGCCAGCGGGTCGGCTTCACCCATATCCGTCTCGGCGACGGCTCGAGCGCAGAGGCAGCATTCAAACCGCTTCTCGCCGATTTCATTCGGCTCGAGGGTCAGGACCATCCCGACACGCTCAATATCCGCCTGAACCTCGTCCAGGCGCTGCTCATCCAGCGGCGCAATCGCGAGGTAATCGAGGCCGCGAACGCACTGCTGCCGGCGATGGAAAAGGGCTTCGGCCCTGAACATCGGCGCACACTCCAGCTCGTTGCTGTCCGCCAGCAGGCGCTGGGCAGCATGGAACGTTATGCGGAAGCCGCGCGCGATGGCGAGCGAGTCTGGCGCGCCACTGTCGCCCATGAGGGGCCGACCGCTTTCCAGGCCGTCGCCGGGCGCGCCGATACTGCAGAATCGCAGTGCCGCGCCGGTCAGTACGAGGAAGGGCTCGGCAATGCCCGCGCGGCCTTGATCCTCGCACGCCAGGCGCCGGGGCCCGAGACTGCGCTGGCGATGGCGATCCGGACGACGGTCGCTGGCTGCTTGATCGGTGCCGGGCGCGAAACCGAGGCGGCACCCTTACTGGCTGATATCGACCGCACCAGGGTGGGAGAGCTCGTGGGCGACCCGACATGGGGCGCCAATGTCGATCTCGCCCTAGCGCGGGTGGAACTCGCAAGCGGCGACCAGGCAAGCGCGCGCACGTATCTGGCAGCCGCACGCAGCGGCTTCGCCGATCACGCCGATCCGTTCCAGCAACGGCAGCTCGACAACCTGTCCCGTGCATTGTCCGACCGCGACTGATCCGGACCTGACCGGGGATTGAAGCTTCGACCGTTGATCGAGCGGCGAATGGCAGAGCAAAAGGCGGTCCCCAAAGGGGCTGAACGTCTCCCCTGCGCCGCGCCGGGACTCGGATAACCTGGAACCGGGGAATGAATTCTAATGGTTCGTTTTCGCGGTCTTGGCCGTGCTTTGCTCGGCCGCCGACAGCTTGCCATCGGCGTCGGCATCTGCGCGCGTGAACCACGCCCCTTTCTTCGCCGCGAACTCGGCCGACGAGAGCATGCCGTCGCTATTGGTGTCCGCTGCTTTCCAGTCCGGCCCACTCATAACGCCGGCTTCGGCGAGCGTCAGCTGGCCGTCGCCATTCTTGTCCCGCTGCTTGAACTGCGCGGCGGTGGCGACGTCGAACTCGGCGCGGGTGACTTGCCCGTCGCCATTGACGTCCGGATTGACCTTGGCGTCCTGCGCGAACGCCGATGACGCCACGAGCGTGCAGCTCGCAGCGACCATGAACCAATAGCGTTTCATTGCGTCTCTCCTGGGTGCGTCGCGGCCGCGCGAGCGCGCGTGGGACCGGACGATATTTCAACGCAGCACTCCAGGTCGGTGTCCGCGGCCCGGCGCAGCTTGTCGTGTCCTGTCCGCGCCTTGGCGCATCTGTCGACGAAACCGGGAAATGAACCGCCATTTGCGCGTTGGGGCGGCCCATTGGATTGACGGTCCTTTGCCGCTCAGGACGCAGAAATACGGGGTGCCGACTCTCAGCCAGTGTCAGCCGACCTGGCTACCTAGCGTAAGCACTTCTCACAGCTAGCCCGTACGAAGGTGCTCGATTAGGACCTCCCGTTCGCGGACGAACACCGGCTTTTTGTAAGCTTCGGACCAAAAGCAGCCTGACTGCTTGCCACCACAGCCGGCCATTCGCGATTTATGAGTCTACGGCCCAGTCGCCACCGCCCTGGCCGCGCAGATAGGTCTGGACCGCGTGCGCATCGCTGCCGACGGCGCTGACCGCTTCCTCGAGCTGGGCGCGCGTCACCGAATAGCGATCGGCCCAGCGTTCGGCGGCTGCCGCATCGCCCAGGTCGATCGTGGTGGCATTCCGGTCGGCGACACCCGGATCGCCAGCGGTGCCCGCGCCGATCGCCGGATTGCTCGCGGCGGTGCCGACTGCTCCTTGCTCGCCGCTCGCATCGGCATCGCTGACGGAGTCGCGCTTGATCGCGTCGGTATAGGCAGCGCCCTCATCGGCGATGCCGGCCTGCTCGCTTCGCTGGGCGGCCTCGGAACTGGCTAGTCCGGTAGGGGCGGGGTTGCGGTCCGACATCTGAGTTTTCCTCGGCTAAACCCACCGTCTGCCGGGTCCGAGTTCCTGTACTCGATGTGCGAACCGCTTTATTCTCAATCACTTGAAGCGCTCCGCGCGGGGAACGGCACCGCGCCTTTCCGATCTCTGCTGGAAGTGGTAGCCGAGCGCTCACGGCGTATCGGGGCATGAGCGCTCAGCTAAAAAGTCCCGGAGCTGGATAGGTCGGGGCTTTCACCAACCATTATGGATCTATTTCCGAAACAAGCCAGCAATAAAATGCAAGTCGCTGAACCTTGGGCACGCGCCTTCGTTCTTCAACTCCCAGGAGGAGTCGAGACGATGGCAGACGAGCGGATCGTTTCGATAGGCTTCCTGAGCGAGCGCGATCTACAACGCCTTGGTGCTACCTTCACGCGCCACATTCCCGTTGAACATGATGATATGTTCGCCGATCTCCTGGCGGAGCTGGACAAGGTAGAGGCGAGCCCGCTGGGCAAAGGGGTTGTGATCATACCCCACAAGGCGGAGTAGCCTGTCTGCTACGCCTTCAGCCGCATCAGGCGCTGCACATACCGGCGCGCCATGTCGGTATGGAGCTTGCCGGCAATGGGATCCGTCGCCAGCTCGGCGCGCTTGCGCTCGTCCCGCACGCGACGTTCGTAATAGGCTCTTTCGTCTTCGGTTGGCATCCTGTCCTCCAAACTGCCTCCGCCCGGAACGACACCCGGCACTTTAGCCAATCGCCGCCGAGTCGTTAAGTCCGAACGATCTCCGCCCGGCATTCCACCTTGAGGACTGCGCCGCACCTTTCTTCCGCTGCGTACTCAGGCCACAGGGGGCGCGCACCCTTCGGTTGCGCGTCCTCATGTCGCGCAGGCCGCGACCACCTGCACGCGCTGCTCGAGCATCTCGACGGTGCCGAAGGCGGTGAGGAAGGCGACATCGCCGGCGTCGCGGCCTACGCCGATCTTGGCCATGCTACCCTCCTCGGCCATGGCAGTGGCGTCCATGAGGTGCCATTCGCCACCGACAAAGACTTCGGCCACCGCGTGAAAGTCGGGCGGATCGACGCTCGGCGCATAGACGCTGGCGATGCGCGCCGGCACGCCGCCTGCCCGGGCGAGCGTTATCAGCAGATGCGCATAGTCCCGGCAGATGCCCCGCCTTGCGATGAACGTGTCCGCGGCGGTGGTGTCGGCATCGCTCGAGCCGGGGACATAGCGCAAATGCCGTCCGATCCAATCGCGCATGGCGGTGACCGCGGTGCCGCCATGCAGTCCGGCGAACTCTGCCTCGACAAAGGTCTGGAAGCGATCGCTCGGGCAATAGCGCGACGGGAGCAGATACTCGACCGTCTCGCCGGGAAGTTTGTGCGGCGGGACGGCGGCGAGCGCCGAGCAGTCGTTGAGGATGCGGTTGATCGCTACCGTCGCCCGATACTCGGCGGTCAGGCGGTCGCTCGCGCGTACCCACACCCGCTGGCCGATCGCGTCATGTCCGGCCACGCGCGCGAAATGGTCATGGGCCGACAGCACCAGCTCGGCGTCGTCGACGGATTGCTCGGGGAGGTGTGCGGCTTCCAGCTGAAGCAGCAGGTCCGTCGGACCGGGCAGGCGATAGTCCAGGCGGACGTCGATATGAAGGCGCATTGCCGCCTAACGCTGCCGCGCTGGGAAAGAGCCGTCCCGACGATGGCTTGCCTGGGATTTCGGCACGACGACCTTGAGTCCTCCGGGATCGACCGCGAACTTCGCCGGCAGCTTCATCCGCCGGACCTCGCCATCGAGCGCGATTTCGATTTCCCGTTCGGAAGACTCGACGCAGAAGGCGGCGCTGTCGCCGATCGCCGCGAAGTCCCGGCCACGATCGGCCAGGCCCAACGGACATCGCGCAAGTGCGATGGCGTTGTTCGTCCGCTCGCGCGGACCGGCGGGGTGGGCGTCGCTGCCCTCTAGTCCCGCCGCGGCGTGCCGCAAGCCGGGCTGCGCCGGCTCCTCCAGTGCGTTGCGGCCCTGAGGGTGCGGCCCGCCTCTCCCGGCGGGACTGCCGGTCATGCTCCTGCCGCCCGCCTCGCCATTCCGGCGCGGGTCGCGGTGTTTTTGGGCACGAGGAGGCAGGGCGATGCCCTTGAACCGCGACGAGCGCGTGCGGTTGGAGGCCGCTGTGGCGACAACGGATAGTCCCGTGCGCGAGATATTCCCGATGCACCGGCTAGAGCGCCTGGGCTATCCCGAGGTCGGCGCGCGGCTGGGGCTTTCCGTCGCCGAGGTCGAGCAGGGCCTCGCTGCCGCGATGGTGCATCTCACGCGCGTCATGGACGAGGCGGAGGCCAGGGAGAGCGGGGAGGGCGGCTAGGGCTTGGACCTTATTGGTCTTGCCATCTTGGCTTCGCCGAGCCGGCGCGGAACACCGCGCGAAACGACGAGGAATATCCCCTTGGATGACGGGGGATTCCGACAATCTCGATTTCCCTTCGAAGGAGGACGATGGCCGGTTCCGATCGGGCTCGACGCGGAGATGCAAGTTCAGGCTCGAGGCGCCCGAATCTGTGCTTCCCGCGTTATCGCCACGAGTCTTCAGGGGAAGCTATATGCGGTTCTTAGGGGTCACCGAGACCTGCGATCTCGCCGCCTTATATTTAAGGCTCCTCGAAGAAGGACATGAGGTCCGGGTTTCGATCTCCGAGGAAGCGGCGAGGGGAACGGCCGCCGGAATGGTGGATCTGGTGCCCGATTGGCGCGCCGAGCTGGACTGGGTTCGAGAAGCCGGGTCGGACGGCGCGATCCTGTTCGAAAGCGTGTCGGAAGGATTTGGCGCGCTGCAAGACCAGCTTCGCCGCGAGGGCTTCCAGGTAGTCGGGGGGAGCGCGTTCGGCGATCGCCTCGAGAATGATAGAGCGTTCGCGCAGGCAGTGCTCGCGACCGCGGGACTGTCCGTCGCCCGCCTTTGGGAATTCTCCGAGGCCAAAGCGGCAGATAGGTTCATAGCGGCCAATCCCGCTCGCTATGTCCTGAAATTCAGCGGGGCGGATCACAGTGCCGACGATACTTATGTCGGTCAGTTCAACGATGGCAGCGATGTTCGCGTGATGCTCGCGTTGAAGCTTGCCGGTCGCGACAGGTCGTTGTTCGTCCTCATGGAATATCTGGAGGGCGTGGAAGTCGGGGTCGGTGCCTATTTCAACGGCGATCGCTTTCTCGAACCGGCTTGCCTCGACTGGGAGCATAAGCGCTTCTTCGCCGGCGACCTGGGCGAACTGACGGGTGAAATGGGTACGGTTGCGACCTATGACCGCACGCGCACCTTTTTTGAACGCACGCTCCGCAGGTTGGAGCGGCATTTCCGCGACGCGGGACATGTCGGCTATGTCAATCTCAACACGATCGTGAACCGCCAGGGGATCTGGCCGCTCGAGTTCACCTGCCGATTTGGATATCCAGGCTTCGCGGTCCTCGAGCCGCTACAGGCGCTCGGCTGGTCGGAACTTCTCAAGCGCATGTTCAACAGAATCGACACCGTTTTTCCGACGCATGGCGGCTACGTCGTCGGCGTCGTGGTGACGACCCCGCCCTTTCCCTATTCCCGTCTTCAGGTGGAGGCACCGGTGGGTCTGCCGATCCTAATCGACCCGCGGCTGGACGAAGCCGACCATCGGCACCTCCACTATGGGGAAGTTGGACAGGTTTCAGGGATGCTGGTCACCAGTGGGTTATATGGCTGGACGATGGTCATCACCGGCATCGGCGCAACCGTCGCCCTTGCCAAGGAGGCAGCATATGCGCGGGTCCAATCGGTCACCATCCCGAACGCACGCTACCGTCTGGACATTGGCGACCGGGTCCTTCGCTCAGATCTTGCGGAGATGGAGCGGCTCGGTCTGTTCGACGCCATTTGCTAATAGCGGGCCGGTTCGCACCGAGCAGACCGGTCCGGAAACTCTTCAAGCCGTGTCGAACTCAAACCGGGGTGTCGAGGTCCGGAAGGTATCGCAGATCGTTGCGTAATCGGAGGTGAGCTCCGTTCCGGCGGCCAGGTCTGCCGACGCGACGTCCTCTCCAAAGGCGATGCCGAGGGACGTCGTGTTCGGGTTCGGCGAATGGTTGAAATGACGCCCATTGTCTCCGCAGAGCACCCACAGTCCGAACGCCTCGTTCCAGGTGGAGTAGGTGCGCAGGAATCGGGCCGTGCGTTCCGGCAGGCTCGCGATGTCATCCTCGCAATAGACCCGGTCGATACGGGAATCGAAGCGCCAGATTAGCTGGCCGTTCTGCACCGGTTCCAGCAAGAAAACACCGATGCCGTGGATGCTGCTGGGCCTCAGGTCGGTATCAACCATCATCATATGAATCGCCTCGCGTTCCGACATCTTCAAAGATCCCGGTCCTGGTGGCCGGCCCGCGTGCCCAAGCCATGCCGAGACTCAGGCGCCTGTTGGAGATCCATAGGGTGCGAGACCCGCATGCGCACTAACCTACCATATGACGACGTCCGGGCCCGGCTGCATGGGTCGATAAGCGCCATCCTGGGCGCCTCTCAGCGTGGCTCGTTTTCCAGGTATAGATATTCCGGATTGAATTCGGCGATCCTGTGCAGTCGGACGATATCCAGGATGCGCACTCGGCCGCGCTGCATGTCGGCGGCGCCTTGCTCGCGCAGCAGCCTGAGGGTGCGGTTGACGTGCACGGGCGTGTGCGACCGTGCCCGGCAGCAGGCGTCACGCGTCCCTACTGGCAGGTTCGGCCGTGCCGCGATGCATCTGGGCCGGCACCGATTGGGGCAGTACGCCGGCCGCAGCGACCAGGCCCCCATCGGCAAAGGCTAGGATCCCAGGGTCAGCCTCGATATGGGCAGGCGGCGCAATCCCAAACATGACCCAGCTGCGCGTGCACAGCTTAACTCCTTTGTATTCATTCCGCTTTAAGCCGCTCGGCCATGGAAAACGAGGGGTCGTCGCCAGCACCTGGCCGGGTCAGGGCCCACCTGCATTTTGCCGGGGCGGCGGAGCTGCTTCTATGGTCGGCGACCCTCCTGGTCGTGGCCCGGCTGGTTTTGTCGGGATGGACGTCCTGGGGCGCCGGACAGCTCGCCGTTCTTATTGGCTGCGCTGTGCTGCTGCGCATCGATCGGCGCGTTCTGCAGGCGGCTGCCGCTCGTTTGGAGGGGTTGGCGCTCGGTTCTGGTGAGGGAAATGCGCGGCATCGGCTCTTGCGTGCGCTTGCCGTGCTGGAGGCGCGCGCGAAGACCGTCGACCGGCGCTGGGAGCATAGCCACCGCCTTACCGGCCTTGCTACCCGAGAACCGCTATTGGCGCAGATCGAGGCCGACGCGTCGGGAACGCTTGGTGTCATCGCCTTTGTCGATTTCGACCGCGTCTGTGCGTTCGATCCTGCCATGGGCGACCGCATGCTGCGCGAGCTCGCCGGCCGCGTCCGCCGCATGGTCGGTCGCCATCGACTCCTGGCCCATGTTGACCGCTCGCTCTTTGCCATCTGGTTCGGTGCGCATGTCGGCGAGGCGGAGGCGGAGTCCGAACTGTCCGCCATCAGCTATGCGCTCGGCAGTCCGATATCCGATTCCGGCAGGGAGTTCGTTCCCGAGACCCGCTTCCAGTGTGGCGCGTACTCGGCGTCCGGAGGACCGGCGCAGGCGTTTTTGACGCAGCTGATTTCGGCCTGCTCCGCGAGCAATGCCCAGCGCGCGGTGCAGGTGAAGGCGGAGGTGAGCGCCTCCATGGTGCGCGATCATTATACGATCGAGCAGGACCTGCGCGGAGCGCTCCGGGCGGGGCAGCTGGAGATGCGCTACCAGCCTCAGATCGACAGTGCGGTCGGGCGCCTTTGCGGTGCCGAAGCCCTGATGCGCTGGAATCATCCGGTTCGCGGCATGGTATCGCCGGCCCTGTTCATTCCGATCGTCGAGGCTGCCGGCCTGGTCGACGAATTTGGACTTTGGGCGCTGAATGCGGCTTGCCGCGAGGCCGCTCGGTGGCGCTCTTCCGGACTCGGCGACCTGCGCGTAGCGGTCAATGTATCGAGCCATCAGCTGGTGCGGCCAGACATGCTGAAGCTGATCGAACGCACTTTGCTACGCCATGGTCTGCCGCCCCAGAGTTTGGAAATCGAGCTGACCGAGAGCGCCGCGACCCAGGATATCACGCGCGCAGGCGAGCTTTTCGACGCGCTGCGTTCGCGCGCGATCGAGATCGCGATCGACGATTTCGGGACCGGCTTCTCCAGCCTCACGGCCTTGCGCTCTCTGTCCTTCGACAAGATCAAGATCGACCGCGAGTTCGTGACCGAAGTCGACAGGCGCCGGGACAGTCGCGCGATATGCCAGAGCGTGATCGCGCTTGGCCGCGGCCTCGGCATCCGCGTGCTGGCGGAAGGCGTCGAGCGGTTCGAGGAATATGCCTGGCTGCGCCAGCATGGCTGCACCGAGTTTCAGGGCTTCTATTTCTCGCCGCCGCTGACCGGCGACGAATTCCACGCCCTTGCACGCAACCCACGCCATTTCGACGCGTTGCTCGATCTCAGTCCCCGCGCCGCGCAAAGCGCTATATCTCAAAGGCTTGCATGATGCCGAGTGCCACCACGACCCTTCGTGCCCTCTCGCTATGCGCGCTGCTTGCGGTCGCGGCATGCTCCAAGGCGCCGTCGTCTCGACCGGTTGCCGCGACGCCGCCAGCGGTTGCGGTCTCCGCCGGCGATGTGGATGCGGTTCAGACCCTGCTCATGCACGGCGATCGCAAGGGTGCGGAAAAGGCACTGAAGCCGCTGCTCAAGCGCGATCCGATGAACTCGCGGTTGCTGCTGTTGCGGGATTCCATCGAGCGTGACCCGCAAGAGCTGCTCGGCCCGACCAGCTATGCCTATGCCGTGCGTCCCGGCGACAGTTTCGAAGACCTTGCCGAGCGGCTGCTGGGCAATCGCCTCAAGGCCTATCAGCTTGCGCGCTACAACGGCATCGAGAATCCTTCGCTTCTCGCCGCGGGCCGCACGATCCGCATTCCGGGCTCGCCACCGGCACCCAAGCCGGCGCCGGCTGTGGAGCGCCCCGCCCGGCCTGTCGCCGTTCCGGCGCCCGCGCGGCCCAAGCCTGTTGCTGCGCCTGCCAAGCCTTCGGTGAACCCTGCCGCCGCGCAGCGGGCACGCGCTGCAGGACTTGCGGCGCTCAATCGCGGCGCGGTCGGCGAGGCGCTCGCGCAGTTGCGCCGTGCCAAGGCGCTGGATCCCGCCAACCCGGTCATCACCCGTGACCTCCAGCGCGCCGAGCGGATTGCGGCAACGGTGCGCGCCCGAAAATAATCCGCTGCTCACAAATACTTAAGTTTCTGCGTGATACCCGGATGCCTCGGGTGCAGGCAGCAGGGGTTCGGCATGGAGAGGCTCGGCCGCTATTTGATCGACGGCCATATCGGCGAAGGTGCAATGGCGGACGTGTTCCGCGCGCATGATCCCGAGATCGGCCGCACGGTCGCGATGAAAGTGCTCAAGGCCGATTATCGCCGGGACCCCGCGATCGGCGCGCGCTTCCTGCGCGAAGCCCGCGCCGCCGGTGCGCTCAGCCATCCCAATATCGCCACCATCTACGATGTCGGGGAAGCCGATGGCGTGCCTTATATCGCCATGGAGCTGATCGAGGGCCGCCCGCTCGATCTCGTCCTCCAGTCCGATGGCCGCATGCCCTTCGAACGCGTGCTGGCGCTTGGCAGCCAGCTGAGCGAAGCCCTTGCCTATGCGCATGCGCGCGGCGTTGTGCACCGCGACGTCAAGCCGTCGAACATCCTGCTTTCCCTGGACGGTCGGACGGCCAAGCTCGTCGATTTCGGGGTCGCCCGCGTCGGCGAGGCGGAAAGCGGTGCTGGGGACGGGCACCTTGAGCGCACCCAGGCCGGACAGATGATCGGCACGCCCCGCTATATGAGCCCCGAACAGGCCCTGGGGATTCCGGTAGATCATCGCTCCGATCTGTTTTCCCTGGGCGCGGTCCTTTACGAGATGATCACCGGAAAGATTGCCTTTGGCGCATCCGGTCTTGCAACGCTCGCTCTCCAGATCGCGCAGGAGAAAGTCGCCCCGATCGAACGCGCCGCCGCCGATTGTCCTCCAGGACTCAGGCAGACGATCGAGAAGTTGCTGGCGAAGAAGCCTGATCAGCGCTTCGCGAGCGGCGAGTTGCTCTCGGCGGCATTCCGGCGCGAGCTCGCGGCGCTGAGCGCGGAGGACGCGGTCGTGCGCCGCGGCCTCTCGCTACGTGTCAAGTTGCCCTTGGTCCTTGTCGGTATCACGCTGATTGCCCTGGTGCTCAGCACCTCGCTCATCATGTCGCGCCAGAAGCGCGCGCTGGAGCATATGGCGATCACCTCGGGCGAGACGATCGCGACCTTCGTCACCAAGAATACTGCCGTGCTGGTCGCCGACAATGCCGGCCTGCCCGCACCCGAGCAGGATTGGGCACCGCTCCAGGCCTTTGTGGCCGCCGCGGCCCAGGATAGCGGCATTGACAGCATGACCGTGGTGGATGCCGGCGGCATCGTCCGCGCGTCGAGCGACGGCAAGGGGGTGGGGCAGCCCTATCGTGCCCATGCCGGCGAAAAGCCGATGGTCGGGTCGGTGGGTGCGCGCGTCACCCAGGTCGGCGCCGGTGATGCTCCCGGCGGCGGAATGCGTTTCGTGCGCCCGATCCGCTACGCCGGCGCACAGTTCGGCTCGATCGACCTTGTGCTGCGCAGGACCGCGCTGGACTCCGCGATCGCCAATGCGCGCGCCTTGTTGTTCGGGCTGGTCGCCCTGGTGATGCTGGTCGTGCTCGTCATCGGCTATTTGAGCGGAGCCATGGTGACGCGACCGCTGCACCGCCTGGCGCGCACGATGGACGAAGCCGCGGAAAAGGGCTTTGCCCTGCGCATATCGCATCGCCGGCGCGATGAGATCGGCGCGCTCTTCGATGCGTTCAACCGGACCGCCGCCGTGATCGAACCGCAACTGGCCGGCAAATCCGTCGAGCCGGCGCTGGCGCTCGACGCCACCTGCATCCTTTCTCCCTCGCGCCAAGAGGCCGCATAGGGGCCTGCCCATGTACATGCTCCAGCTCTTCGACGCGGCGGACGCAATCCATCCGATCGATGCCCGGCTGCTTCGCGAGGGCATGATCAGCATCGGGCGCGACAGCAAATGCGACTGGTCCATCGCCGATCCCGATCTGGCGATCTCGCGTGCGCACTGCGAGGTGACCGCCGCATCGGACGGACTGCTCGTTCGTGCGCTCGGCACCAACGGGGTGTTCGACGAGGCCACCGGCGACCGCCTTCCCGATCTTATCGAGATACCCGTGTCGCCGCCCTTCACCATGCGGCTAGGGCGTTTCCGCATCGCGCTGACACGCGCCCCGCTCGACGACAATGCCCGCGACGTCGGCAGCACCATGGTGCTGACGCCGCCGCTCGGCGCCTCGGTAGGGGTGCCGACCGACTGGAGCGATCCCGCTCCGGTCATCCACGCTGCAGGGGAATCGCTTCTCGAGGCGTTTTGCCGAGGGGCGGGCCTCGAATCCTCCTTGCTTTCCTCGGAAGATCCCGCAGAAATCATGGAGCGAGCGGGCGCAGTCTATCGCCAGCTGGTGCTCGGCCTGGTCGACCTGATGGCGGAACGCGACAGCGCACGTGCGCGCTACAATCTCACCCGCACGACGATCGGCGGCTCGGGCAACAATCCCTTCAAATGGGCGCCGACCCAGCGGCTGGCGATCGACATGCTGCTCTCGGGCTCGAGCGGGTTCCTGTCCGGGCCGACTGCGATCAGCTCCTCGCTCCAGGACATCAAGCGCCATCTGATCGCGACCTTTGCCGGACTGCAGGCGTCGCTTCGCTGCGCGGTCGATACGTTCGAGCCCGCGAAGCTCGATGCCGCGGTCGCAGAGCGCGCTTCGCTGCTGAAGAGCCGTGGCGCCCTTCGCGCCGAGGAAGCCGAGGGGCGGCACGCCGATCTGGTGCGCCAGCTGGGTGGCGAACCCGGCTCGCTCGACGAAGCGTTCGTCCATGCCTATGCGCTGGCCGAGCAGACCGCCAAGGCGCAGCCATGAGGATGTTCGCCAGGGCAAGGCGCGCATTCGATCACGAGGTGCCGGTGAAGCAGGATATGGATCCCCACGCCCTTACCTCGGTTGCGCGGACCCATCTCGGACTTGTTCGCCAGATCAACGAGGATCGGATCCTGGATTGCCCTGAGCATGGCTTATGGGCGGTGGCGGACGGGATGGGCGGGCATCGCGGCGGCGATGTCGCCGCGGAGATCGTGATCGCCGCACTGCGCGAGGCCGCGGACCGGGCCGGGGGACCGTCCGTCACGGACATCGAGGCGGCTTTGCGCAGGGCGAATCTGCGCATCCGCGATCATGTCTTGTCGGCCGGCGGCGTGATCGGGTCGACGGTCGTTGTCCTGCATGTCCAGGCAGATGCCGCCTGCCTCATCTGGGCCGGCGACAGCCGGGGCTATCGTTTGCGCGGCAACCGGCTCGAGCAGCTGACTCGGGACCATAGCCTTGTCCAGGAGCTACTCGATGCAGGCGCCATCACGAACGAGATGGCGGCGACCCATCCCCGGGCCAATGTCGTGACCCGTGCGCTCGGCGTCGCAGCCGAGCTCGAATTCGACAAACGGTCCTTCACGCTCGCGCCGCAGGATCTTCTGCTCCTCTGCTCGGACGGGCTCAGCCGATCACTGCAGGAAGGCCCGGTGCCGCGCGCGGCCGAGACCGACGAGCAGTTCGCCGACCGATTGCTGCAATCGACCCTCAGCAGAGACGGGAGCGACAATATCAGCTTTGTCCTTGTCCGCGCTCCTGCGCCCGCCAGTGGTGCTTCGCCAGTTTTGAGGGGGCCTCATGTCCCCTCGTGACCCGAGATGGCCGCTGGCCGCGGCGCCCCGCGACGCCCGGCAGGAACTTCGCGTGCCAGTCTCGCTGGAAGGCATGATGGGGAACTCGCAACTGGGCCGCCGCAAGGTAGAACTGCTGGACCTGTCGTGCCTGGGATGTCGCGTGGGTTCCGTCCTCAACCTCGCCATCGGCAGTCATGTGGTCATCACGCTTCCGGACCTGGCGCCTTTGGGCGCGCAGGTTCGCTGGGTGCGCCAAGGCAATATCGGCCTGCGTTTCGACAGGGCGCTCCATCCGATGGTGGCGAGCCGAGTGAGGGCGCTTTCTCCTGGAGGAGCGCCCGGCCAGGATCAGCCCGCGAACCCGTGAGCGCGAAAGCCCGATAACGCCCCCAATTCTCACCGTACAGCGTTGGAAACCGCGTTCCTGAAAACTGCTGCTGGAAACTAGTCGGGCGGAAGCCTCTCGCACTGCGGCGAACCATCGCAGAATGTGTCCTAGGCGGCCTTGGACGCGGTAAAGGCGTTCGGTCGGATAGTGGGGTCGTCGAGCAGCGTCCCAAGGGTTACATGAACATATGCGCCATCGCGCACCAGCGAGCATAGAAGCACACCGCGAGCAGTGAGCGTGGAACGATGCGCCGTCGCCGAACCACTTCAAAGATCTGGTTCATGCAACATCAGCATGCTTGCTGGGGCGCTAGCAAACGGCTTCGATCCCGCTCCAGTCGCTCGCCTGCATTGCGAGCAGTGGCAGGCCATTATGTACGATATTCGAACTTGCCTATGGGAAGATGCGTACGAGATCGCCGCGAGCCTGTTTTAGCCTCCGTTTGATCGGCTACCTGCCGAAGGTGTCCGATGGAGAGTGCCACCGACGGCAATGAGCCTATCTCAACGCTTTCTTGGTAGTGATTTTGGGACCGCCGCAAATCGTGCAGATATCACTGCGTCGCTCAAAGTGGTCGCTCCCGATCAGCTCGCGCGCAGCCTGGTTTGCTTGGGATTTCCAAGAAAGGCTCAGCTTCTCGGCGATGCACTCGTCGCAGATCGGGGCCGGCGCCAGCCTCTCGATCAGGCTTCGGACGCGCTCCAGAATCGTAGGTGTTCCCTGCATTCCTCGCCCTATGAAGGGGATCCTACCCACGGGCAACGGACGCTCCGGAATGGACACACACAACTCGGAACCTGCGACGTCGCCGACCCGAAGAGCGTAAAGTTGTCTGGTCTCAGCTCCAAGTCAGTATCAGGCGGCCATTCGCTGGCACGCGATAGTCGATGCGGTCGGCGCAGCTGGAGTGTGGGCGTAAGGCATCTCCGCCCACCGTGACGAGCCTGACGCTCGGGAGCTTCCGGCGCTTCCGGCGTACGAGACTAAACCCGGCCGTGCAGGTCTCGCCGCCATCCAAGGTCAGGGTCAGAGCATTGTCGCCGGTGCGTTCGCGCGCGCGAACGAAATGATCGCAGTGGACGATGAAGGGTGCACCGTCGACCTGATGAAAGGCACGCGTCGCGAAGACCATCGCTGCGCCCGCCCCATAGACCTCCTGGCCGACCTGGCCGGCAAGTTGCCCGTCGGGATAGAGATCCTCCAGCGGGAAGGAGAGCTTGCGATCGACATGCCCATTGGTCTCGCGCTGCTTCGGCGAGATCGCCTCGGGCGGCAGCGCGTCCGGATAATAGTACCAGGCGCGATCAAGCGCATATTTGCAATATTCAGCGATCAGCATGCGCGCGGCCGGCTCAAGGTCGGGGCCGCTATCGTCGAGATATTTCTCGAAGGCCGTGTAGGCATCGAAGCATTCGTAGATCGCCATGTACGGCGCATCTTGCAGGCAGGTCGCGCCAAGGAAGTTGCGGTAGTGGACGGCGAGCTCGAGCTCGCTCTCCCAGATTTCACAATTGTGGAAGAAGCTGGCGAGATAGACGTAGCTCTGCTCCAGATACACATCTTGCGAAGTGATCCGCCACAATCGCATGCATGCTGCGGCGCCCCATGCGGTCAGGTTCGCCTGATAATTGATGCTGAATCGCAGCCCCAGCGCCGCGTCGATCGCTGCGCGCGCTTCATCGAGGAACCGCTTCTCGTCGGTGAGCTCGAATGCCTGGAGCATCACCCAGGCATAGACACCGCCGACATCCGTCTGGCCGCGACCATCGGCCCCGGCGGTCTCGGTGATCACCGAGAAGTCGGTGACGTTATACTGGATCGGCCATTTGTACTTGAAGTGCCGGGCCGCCTTGATGCCATAGTCGATCGATTTCAGGAACAGCGCGCGCGCCTCGCCGTCGCCATCCAAGGCGAGGCGTCCCAGGTTCAGCATTGGATGATAGAGGTACCAGCTGTCTACGGCATCCGCGTCCTTGTCGTCGCCCACATTTGGCAGATAGCGCCGTACCGCCTTGAGCTTCGGGTCGTAGAATTTGCCCAGGCCAGCCTTGAATTCCGCTTCGAGCGGATGGGATTCTCCCTGCCACTTGCTCCAGTCGTGAATCGCCGCAACGATCGACATCTGAACCATGCTGTCGGGATATTCGGCCGCGGTGTAGGGATGAATGTAGCGGTGCCCGTAGTGGCGGATGGTCGCCTCGGGCGCTTCGTCCAGATCGCGTAGCGTACGCTCCGCGCGATCGATCCAGTCGCGAAAGTCGGTGCGCGGCAAGGCGATCATCCTGTAGGCGACGCCGAGCATCTGGAGGAATTGCCGGGCTGATTCACGTTCCCCGGAATCGGTTTGGTGCCGGAAGACCAGGATAGCGTCGGAGAGAGTGACTTCGGCTCCGGCAGGCAGCGGCTCGGTTGGCGGGGTGCCGCTCTGGGTCGGCGTCGGCGGCAGATAGCCGAGTTCGGGCCAAACGCCGCCCACAGCGCCGTCCGGACTAGTTTTCGTTGCGCGATAGAACGGATTCATCGCGGTGAGGTTCTGGAAGTAGAGGACGTTGCCGAACGCAGGCTCATCGAGGCGGAAATAGAGCAAGCCCGAATTGAGTCCGCGTTGCCCGGCTTCAACCGTGCCGGACGAACCTAGGGGATCGTCATTCGCGTCGAGCGGATACAGGTCGCGCGGCAGGAACGGTACAAGCAGGGATTCTGAAGGAGTGAGCGTCACCGTGAGGCGCAGGTGCTCGAGCGCGCCTTCGCCGAGGCGGACAACGATGAGATGCTCCCCGAGCACGCTCGTCACCCGAATCCGCACGGCCTCGCCCGCTTCCGGTTTCAGCTTGGTCGCCTCGAACTCATCTGCGAGATAGGCGGCACGCAACGCGAGACCGCCGCGCCCCTGACGTCGGATCACGGCCCAGACGGAATCGCGGCTGCGGACCATTTCAACGTCCAGCGCGCCGACCGCGCAATCCGCAATTTTCTTGGTCGCGCCTTCCGCAAGCGCCCGGCGTAGCGCCAGGACGAACGGAGTGGCGCTCGATGTCTTCGATTTGAGCGCGGTCGTCGCCATGTCTTCTCCGCTGATCTGGGTAGAACAGGCACGCAAACCGGCCATCCCGAGCTCCGGTTCCGGCACCACCTCCGTTCCTTGACCCAGGTTATCAAGATTCCTTCGGTCCCAACTTACGGTCGGAACGACGCCTTTGGCCGGAGGTTGGTGTGGGCAAACCACATGGAGACGGAACATGGCCGACAAGCAGCCGATGCAATCGGATGGCGGCGCGGGAAAGCGCGCGCCTGACGGTGTCGAAGATCCCGCATCGAATGGTGAGAGCAAGGGCGGCGCCTATCCCAATCCGCATACGGACGGCGACGGCGGCCATTTCGACGGCGGCCAGAGCCACAAGGACTATGAAGGGCCTGAAAATCCGAACGCGACCACCGGCTCCGATCAATAACGGACAAAAGGCTTCGCAGGGTTTCCCTGCATTGTCCTCGCGAGCGCACTTTCTTTCGGAACTACCCGGACCGCATGGGGTTCGAGCGGCGAGGAGATATTCATGTCAGACTTAGCCGACCCGCCAGCCCGAAACCTGTCCGACGCGCATACCGACATGCCGAGTCTTGATGGGCGCAAAGCGATCATCACCGGCGGCACCACCGGGATCGGGCGAGCTATCGCCACATTGCTTGCCTCGGAGGGCGTCGACGTGTTCGTCTGCGGTCGGGACCCGCGACATCTCCACGATGGGCTCGAGCGCATCCGCCAAGTCGGCAAGGGCGACGGCATTGCCATCGATCTCGCCGAGCCGGAAAGTGTCGATCGCTTCGTTGAGGCTGCCAAGGGCTATTTCGGAGATTTCGATATCGCGATCGTCAACGCCGCTATCCCGGCGCAGGGCGTGACCAAGATGAGCGCCGACGAGCTGCGCTACGCCATCGCGACCGACTTCACCGCCTATCTCACGACTGCCCATGCGGCGGCGGACGTGATGAAGGACAAGGGCGACATCGTGTTCATCGGATCGGTCGCCGCCCATATCCTCGGGGCGGAATCCAGCGTCTATGCCGGCATGAAGGCTGGCGTCGCCGGTTTTGCAGAGGCTCTGCGCAAGGAGCTCGCGCCGAAAGGCATCAAGGTCTGCAATGTCGAGCCTGCAAAGACCGGCGCTGATTTCCAGTATCAAAGCTTTACTGCAGAAGAGCAGGCAGAGCAGAATCGCAACGAGACGATGCTCCGCGCCGAAGATATCGCCGTCGCCGTGCACTTTGTCCTCACCCAGGCGCGCCGCGCGAATGTGCAGCAGGTTGTGATTGCACCGCGTGCGCGAGGTGAAGAATGAGCGGCTTTCCGATTGATCGCCTGATCCTTGGCCCGGATGACATCGACCTGACCCGCTCGCCGCTGGCGGGACAATTCGAGGCCGAAACCTATGTGCTGGGCGCCTTCAACCCCGCGCTGACCAGGCTCCCCAACGGCAATCTCGCCATCTTCGTGCGGGTGGCGGAAGCGCTTCGCCGGCCGGTCTTCGATGGCTATATCCATGCGATCCGCTGGGAGGAGGGCAAATATGTCCTCGATGCCTGGTCGCTCGAACTCGTTGACACCGCAGATCCCCGCAAGTTCCTCCTCCGAGGCGGGCGGTGGAAGGTCATGGCGCTGACCTCGCTATCCTGGATCCTGCCGGTAGAGCTGAGCCCGGACGGGCTCGAGATCGTCGAGATCCATTACGACAAGGCCATCGCGCCGCAGGGCAGCTTCCAGTGCTACGGCATCGAGGATGCCCGGGTCTCGAAGGTCGGCGACCGCTGGCTGATGACGACCTGCTCTGTCAGCCCGGAGCGGCATTCGACCACGCTATACAGCTCCGATAATGGTCTGGACTTCCGTTTCGAGGACATCGTTCTCGATCACCAGAACAAGGATATGCTGATCTTCGAAGGCCTGGTCGACGGCAAATACTGGGCGCAGACCCGGCCGCTCGGCGACTTGTATTTTACCTATCCTCCCGGAAGCGAGTGGCGCGGTGGTCCGTCGATCAATCTTGCGACCTCGCCGGATGCGCTGCATTGGAAGCCGCACCGCGAGCCCGGCATCCGTCCGCACGCGGCGACGGTCGCCACCGCACGGATGGGCGGCGGCACGCCCCCGATTTTGACCGACGATGGTTGGCTGACGCTGTGGCATGGCGTCGAACCCAAGGAGATTGTCGGCATCTACCGGACCTATTGGTCGATCCTCGATCGGGACGATCCCGCGAAGGTCATCCGTACCGAGCACAGCGCGCTCCTCGAAGCAGCCCCCGATCTCACCAAGCCGCTCGAAGACAAGATGTATGTTCGCGACGTGGTATTCACGACCGGGATCGTCGATGCGGGCGACCATTATGTTGTAGCCTCAGGGGAGGCAGATCTGGCCTGCCGTATCACGCATATCCCAAAGACCGTCTTTCAGGCGGAACGGCTAGGGGTGGCCGCCTAGCCTGCGGCCATCAATCTCGGAATTTCGCCAAGCAGCTCTCGGGCAAGGAAGCCGATCTTGCCCGAGACCGTCGCACGGCTGCGCCCGGCCTCGCCGTGCAGCCAAACCGCCCAGGCGGCCGCAACGCGGGGCGTCGCTCCGCGCGAAAGAAGACCGCCCATGATGCCGGCGAGCACATCGCCGGAGCCGCCGGTCGCGAGGCCGGGCCCGCCGCCTTCGTAGCAAAGCACATCCTCGCCTGGCGCGGCGATCCATGTCTCAGAGCGCTTGAGGACGACAATTGCGCCGAACCGCTCCGCCGCCGATCGAGCAAGGGCCTCCGGCCTGTCTCTTACCTCGTCCTCGTCGCATCCCATCAACTGGATCATCTCGCCGGGATGCGGCGTCAGAACGACACGGCCACGATGACCGCGCACGGCATCCGCGCAGCCGCTCGCGCCGCCGATCGCTGCTGCGTCGAGCAGGATGCTGCGTTCTTCAAGGGGTTTGGCCAGCAACCGGCGCACGATCGAGGATGCGGCCGAACCAGGTCCCATGCCTGGGCCCAGCACCAGGGTGTCGCACGCTTCTAGAAGGTCGAGCAGTCTGGCGACTGCGCCTGCGGCGATCTCTCCGGTTCCGTTTATCGGCAGACCGAACACCGCAGCCTCGGGCATTGCAATTCCCAGCGGAAGAGCGGCCGGCTCGACCGTGGCCAATTGGACCTTCCCGGCGCCGGCACGAAGAGCCGCCTCGCCGGTCAGCGCGAGTGCGCCGGGAACGCTGAGCGAGCCGCCCGCCACTAGAACGCGGCCGCGCGCATTCTTGTCGGTCTCCGCGTCGACCCGCGGAAGCGGATGGGCGGTCAGCCATTCGGCACCTAACGCGATCATCCGCGCGCCGCCACGGCCCGGTCCGGCTCGCTCGTCACCTCGGCAACCGGATCCTGTTCGATCGAGGCGATTTCATTGTAGCGAACTAGCTCGAGGCCGCCATCCTTCCCCTTCGATGCGTTGAATCGATATTCCGTGACGGAGCAATTTGCGACGTCGCCCCTCCTGTCGATCGAAAGTATCTCCTCCTCGCTCAGATTCTCGATGATGTAGCGCAGGCAGAGCACCACCACTTGGTGGCCGACGACCATCACATGTCGTCCGCCGTAATGGAGCGACACGGTATCGAGCAGGCTGCGCAGGCGCAGGATTACGTCGCACCAGCTCTCGCCACCGGGCGGACGATGATAGAATTTGCCGAGCAACCGGCGAAATTCCGCCTGTTGCGGCAGCTGCGCCGCGACGCCGGCGGTGGTGAGCCCGTCGAGAATCCCGAACTCCTTCTCGCGCAGCCGCTCGTCGACGCAAACGGGTTCGTCCGGCGCGGCGCCACCAGCGTCGCGGAAGCGGCGGGCGGTGTCGCGCGAGCGGACATAGGGACTGGAAAGGATGACATCCGGCTGACCGTTGCCATGGCCGTCGGCAAACCAGCGGCCAAGGGCGTGGGCCTGCTGTTCACCCAGCTGCGACAGCGGTACGTCAACGTCACGCGTGTCGAGCGGAATGCGCTCGAGGCCCGCGGCATGGGCCGCGTCGCGCGCGACGTTGCCGGCGCTCTGGCCATGGCGGACAAGCCAGAGGCGCGCCGGCCAGCGGGACGCTTCCGCCCCGCTCACGCGCTACCGCGCTGGCGCCGGGTCTCCCAACCCTTTTTCGCGGCGGCGGATCGCTTCTCGGCGCTTTGGCTGGAGCCGCTTTTTTGGCCGCCCTTGCGGGCGCTATCGTGATTCTCTTTTTTGCCGCGTCCCGAGCCGGACTTCTTGCCGCCGCCCGACTCCTTGTTCACGGTCGCCCAGGCGCGGCGCTCGGCTTCCTTCTTGGGCGTGCCACGATCCTCGTAGCCCTCCTCGATATGTTCGGCCTTGCGCTTCTGCTTGTCGGTATAGGCGCTCTTGTCACCCTGCGGCATGGTCCTCTCCATCGACGCTCGAACACGCATTCCAACGACGCGCAGGTAGGAACGATCCCAGAAGAAGCGGAGGAGCGCGTCGGGTGCGCAGAGCCCGATACGCATGCGGGCGTTCGGCAGTCCGGCGGAGACGCCCGGCAGCGCTTCTCGGGTTCGCTTAAAGCATCTCGAGCGGGCGCGCACCGCGAGGCGGCGGAAAGGCCACGTCGAGCTTCGAGAGCGTCGCATGATCCAATATCAGATCGGCCGCAGCGCGATTTTCCCGGACATGGGCGACCGTGCTTGCCTTCGGGATGGCGATCAAACCCGAGCGTCGGAGTACCCAAGCCAGGGCGAGCTGGGAAGGCGTGGCGCCGATTTCAGTCGCGATGGCCGCGAGCTTCGAATTGTCGGTCAGCCTGCCCTGCTCGACCGGACTGTACGCCATCGCCGATATCCCGCGGCCAGAGAGCCAGGGCAGCAGATTGTGCTCAGGACCCCGGCGCGTCAGATTATAAAGGATCTGGTCGGTAGCGCATCCAATGCCGCCGGCAGCAACCAGCTCAGTCATATCGTCGGTGTCCAGGTTGCTGACGCCCCAATGCCGTATCTTGCCAGCGCGCCGGAGGGCTTCCATCGCTTCGACCGTCTCCGCGAGTGGAACACTTCCGCGCCAATGGAGGAGATAGAGATCGAGACGATCGGTCCCAAGCCGCTTCAGGCTCGCCTCGCACGAGCGCGCGAGCCGTTCGCGCGAGGCATTCTGAGGATAGGCCTTGCTCACGAGGAAAAGCTGGTCGCGTATGCCGGTGATCGCTTCGCCGATCAGCATCTCGCTCGCGCCTTCACCATACATCTCGGCGGTGTCGATCAGGGTCATGCCCAAGTCGATGCCCGTGCGCAGCGCCGCGATCTCCTCGGCACGGCGTTCTCGCCGGTCGCCGATCATCCAAGTGCCCTGTCCAAGACAAGGCACCTGTTCGTCCGCGGGCAGCTCGATCGTGCGCATCATGTCTGGAGCCCTTTGCTTTGAGAACGCAACGCGCCAAGACGTTCCCGGTCGCACGGCACTCGACCGGCGGCGGCTAGGCTGACGAATCTCTTCTACCAGCCAAGCAGCATATCAGTTCGCAAGGCATGCGGGTGGGCAGGGTCAGCGCGGACGCCGCCAGCCTCTTCCGCCTTCGACCGCCCCGCGCGACCGCAGCAAGTTGCCCAGCGGCCGGCCGTTCAGCGTGCAATAGCCGATAACGCGGTCGTAACTCTGCCGGCCTGCCTGGCACGCCAGCACTTTTCCGCGCACGAGCGCTTCGAGCCGCTGCTTGGCAGCCGCGCCGCCGCGCGCGTGCAATTCCGGGGCGTAGAAGTCGCCCAAGCGTATTTCGATCCATTGATCGGGGCGCCCCTTGGGGCCGACGCAGAGACTGTCGCCGTCGCCGACATAGCGGACGATGTCGGCGAAGCGGGCCCCGAGCGCGGGCAGCGCACCTTCGCACGGGTCGGCGCTGGCCGCGGGCGACCAGGCCAACCCAACGGCGAAGACGCCTATGCCAAAGACAAACCGCATCAGCATAGGCCTCGCGTCACCAGGGAAGCTCCTCGATGAACAGGATCATCTCTTGGAAACCGGCAGGCTCGAAGCCGATCCCGTTCGACAGACTTACCAGGGGGAAATGGGCCGCGGCGGCAATGATTGCGTCGGGGCTAGACTGGCGGTTGGGATCATGTGCCGCGGTCCATTTGGCGAGCGCGGCGACCCGCGCATGCAGCGCGGCCGAAACCGCTGCATCCTCGCCGATGCCGGTGTCGCGCGCATATTTCTGCAGCGCCAGACTTTGCGCCACCGGATCGCGCTGTGCGGCCAAGGGCAGCATCGCTACCGCTTCCAATGCGCCCTCGATCTGTACCGGGGCGAATGATACCGCGTTGAGCACGCCGAGCGGATCGGCCGAGGGAACGCTGGACGGCATGATGGCTTGGGAAAACATGCTTGGCCTCCTCAGAACGCCAATGCGGTCTGGACCGGCTTCGCGCCGATTTCCTCGACGATGAAAGTGCGGGCGGGCGGGGTTACCAACAGATCGCTCTCGGGGACCTGGTGGCCGAGCCATTGCATGACCTGGCGCCTATGGATGATCGCGCCGTGCCGCTCCTGATGGAGCGCGACTTCGGGGTTCGCGTCGACCGTTACGATCCGGTAGCAAAGCGGCCAGTCACCCATCGCAGGCTCCCACACGCCAGCCAAATAGAAGAAATTGCCGCCATCGAGGGTCACCCGGTACTGCCGCTTGCCGACGGCGAGCTGGAATTCGGACGCTGCGATCAGACAACGATGGCTCGGAAAGGTCTTCCCCTCCGAGCGGACGAACCGGTAGGCGACGCCGTCGCTGAATCGCGGGTTGGAACCCCAGACCGCCTCAATCATCTCCATCTCTTGCGGATTGTCCGGGTTGCGCCGGATGATGGCGCGACGTGCCCCCAGCGGCGCTTCGGAGTCGAAGGGTGTTGGAGTCGCGGCCATAGATGAGAACATAATGGGAACGCACTTGAGTCGCAAGCGTCGAAAACGGAGGCCGACATGTGCAATGACTATCGCCTGGAGGTCGATGTCGCATCGATCACGGAAGACTTCGACGATCTGAAGATCAAGATCGGGACGCCCGAGGGAACGCCCAACGTCGCGGCCCGCTCCGACATTCAGATTGCCGATATCGGGCCGATCGTCCGCGACATTGAAGGGCAGCGCGGCGCGGGTGACCTGGTGAACCGCCGATGGAGCTGGCCGGGCCCAAAGGGCGCTCCGGTGTTCAACTTTCGCTCCGAGGGGCGCGAGTTCGCCTCGAAGCGCTGCCTCATTCTGGCTGACGGCTATTACGAATTCACCAAGCCCGTCGACCCGAAGCAGAGGCGCCAGGACAAATGGTTGTTCACGCTCAACGAGCATCGCTGGTTCTGCATCGCGGGAATCTGGCGCAGCCATCCCGAGATTGGCGAAGCCTTTACCATGCTGACGACCGACGCCGGCGAAGACACCTTACCCTATCATAGCCGCCAGATCATTGCGCTGCGGCGCGATCAATGGGCGGATTGGCTCGACCCGCAGGTGCCTGCCGCGGAATTACTCGCGCCGCTGCGAAGGGGAAGCCTGTCCGTGACCCCGGTCCTGCCGCCCGCCGCGTTACCGGAGCAGCCATCGCTCGCGCTTGACTAACAAGTCGCACGAAGCCGTAGGCACTTTTTCTGCTGCCGATCGCGATCAACCGGCCGGCCGAGCTTGGATGCGAGCATCGGCCGGTCCGGATCGACCGGCTACTGCTTGAAGTAGGCCTGGACCGCGTCGGCGCCGTTCCCTACCGCGTCCACCGCCTCCTCCAGGCGCTCGCGGCTGACCCCGAACTTGTCGGTCCAGTAGCGAACCTCATAGTCTTCGCCCATTGCGATGCGCGAGCTGTCCTGCGGGGCCCGTAACGTCCTGTCGTCTGCCATGCTCAAGCTCCTCTTATATAATCTTTCAACGTTCCGGATTCTCAAGAGTTTCCCGATGCTGGGCGCTACGCGGAACGAAGTCGCCCTGAACTGAGTCTAGGGACGATGAAAACGTTCGTCGTATCCACACGCCGCGCGCAATCCGTATCGGATCGGGGGAAGGGGCCACCGCCCTTCCGCCCGGTGCAACTCGCGCAGCTCACCGACGCCGTGCCCGCCGGCGATCGCTGGTTGCACGAGATGAAATATGACGGATACCGGACCCTGGTCGCGGTCGGCGGGGGAGACGCGCGTGCCTATACGCGTTCCGGGCTCGACTGGTCCGACCGCTTCTCGGTGATCCTTGCCGAGATCGCGAAGCTCAAGGTCAAGTCCGCGCTGATCGATGGCGAAGCCGTGGTGCTCGACGCCAACGGACGATCGAGCTTCCAGGCGCTGCAAGGCGCACTCAAGGGTGCGCCGGGAACGATCGACTATTATGCGTTCGACCTGCTCGAGCTGGATGGCGAGGACCTCACGAGCCTGCCGTTGGTCGAGCGCAAGGAAAAGCTGCGCGCCATCCTGCCGGAGAACAATCCGCATCTGCGCTATTCCGAACATATTGTCGGCAATGGCGAGAAGCTGCTCGCCAGCTTCTGCAGCGCGAACCTGGAAGGCGTCATCTCCAAGCTTGCCACCGCCAAATATGTCGGCTCGCGCAGCGGCACCTGGGTCAAGACGAAGTGCATCAAGCGCCAGGAATTCGTCGTGCTCGGCTGGACACCGTCGGACAAGTCGCGGACGTTTCGCTCGCTGATCCTCGGGGTGCATGAGGATGGCGCGCTGCGCTATGCCGGCAAGGTCGGGACGGGTTTCAATACCGCCGAGCTGCTGCGCCTGATGGAGATCATGGCGCCGCTCGAGCAGAAGGAGCCGACGGTGAAGGCGCCGCGCGCCGAGGTACGCGGCGCACATTGGTTGAAGCCCAAATTGGTCGCCGAGATCGCCTATACCGAGATGACCAACGAGGGCACGCTACGGCACCCGAGCTATCTGGGACTGCGCGAGGACAAGAAGCCCGAAGCGGTCGTGCTCGAGGTCGAGGCGCCGGTCGAATCGGCCGCTGTGCCGGCGGCGTCCAGCGTCAAGATCAGCAACCGCGACCGCGTCATCTTCCCGGAATCGAGCATCACCAAGGGCGCGCTCGCCGACTATTATGCCGCGGTGGCGCCGATCATGCTTCCCTGGTGCGGGAGCCGGCCGATCAGCCTGGTGCGTTGTCCGCAGGGCCGTGCCAAGAAGTGCTTCTTCCAGAAGCACGATGCCGGCAGCTTCGGCGACACGGTCAAGCATGTCGGTATCCTCGAGAAGGACGGGCACGAGGAACCCTATCTGTTCGTCGACACGGCCGACGGTCTGCTGACCTGCGTCCAGATGGGGACGATCGAGTTCCATGGCTGGGGTGCCAGGATCGAGGATGTCGAGAAGGCCGACCGGCTGGTTTTCGATCTCGACCCCGACGAGGGGCTGGACTTCGAGGCGGTGCGCAAGGCCGCCTTCCATTTCCGCGACATCCTGAAGTCGATCGGGCTCGAGACCTTCCCGATGGCGACTGGCGGCAAGGGCATCCACGTCATCGCGCCACTCGTGCCCAAGGCGGAGTGGGCCGAGGTGAAGGACTTCGCACATCGCCTTGCCCAGGCGGTGGCGCAGAGCGATCCGGAGAATTTCACTGCCGCCTTGCCCAAGGCGCAGCGCAAGGGCCGCATCTTCGTCGACTATTTGCGCAACCAGCGCGGCGCGACCGCGGTGATGCCTTACGCGGTACGCGCGCGTCCCGAGGCGCCGGTGGCCGCTCCGATTACTTGGAAGGAAATGGAGACGATCGACAAGCCGTCGCATTTCCATATCGGCGACGCTGCGGAGTTGGTGAAAAGGGCTGCATCCAAGGCGCTGTCCGGATGGGGACGCGCGGATCAAGTGCTGCCCGACCTATAAAGGTCAGGAAGACCAGCATACCACTCGGCATAGGGGGTGTTGCGCGCCATGCGGCGGTTATAGTCCTCGGAGCCATCGCTCCACCACACTGGCCCGCGTTCGCCGAGCGCGCGCTTTGCTCGATCGACTGCAGCACGCGCGCTGTTCTCGGCATCAGCGTCGGCAGCGCGGCGAGCCATTCCGACCGCCCGCCGCGCCGCCATCAACTCGTGAACCAGTTTTTCCCGCTCATGGGCGGGAAGGGATGGGTCTGACATGCGCCAGAGCCGCCCGCGGACGACGAAATAGCGCCCATCGGGCGTAACGGGATTTTTCCCTGCCAGGGGCATGTCTTCAAGGATCCCCGACCTTCGCCGCGGCGACCTCGCGTGCGGCACTGCAGATCGCCAGCCATCGGGCGCGGTCGGCCCGCGCATCGGGCAGCGCGCGATGGGCGGGCGCTTCGCCCGACGCGCCATTTTCGTTCCGCGTCAGGATCGCTTCGATCGCCGCTGCGAGGCCTTCGTCCGCCAGCGTCGGCGTCAAGATCGACAAAGCGCATTCGCGCAGCGCGTCGGCGGTGCGGCGCAGCCTCAGGCTATGGCGCGGATAGCCGGCGGCGCGCAGCAGGGCGCTGAGCCATTTGCCGTCCCAGGACGGAGCACTCGCCAGCAGATCGTGTCCCGTAAGTTGATCGATCATGCGCTGGGCGATGAGATCATGCGGCGTGCCATGCTCGACGAGCGTCTCGCGCGTGATCCCATGGATTGCTTGGGCTTCCTCGTCCCAATCGATCCAGGCGGGCGCCGGACGGATCAGATGGGTCTCCGAACGCCCGTCGGCGAATATCCAGGCGACCTCGATCGGATAGCTATGCTTGCCGAGCGACGAGGCTTCGAAGTCGAGAAAGACCAGCATGGGACCGGAACGACTGCAGCACGACAAGGCTGCATATGCGAAGGGCCGCCCCTTTCGAGGCGGCCCTTCCATTGTCATCCGAACGCGGACAGCTCAGCCGAGCCGGACCCCCGCGGTGGAGGTCATGCTCGAAGATCCTGCCGCGCGCGGCATGTGACAATGAGACATCTGACCACCTCCTTTCCGTTGTTGAACGAGATGCCGGATGTGGGAGGCCGGATCGGATTTTCAATCGGTCAAGGCATTGGAGCGGCAGGAATTCCGGCGATCCCACTTGTCGGGTCGCCTCGACTTCAAGCGCCCTCGGCCGGAATCGCAACCCGGCTTGGCGGCGGCTCCTCGCCGAACACGCTGCGCCCGCCATAGCTGTGCGAATTGTGGCGTTCCTCCGCGATCAATGCCTCGACCGACGGACCGGTCGCGCTGGCTTCCAGGCGGCGCGCCTGGGCATCGAGTCGCCGGATCGCGTCGAGTTCCTCGCTGTGGCCGAGCCGGGCATTGCGGACCGCGGTCTTCATCACCGAGATCGTATGGTCGTAGACCTTGATCGGCACGGGATAGGGATGCCGGTCCTTGCCGCCATGCGCGAGCGAGAAACGGGCGGGGTCGCTGAACCGGCAGGGTGCGCCGTGCACCACCTCCGCGACCATCGCCAGCGCGCGCACCGTCCGGGCGCCGACGCCCGGCACGAGCAGCAGGTCGGCGAAATCCTTTGGCCCTTGCTCGGCGGCTGCGGCGAGCGCGCCGTGCAATCGGCGGCCGATGATATCCTCGGGGCGGACATCGTGGTGATCGGGCAGCACGAGATGCGGCAGCAACGCCTGGGCATCGGGCGGGGCGGGCGCCTCGAAGCGCGCGAGCTCGCGGGCGATGCCGTCGGGACCAATCGAGCCGAGCAACTCGAGCTGTCCTTGACGCGATGCTTCGGCCCGCCGGTCGGCGAGATTGACGATGACGCCCTGGTCGCGCCCGTCGATCGCGGCATGCGGCGCGTCGACGAAGCTCTCCAGCCCTTCGCTCAGCCAATGATAGCGTCGTGCCTGGCGGCGATCGCCGTTCATGCCCTGCTGGACGATGACCCAGCGGCCGTCGTCGGTGACGATGAAGCCGTGGAGATACAGTTCGAAGCCGTCTTGGATGGCGGCGCTGTCGACCTTGGCGACGAGGCGGCTGGCATGGCCTAGAGCCGCGCCGTCGAGCCCGGTGCGCGCGCCGACGGTGAGCAGTTCGGCAGGAGTTGCCCTGCTATGCTTCCCGCGTCCGCCGCAGACATGGATGCCGAGTTCGTGCGCGCGGGGCGCCAGGCCGCGCTTGAGCGACCCGAGAACGCTCGTCGTGATGCCGGACGAGTGCCAGTCCATGCCCATCACCGCGCCGAAACACTGGAACCAGAAGGGATGGGCGAGGCGGCGCAGCAATTCGTCCCGGCCATATTCGAGTACGATCGCCTCGACGAGGATCGTGCCGAGCCTGGTCATGCGCTCGCCGAGCCAGGCAGGCACGCGTCCGCCATGCAGCGGCAGGTCGGCACTGCCAGCCCGGCGGCTCATGCCAAAAGCGTCCGGCGACGCCCAACCAGCGGCAAGGCAATGATCTTAGGAGGCGGATGCGCGTTCATGGCAATGGACATAGTAGATCGGGAACAGATTGTGAACAACGGGTCGAGCCAAGAAGGGAATGACGAGACGATGGAGGTCATCCGGTTGCCAGAAGGCGAGGCGGCTCCGGTCGACAGCGACTGCATTAGTGTCGACACGGTCGAGGGTGGATTCCGGTTGACCGGTTCGCTGCTCACCTCCGAGGAGAGCCATGCGATCGTCGATGGCGACGTCTATGCCGACGAAGACGCCGCTGAGGCTGCCGGAGTGTCCTGGGCGGCCGGCTACGGCGTAGCGACATTGTATGTCGCGCGGAATTCGCCCGGACCCGCCTGAAGCTCTGCCTCTTCGTGTCGAGCCCGGGGCGTCTCTGTGGCGTGGCGTTGCTTCGCCCCGACGCAACAGGCGCATTGCGAGGTGGCGGGGGGCCGGGTTTGAGCCCCCAGCGTGCGGCGTTCCTTGCGATTCATCATGCCGCTCCCGAGAAATGTGAAGTGAAAGCCGCGTCAGCCTGGCGTGGTTATATGGTCAGGCAGGCGTTCGGCCAGGCTTGCGATCGCTTCACCGGTCAGGCGGGGTGTCGCCACGCCATCGATCAGAAGCGGGTGCTCCGGCGTCAGGATCGCTTCGGCGCGGTGGGCCGGATCGAGCTCCAGCCACGCAGCGACGGCGCGCTCGAGGCTCGTCACTTCTGCCAGGTCGCTATCGCCGCGCGGCACATTCTCCAGCGATGCGCTCATATGCCATTCGATGTCGGGCGACAGGGAGCCGTCGCCCCAGCTGGCCTCGGTCATGTCAGCGCCGCCCGCGCAGCGTGTTCAGCAGTGCGATCGCGGCGATGCCGACAAACGCCGCGCTGGTCCAGGGGCGCGCCTTTGCGAAGCTCTTCGCCTTTTCGGTCAGCGGCGCGTCGCCGGAGAAATGCTCGCGAAAGGCATCGGTGAGCGCGGTCTTTCCATTGCTTGCCTGCGCGGCGACTACAGGCTCTGTCGTATCGGTCATGAAGATCTCCCGAGGCGAAGGCCTCGCAACCGTCCAACGCCCGGCGTGCCGACGCGGTCCACGCACCGCCGAAAATGAGGGCGATGGGCGCAATCGACGCGAATGCGAGGCTGTTCACGCTTCCGAGCGGGGCCGGCGTTCCGGTGGTGAGCCCTCCGGAACTTCGGGCGACGGCAGCACGTTGCGCTCTCGAACCGACCAACGGCGACACGAGGAGAGACAATGGGAAAAGGTATCCTGCTTTGGCTATTGGGCATTCCGTTGCCCATCATCCTCCTTCTCCTCCTGTTCTGGCACTGATCATGGCAACCCATCCCCATCATATCGATCCCGTCCTCTATCCGGCAGGCGTGCCGGAGACCGGCGGAAGCTCGGCGCTTTCCTGGTCGGCCATCGTTGCCGGGACCGTCGGCGCGATCGCGCTGACGCTTACGCTGCTCGCACTCGGCGCGGCGCTTGGGTTCGCGTCGATCTCGCCCTGGCCCGGCGTGGGTGCGCGGCCCGCCACCTTCACGATTGGCGCGGGCGTCTGGCTGATCGTCACCCAGTGGCTGTCGGCCGGTCTGGGCGGCTATCTTGCCGGACGGTTGCGCGTCCGCTGGCCTGGCCTCCACACCGACGAGGTGCTTTTCCGCGATACTGCCCATGGTTTCCTGACCTGGGCAACGGCGACGGTCGTCATGACCGGTATCGCCGTCGTGACGGCCTCGCTTGCGAATATCGGAAGTGCTCCGGTCGATGCTTCGGTAACCCGGGACACGATCGACGCGGCGCGCAAGGTCGCGGTCGCCTTTGCGGGCTTCTCGGCCCTTTCGCTTGCGGTCGGCGCCTTTGTCGGCAGCGTGGGCGGTGCGGTCGGCGGCCGGCTGCGCGATCTGCATCCCTGAGGTTCGGTGTCGCCGCTACGGCGGCGACACTCCCTTGCACCGGCTATACGAAGGCAAGGCTTCGGGGCGCACGTCGCCTCGCAGAGACCTTCGGACGCCTAGGTTCTTCTCCCATCGCGCTTCGACGAGCCGGTAGCGTCTCCTGCTATCGGAAATCCCGTGTCCTCACCTTGATACCTTCGGTCGGCTGGCCTGGGATGATCCCGGAGCCAAGCCTGAGATCGGGGATGTAGATGTCGCGCGGCGGCTTGCCCAAAGGGCGCTCCGCAGGATCGCGCGGATCCGGCCCCATGCCGTGTTTGACGACATCGGCACGGCTGAAGCGATAGACATCGGCGATATCGTCGCGGGCGCCCACGCTCGCGAGGAGGGAGGACAGGTCGTCCAGCCTGCGCGCGATCACATGGATGACATCGCCTTCGCGCTGGACCTGGCCCCGCACGCCCATCATCGAAGCGCCGAGCACGGTGCGGCGGTTCTCCTCGAAGATCTTGGTCCACACGACGAGATTGGCGACGTCGGTCTCGTCTTCGAGCGTGATGAACATCACGCCCTTGGCCGAGCCCGGCTTCTGGCGGACGAGCACCAGTCCGGCGAGCTCGACATAACGGCCGTCCTTCACGCCGCGCAGCTCGGCGGACGAGATCATCCGCCGCGCCTTGAGTTCGTCGCGCAGGAAGGCGAGGGGATGCGCGCGCAGTGACAGGCCTGCGGCGCGATAGTCCTCGACTACTTCTTGGCCTTCGCCCATCGCGGCGAGCGCCACTTCGGGTTCGATCGCCTCGGCACGCGCCCGGCCCTCGCGGGCATCGGCCGCGGCGAACAAGGGAAGGGCTTCGTTGCCCAGCGCCTTCACGCCCCACAGGCCCGCACGGCGGCTGAGTTCCAGCGAGCCGAACCCGTCGGCATCGCCGATCCGGTCGAGCGCGCCGCGGCCGACCTCGGCACGGCGCTGGATCTCCTCGACCGAGCCATAAGGAACATCGCCGCGCGCGCCGACGATCGCGGCTCCGTCCAGGTTGGACAGGCCGCGTATCATGCGCAGGCCGAGCCGGACCGCCTTATAGTTTCCACCGTCCTCGAGCGTGCAGTCCCAGCGGCTGTGATTGACGTCGATCGGCCGGACTTCGACGCCGTGCTGGCGCGCGTCGCGGACGATCTGCGCGGGCGCGTAAAAGCCCATCGGCTGGGCGTTGAGCAAGGCGGCGCAGAAGGCGTCGGGGTGGTGGCACTTCACCCAGGAGGAGGCATAGGCGATCAGCGCGAAGCTGGCGGCATGGCTTTCGGGAAAGCCATAGGAGCCGAACCCCTCGATCTGCTTGAAGGTCTTCTCGGCGAAGTCGCGCTCGTAGCCGCGTGCGACCATGCCGTCGATCAGCTTGTCGCGGAAATGGCTGACCCCGCCGGTCAGCTTGAATGTCGCCATCGCGCGGCGCAGCAGATCGGCTTCGCTCGGCGTAAAGCCGGCGCATTCGATCGCGACGCGCATCGCCTGTTCCTGGAACAGCGGTACGCCCAGCGTTTTCTCGAGGACGCGGCGAAGTTCGGGCGTCGGATAGGTGACTTCTTCCAGACCCGCGCGCCGCCGCCGGTACGGGTGGACCATGTCGCCCTGGATCGGACCGGGACGCACGATCGCGACCTGGATGACGAGATCGTAAAAGGTCTTCGGACCCATCAAAGGCAGCGAGGCCATCTGCGCGCGGCTCTCGATCTGGAAGACGCCGAGCGTGTCGGCCTTGCGGATCATCTTATAGGTCGCGGGATCCTCGGCGGGGATGGTGGCGAGGTCGAGCGTCACGCCCTTGTCCTGGTCCATGAATTCGAAGGCACGGCGCATGCAGCTGAGCATGCCGAGCGCGAGCACATCGACCTTCATGAACCCCAGCGCATCGATATCGTCCTTGTCCCATTCGATGACCTGGCGATCGTCCATTGCCGCCGGCTCGATCGGCACCAGTTCGTCCAATCGGTCGCGGGTCAGCACGAAGCCGCCGGGGTGCTGGGACAAATGCCGCGGCGTGTTGATCAGCTGCTTGGCGAGTTCGAGGGTGAGGGCGAGGCGGGGATCGCCCATATCGAGATTGAGCTCGCTGGCATGTTTCTCCTCGACGCCTTCGCGGCTCCAGCCCCAGACTTGGCTCGCAAGTCCCGCGGTCATGTCGTCGCTGAGCCCAAGCGCCTTGCCGACCTCGCGCACCGCGCCGCGCGCGCGGTAGCGGATCACCACGGCGGTCAGCGCGGCGCGGGTGCGGCCATAGGTTTCGTAGATCCACTGGATCACTTCCTCGCGCCGTTCATGCTCGAAATCGACATCGATATCGGGCGGCTCGCGCCGCTCGGCGCTGACGAAGCGCTCGAACAGCAGTTCGGAGCGCACCGGGTCGATCGAGGTTATGCCTAGGCAAAAGCACACGGCGGAATTGGCCGCCGATCCCCGGCCCTGGCAGAGGATCTCGCGCCGCCGCGCCTCGGCGACGATCGCGTGGACCGTCAGGAAATAGGGCGCATAGTCGAGTTCGGCGATCAGCTTGAGCTCATGCTCCAGCTGGGTGCGGACCTGCGGCGTGACGCCGTCCGGATAGCGTTCGGGCGCCTTGTCCCAGGTCAGTCGCTCGAGCTCCTGCTGCGGCGTGCGGCCCGCGACGCGAATCTCGTCGGGATATTGGTATCGGAGCTGCTCGAGGTCGAAGTGGCAGCGCTGGGCGATCTCCATGCTGCGGGCAACCGGGCGCGTGTCGCCGAGATAGCGCTTGAACAGCCGCTCCATCTCCTGGCTGGGCCTGAGGTGGCGGTCGGCGATCGCCTCGCGCCGCTCGCCGAGATCGTCGATCGTGCATTTCTCGCGGATGCAGGTGACCACGTCCTGCAGCAGGCGGCGCTCGGGGCTGTGGTAGAGGACGTCGCCGGTCGCGACCGTCGCGACCCGCGCCGCCGCCGCCATGGCGGCGAGATCGCGCAGCCGCACCGCATCGCGCGGGCGCCGGCGCAGCGACAGGGCGAGGTAGCACCGGTCCCCGAAGATCTGGCTGGTCCGCACCAACGCCGCATGCGTGTCGGCGTCGTCGCGGTCCGGGACCAATATCGCGATGAGTCCCGCGTTCCAATCCTCGACATCGGCCCAATCGAGCTGGCAGGCGCCCTTGCCGGCACGGGCCTTGCCGACCGACAGCAGGCGGCAGAGCCGGCCATAGCCCGCGCGGTCGGTCGGATAGACGAGCAGCCCGGTCCCGTCCGCGAGGTCGAGCCGGCAGCCGGCGATTGACCGCACGCCAGTCGTGCGCTGCGCATCCCAAGCGCGGACGATGCCCGCGACCGAATTGCGGTCGACCACGCCGAGTGCGGGCAGCTCCAGCATCGCCGCGGCGGCAAACAGCTCCTCGGGCGAAGATGCGCCGCGCAGGAAGCTGAAATGGGTGGTGACCTGAAGCTCGGCATAGCGGGCGAGAGACATGGCGAGTCGATCCGCGCAAAACAAAGTTCTCTATTTGTTCTGGTACGACATGTCGAGGTTCATGGGGCCACCGGCTGGCGTCACGCAACGCATCGCACCCCCCAGCGTTCTAGGGCGGGGCGACCAAACGCTCCCTGGAGCCCCATCATGACAAAGCTCAGCGAAGAAGATCGCGACGATCTGAAAAAGGGCGCCTTCGCGTTTCCCGAGCAACGCAAGGAACCGCTGGAGAATGCCAGCCATGTGCGCAACGCGATTGCGCGGTTCAACCAGGTCAAGGGCGTTAGCGACGACGAGCGCGACGCGGCATGGAAGCGCATCGAGGCGGCAGCCAAGAAGTTCGACGTCGAGATCAGCGAAAAGAGCTGGCGCGAGATCGGCAAGGACTGAACCGATCCTACCGCCATGCTCGCGGGCAAGACGATCCTACACCCGGACGGCACGCGCACCGACCGTCCCGCGCGATCCGATCAGGTCGTGGCCTCGCGTAACTGGAGATCGCAATGACCGACCCGAAAGTCTGACGCCCCTTTGGCGAGCTGCCGTACAAGGATCTCCCCGGGGTCTCCGAAACCTATGCCGATGGCCTTGGCCAGACGATCTTCAACAGGCGGACGGCGCACATCACCACCGTAAACCGTTTCGCGCCGCCGCATCCTCCGCGCCCATTGACCGGCGGACGCATCACCGCCGCGCGGCTTGCGCTCGATGCCGACGCCGTTATCGACCTCTTCAACGAGCTGGGAAGGATGCTGCGCATGCTTGAGGCGCAGGGGCTTGTCCGGGTCAGCGACGGCGTCGCGCAGCGTCCGAACTAGATCCGTCCTTACTATGTCCGAGCGAGTGCGAGCGCGTTCGCTGCCTTGCGATCGGGACCCGCTTCCGTGATGATCTCACGCGCGACCGCGGCGCTGATGCCGTGCTTGCGCGCGAAATAGCGTACTTCGTACGGTTCGCCCGCCGCGACACGGGCCCGGTCCGGCCCCCCGCGCTTGCGCTTGTCGTCTCCGCTCGCGCGCTGGCGCGGCGTGGGCCGGGCGGATCGCGCGAAACGCGCATAGAGCCGTACGCCAAGAGCGGTCGCACCGACGAGCACGGTCGATCCGAGACCTACGCCGATCATCAAGACCGCGCGCTTGCGTCTCGCTTCGCTCGCCTCGAGGCCCGCAACGTCTGCGGCCTGCCTCTCCGCCAGCTCCCTGGCCGCGTCCTTCTGTTCCTCGGGGATCGGGGCAGGGTGCGGAGGGTAGGGGGCGCTCGCGGCGTCCGGGAGCGGCGGGAGATGGGTCATCGACGATTCCTTATGCGATCGCCCGCTCAACGCGCGCCGACACGCGCAGTTGCGCGTACGGCGGCGGTCGTCTCGTCGCCTACATTTTCGCGAGCATGGCGATGTGCTCCTGCACGACCGGAACGATCCCCGCTGCGGCCTTGCGCAGCGCGGGCGCGCTGCCTTCCGCCGCATAGGATTGCTGCAGCGCCAGCGCCTCGCCGTGCGCGGCGCGCTGCTGCGCGATATAGGCCGCGTCTCGGGCGGGGCCGGTCTGGGCGCGGAGTTGCGCGATCATCTCGCGCTGCGCCGGCTTCAGTATCGGCGGCGCGACCTTGAGCCGGGAGCGCGAGGCCGCTGCCTTTACCTGCTGTGTGCTCTTGGTGTGCATCTCGATCATCATCGTCGCAAAGTCGCGGATGCGCGGATCGCGGCTGGTCTCGAGCACGACCTTTGAGGACTCGCGCTCGTACAGGTCGCTGGCGCCGGCGCTCTTCACATAGTCGGCGGGGGTCATCACCTGCGCCGCGGCGGGCGCGGCGCCGAAAAGGGCGAGGCCCAGAAGAAGGGCTTTCTTCATGATCGTTCTCCGAAAAGGGGGAGGGAATTTGAAAGTGGGCCACGCCATGCGGGACTTGCGGTCGTCGGCGCTTGCCGGCCAATCGGACGGTGGCGACAAACGGTTGTCATACCGGCGCCGGCTGCGTCCGGGCTGCTGCGCGCGGCGCGCTTCGGTCGGGAAAGAACAGTTGCACCACCGCGGACGCCAGCCGCGTCGGTCGCAAGGTCCGCGCGTCGAGGCAGCACCACCGCGATTTCACCTCGGCGAGGACTTCTTCCCCGCGCCGGATCACCGTGTCGTAGAAGGCGCTCGCACCCTGGACCTTCTCCAGCACCACCGTCGCGAAGAGCTGGTCCTCGAGAAAGGCGGGCTTGCGGTAGGTGATCTCGTGCCTGAGCGCGACCCAGAGATGCGCGTTCACGACGTCCGCGGGGGCGACCCGACGCCAATGGCTAAGGACTGCCTCCTGTACCCAGTTAAGGTAGCGCGCATTGTTGACATGACCCATGAAGTCGATGTCGGCCGGCTCGATGCGAACCGGGAACAGATGCGTCACAGGAACTTGCATGTGACCGGGATACCAAATCGGGGCCGAGCCGATCTTGTTCTATGATCAGTTCGGCACGCGAAATGTTCAGGCGAAGGTCAGTGCTGTGTGGTTTGCCGCCAGCTTATGCGGCCTGCCTGAGCCGCCGATACAGATAGGTCTCGTCAAATCCCGCGAGCCGCGCGAGCTTGCCGGGGTCGGAGATCGTCAGCGTTCCGCGACCGAGTTCCATCACCTCTTCGAGGCGTAGGTGCCGGAGCACGCGGTTGACATGCACCGGGGTCAATCCGAGCGCATCCGCAAGTACGATCTGGGTCAGCGGAAACTGCAGCAGGTCCGCATCTGCAAGACCGATGTTGCGCGCGCGGACATAGATCTCGCACATTAGATGGGCGACCCGCTCGACGCTGCCGCGACGGCCCATGCTGACGATCCAGGCCCGCAACGTCCCCTCATCGGCCAGCTGGGATCGCCAGAATGCATGGGTCAGGGAAGGGCTCGCCGTGAATAACGCTTCCATTTGCGACCTTGGCACCGTGGCAACGCGCGCCTCGGTGAGCGTGCCTATGCTGTGATCCATTTCGTCGACCACTGCGTCATGCATGTCGCAAAAATCGCCGGGCATCAGGAACGCCATGATCTGCCGACCGCCCTCCGGCAGCAGCTTGTAGCGGCATGCCCAACCCTCGAGCAGGATGAAGATGGGGCCCGGGCGATCGCCCTCGCGGATCAGATCACAGCGCGTGGGCAATTTCCGGGAGTCTTTGCAGGCTTCCGCCAGCAAGGTGCGTTCGTCGGCCGCAAGCGGCGCATAGCTGCTCAGTTTTTGGACGAAAGCATTGGCCATGCCACGCACTGTTAGCCAAGCCGGCGCCAGCTGGATTTGATCGAGATCAATCCGGACGCAACTGGCAATGGCGGATCGGCGCGCACCAGCGCTCGCGCGACGATGCCGCCACTGCAATACTTGGTGACCTCAAAATTTCGTGATGAGCATCGGGGCTGGTCGAGATACGACCGGTTCGAATCCGGCAATCGGCCGAAATCAGCAAACAAGTATTTGAGCAACCGCCATACTCCCCCAAATTATCTTGGAATTATTAATTACGATCATCTATCGAAATTGAGAAGCTGCTCTGCTGGTCCGAATAACAAGGGGCGAGTCGGTGGCGGAAAAGGCAGGCCCTTCCAGCGTTGTGCGGCACCGGACCATAGCCGACGCCCAGTCGCTTATTCATCTGTTCAGTCCGCCGGTTCCACCGGTCCGGATTGATCCCACGCTGGCCTTGCCCGATCGCTGGGCGCTCTGGACCGAGGATTCGGTGCACCGGGCAAAGAACCTCGCGCAACTCGCTGCCGCCCTTGTACAGGTCCGTCCGCACGCGGCCGATTCAGCCTATCTCGACGCCATGGCAAGGAACGCAGCTGCCCTGGCTGATGCCTATGCCGAACTTGCACGAGCGTCCGAAGGAGAGGATCTCGTTCCATGCGCCCCGCTGATGACAAGGATCGTCCAGGGTTTGATTGCGCTCTTCGGCGAGGGGCCGCGGCCGGTGCGCCTGCACTGCGCCATCGCCGAGATCGAACTGAGCTGCGAGCAGCGCCGGGCTTTCGCGCTCATCGCCAGCGAGCTCGTCGTCAACGCGCTGAAATATGCCTTTCCCGAGCGGGGCGGCACGATCTCGGTGTCCCTGCAGACCTTGAGCGAGCACATCGAGCTCGTGGTGGAGGACGATGGGATTGGGCTCGGCCCAGCGGCCAAGCCGGGAAGCGGTAGCCGGATCCTCGACGAGCTCTCCGTCATGCTCGGAGCGCCCGTCGAGCGGCGCGCAGCGACCGGTGGCGGCCTGCACGTGTCGCTGCGACTGCTGCTCGGTCCGGCCAAACCGGGCAGTGGCGCAGCGCCTGGCGGAACAGACGCTCATTCCCACGCGTCTCCCTGCCACGAAACATAATTCAGGGAGATAATTTCATGGGAATCATCATGTGGCTCGTCGTCGGCGGCGTGGTGGGCTGGCTCGCGAGCCTGATCATGCGCACCGACGGCCAACAGGGAATCTTCCTCAATATCGTCGTCGGCGTCGTAGGCGCGGTCATCGGCGGGCTGATGCTGGGTCGGGGCGACATCAACAATTCGCCGCTGACCGTGACGACCTTCCTTGTATCGCTCGCCGGCGCGGTCATCCTGCTCGCGATCGTCAACCTCGTACGCCGCGGCTCGGTGCGCTGACAATTACCGTGGCGCCTTTCGGGGCGCCACGGGTAACGGTCAGCGGGCGCGGCGCAACCGCCGATGGAGGTAATTCTCGTCGAAGCCGGCGATCTGGACGAGCTTCAGCGGATCCATGATGAGCAGGCTGCCTCGACGCAGTTCCATCGCACCGGCAAGGCGGAGCTCCTTGAGCACGCGGTTGATGTGCACCGGGGTCATGCCGAGCGCATCGGCGAGGACGATCTGCGAAAGCGGAAGGGCGAGCTTGGTATCCTCGACCAGCCCGATCCAATAGGCGCGGACATAAAGCTCGCACATCAGGTGCGCGACGCGCTCGATGCTGCTGCGCCGCCCCATGCTGACGATCCAGGCGCGCAGCGTGCCTTCGTCGGTCAGCTGGGCGATATACATGGCTCTCGCAAAGCCGACATGGTCATGCATCAGCTGGTCCATGTCGCCCCTTGCGATCGAGGCGACCCGGCTCGGCGCCAGCGTCTGGATGCTATGGTCCATCTCGGCGAGCATCCCGATATGAAGATCACATGCGTCGCCGGGCATCAGGAAGGCGGTGATCTGGCGCGTCCCGCTTGGCAGGATCTTGTATCGGCAGGCCCAGCCATCCAGCATTACGAGCACCGGACCAGGCTTGTCCCCTTCCCGGATCATATCCTGTTTGGGCCCGTATCTTCTCGGATGCGCGGTTGCCCGCTCAATCGCGGCGACCTCTCCGGCGGAGAGTTCCGTGAAGCCCTTGAGTTTTCGGACAAACGAGTTCGCCATGATCAGGATGTAGAGAATGAGACGCACACAATATATTGTCGAAAGATATTGTTCAAAGTTAAGGTCGGTGTAGCGACGCGCGTGTAAGACGATTAGCTTCCGGGCATCGTCGATTATCGCGGCAGGCATCGGCGGCTGAGGAACTTCCTCGCCTGAGAGTCCGAGGCGCTACGATGTCCGATGCAAGCAACGATGATTTGATTCCGGCTGGCGCCGGCGCGCGCAGGCTCGGCGACGCCCATGGCGAAGCCGCCCTGCTGCTCGTCGAGAGCCTCATCCATGCACTGCTGCAAGATTCGGTGCTAACCAACGCACAGGCGATCGCGGCCGTGCAGTCGGCGATCGACGTCCAGTGCGAAATCGATGATGAGCGCGGCAGCGACGTCTCGGTCGCGTCGGCACCGGTTCAGCTCCTGGACGCAATCGCACAGAGCATCATGACGGACCAGCCGGACTGAGACCTCCGGTGGTTTGCGAGATGATAGAACCGGGCGTCATCGCAAAGGGAGATTTCTGTCCGACCCGGTTCGCGGGATATCCACCCGAAAGCCGGCTCGCGGCCATGCGGCGCGTTCGGGGCGGGGTTAAAAGCTTGGGTTGTAGACCGGAAGAATAACGGCGGCGGCCCGGGGGGTGGGCCGCCGCCGGGCCGTCACGCCTTGGAGGGCTTGGCGGCGGCCATCGCTGACGCTTCGGCCACGTCCGCCGCGGACCCCAGATCCTCGTCGGTAATGCGGCCTGCGCCAGGACCTGCGCCCAGCTCGGCACCGGTAGTGCGGTCGGCGGTGGGATCCGACAGGGTCCGCGCCGCGAGCTGGGCCAAGCGCCGCTTGGTACCCCGAGCCGGTTGCTGGCGGCGGCGTCGGGCAGGTCATCGAGAATGCGCTGCGCGCTGCCGGACTGATGCGGTGACGCGCCGTGCCGGCTGAAAGCGTTCGCCCGAAGGCCGAAGCCAGATCGTGTCCACCCCGCGCGGTCGGACTGGACCATGAGACTTACGGATCTTCAGCGTCCACAGGGGCGCGGGCGGCAGGCTCTTCACGGCGCAGAATGAGGATGCGGCGCTCATAAGCGTGCGCGAAGTCGAGATGTTTGCGGTAGCGCGGCGGGTCGGGCGCGTTTTCCGCTCTCTCCCGCTCCTCGCGCGCACGGCGCGCGAAATACGCCCTATCCGATTCCCGGTTCATCGTCTTCCCATGGGCCGATGCCTGAGCGCATGCGATAAAAGCGGCCGACGATCGCTTCAAGAACCTGGATCAGGTTTCGGGAAGGCATGGCTGGCGGGCGTTCAAGCGAAGGCGCCGTGGATGAACCAGGTCATCGGTCCCGTCGCACCATGCTCGCCATCGCCCTGGCGGAACAGCCAGTAGCGGCCGCCCCCTTCGACCTCGACCTGGAAATAGTCGCGCACCGCGAACGGCTGGCGCGCCTCATGGCCCTGGCCGCGCCACCACTCGCCGTGCAGCCGCTCGGGGCCGTCGGCCTGGACGACGCGGTAGCGCTTGCGTCCCCAGACGAACATCGCCGGCGGGTGATCGGGCAGCATCGCGGTGACCTGGATCGGCTGGGGCGGGTCGAGCAGGCGTCCGGGGCGCGGCAGATCGTCCGCCCAGCGGCAAGCGGAGCCACCTTCCATCGCGCCGGCCTGTCCCACCGAACGCTCGGGCATGCCGCCGGCCCGGGGCCGGGCGCGGTAGAGGTTCGCCTGGCCGAAGCGGTTCGCGAGCGCATCGACCAGCGCGCCGAGATCGGCCTTGCGCTCGGCGCTCGCCGCCAGATCGGACTGCGCCGCCGCGAGCGGCTCGATAAGCGGGGCGACCAGCGTCATCGCCTCGATGCCGAGTCCGGGCTCGACCTGGTCGATCCGGGTGACAAGCAGCTTGGCGAAATGCGCCGGATCGCGGCTCGGCGCGGCGGTGCCGACGCGAACCGCCTGCGTGCGCCCGTCGACGCGGTGGAAATAGCAGTCGAGCCGGCGGGCGCCGCGGCCGAGCGCCACGAGCTGGCCGGCAAGATCGCTCGCGAGATCGTCGATCACCTGGGCGAACGCCTCGGGCGTCGCGATCGGCTCGAGCAGGCCGCGGCGCGCGCGCGGCACCTTGGGCGGAAAGACCGGCTCGATCGCTTCGCCGGCATGGCCGAGCGCCTGGTCGAGGCGCTGGTGGAGCGTGCGGCCGAAGCGGCGGGCGAGGGGACCGCGCGGCGTGCCGAGCAATTGCTCGACCGACAGGAAGCCGAGCTTGCGCAGGCCCTCCACGGTGCCCGGATCGAGCCGCAATGCTGCGATCGGCAGCAGCGCCATCGCCTTGCGCTGGTCGCCGGGCAGGATGGTGACCGGGCGGCCGGCTGGCACGTGGCGCGCGACCGCATGCGCGCAACCGGCCGTGTCGGCCGCGGCGATCTGCACCGTGAGGCCGGCGCTGGCGATCCGGCGATGCAGGTCCTTGAGCAACGGGCGCTCGCCGCCGAACAATGCCGCGCAGCCGCTGATGTCGATCCAGACGCCGTCGGGCGGGTCGGGCGCGACAAACGGCGAGTAGCGGCCCGCCCACAGCGCCAGCCGGTGGAGTGCGGCGAGATCGGCCGCCGGATCGGCATCGACGACCGCGAGCTCGGGCACCAGGCTGCGCGCCTTGGTGACCGTCATGCCTGGACGGATGCCGGCGGCACGCGCCGCCGCGTCGATCGCGGCGATGACCTTGCGGCCATGATTGGGCAGGGCGGTGGCGAGCGGCGTATCGGGCGCGAGGCCGGCCTCAGCTTGCCCGGCGCCGCTCTTCCGCCGCAACCGGTCGGTCGACCAGCTGGGCAGGTAGAGCGAGACGACCCTGCGCATCGCAGGCCTCCATGATCCAGGATCGGGGTTCGCCCCCGCGCACGCGTTCGAGCTGCACGTCCCAGCGCGGCCGGCCCAGGCTGGGAATGCCCAAGGGAATGCTCGGCGCCGCGAGCACGCGCCAGCGCGTGACCGCGGCGGTGCCTTCGCCCGTGCCCTCGATCGGCGCGGCGCGGCGGAACGCGAAGGCCGGGACGCCCGAGCCTTCGGCGGCGAGCTGGAGCCGCTTCGAGGCGGTGGTCGAGAGCTTGGCGACCTCGCCGACCACGCCGGCCAGGCCGGCATGGCGCAGGCATTCCTCCATCGCCAGCAGGACGTTGGCGTCGCTGCCCGCCTCGACATGGATCACTCGGTCCGGCGCCAAGCCGGCCAGGTCGAGGGCAGGGGCGAACAGGTCGCGCCAGCGCAGGCACCAGAATACCGGGCCGTCGATCCGCGCGAGGATGCCGGCCAGGAAGATCGTCGCGGCGGCATCGTCGCAAAGCTGGGAGCTGCCGGCGATCTCGTGCAGCGCGCCGGTGGCGAGGCCTCCACCCGGCAGCGAGCCATCGAGCGCGTCGATCCCGAACGGCACCGACGCATGGCGCTGGCCGACACCTTCGATGGCGGCGATGCGTGAACGCAGCTGGGCGATGACGGCGGGCTGACCCATGGGATGGCTAGACTCGGGAACGAGGTGATTTGTTCCTTGTTTGTTCCCAATGGGATGCGCGAGTCAAGCGAGCGGCCGCCGGACGCTCGAAATCAGGCCTTGCAAGACGGGAGGGTCAGGGGCCTTCGTGCAGCGGGTCGGTGCCGGGCTCGGGCGCTTCTCCCGGGCTCGAGCGCAAATCGTCGACGGGTTCGCCGAGCGCGGCCGCGATCATCCGTTGCCAGCCGCGATGTCGCCTGCGCGCTCCATCTCGGCATCGCGGCGGCCTGGTTTCAAAGCGCGTCGACAGCGCCGGGAGTTCCGGCGATTGCGTCATCGCCGCGCGGAAGGGAAAGCGGAACGCAGGGCCGCTTCGAAACGTCTGTCCCGCGTGAAGATCGCGACGTACAATGTGAACGGCGTCAACGGACGCTTGCCGGTGCTGCTGCGCTGGCTGGAAGAACGCCAGCCCGACATCGTGGTGCTGCAGGAGCTGAAGGCGCCGCAGGAGAAGTTCCCCGAAACGGCGATCCGCGACCTGGGCTATGACGCGATCTGGCATGGCCAGAAGAGCTGGAACGGCGTTGCGATGCTCAGCCGGGTCGGCGAGATCCACGAGACGCGCCGCGGTCTTCCGGACGATCCCGACGCTAGCCAGAGCCGCTATATCGAGGCGGCGGTCAACGGTCTGCTCATCGGGGGGCTCTATCTCCCCAACGGCAATCCGCGGCCGGGCCCCAAGTTCGACTATAAATTGCGCTGGTTCGACAAGCTGATCGAGCATGCCGCGGGGCTGCTGGAATCGGGGTTGCCGGTGATGCTGGCCGGAGACTTCAACGTCATGCCGACCGAGCGCGACGTCTATAAGCCCGAGCGCTGGCTCGACGATGCGCTGTTCGCGCCTGAGGTGCGAGAGGCGTTTTTCCGGCTGACCGGGCAGGGGTGGACCGATGCGCTGCGGACGGTTCACCCCGACGAGACCATCTATACCTTCTGGGATTATTTCCGGAACGCCTATGGCCGCAATGCCGGCCTCAGGATCGATCACGTGCTGCTCAGCCCGATGCTGGCCGACCGGCTCGTCGACGCGCAGGTCGACATGCATGTCCGCGGCTGGGAAAAGACCAGCGATCACGCGCCGGTCTGGGTGGAGCTCTCCGACGAGCCCAAGCGAAAGCGGCGCCCGTGACCGACAAGCCGCATCCGCTCGCTGACACGGTGCCGATGGAGGCGAAGCTCGTCGTGGCGTTGCCCGAGCAAGGCGCGTGGCAGTTCGAGCCCAAATGGGACGGCTTTCGCGCGATCGCCTCGCGTCTGGGCGACCATGTCGAGCTGCGCTCCAAATCGGGCAAGTCGCTGGCGCGCTATTTTCCCGAGATCGTCGCGGCGCTGCTGGGGACCGAGGGCGACGATTATGTTCTGGACGGCGAACTGATCCTGCCGGTGGACGGCATCCTGTCGTTCGACGCGCTCCAGGCGCGCCTGCATCCGGCCGAAAGCCGGATCCTCCGCTTGTCGCGCGAGACACCGGCGCAATTGATGCTGTTCGATTGCCTCGCGCTCGACGGCACGGGACTGACCGACCGGCCGCTCGCCGAACGCCGCGCCGCGCTTGAACGCTTCCATGCACGTGACGGTAGCGCAATGCTGCTGCTCTCGCCCCATGCCCCCGACCTGGCGGGCGCGCAGGCCTGGCTCGCCGCGAGCGGCGGGGCTCTGGACGGGGTGATCGCCAAACCGCTCGACCAGCCCTATCGCCCGGGCGAGCGCGCGATGCTGAAGGTCAAGCAGCACCGCACCGCGGACTGCGTCGTCGGCGGCTTCCGCCGTGCCAAGGACAGCCAGCTCGTCGCCTCCCTGCTGCTCGGGCTCTATGACGAAGCAGGGCTGCTCAACCATGTCGGCTTCACCTCAGCGCTAGCCAAGCAGGACCGTGCCGAGCTGACCCAGCGGTTGGACGTGCTGATCGCGCCGCCCGGCTTCACCGGCAAGGCACCGGGCGGGCCGAGCCGGTGGAACGACGGCAAGGAAAGCGAATGGGTGCCGCTCAAGCCCGAACTGGTCGTCGAGGTGAGCTACGACCAGGTGACTGGCGACCGCTTTCGCCACGGCACCGGCCTTATGCGATGGCGGCCGGACAAGGCGCCCCGCCAATGCCGCATGGAGCAGCTCGCCTATGCGCTGCGGCCTTCCGAACTTGCGGATATCGGCGGGTCGCGAGGGTGATCCGCCCTTCGTCAACGTCTCGAGTAGCGCCGCAAGATGCGAGCAGCGACGATCTTCTCGATGTCCGCGATCGCGTGGCCGGTAAGGTCCTTCGCGATCTCGCCCACCAGGGCGACCGTCAGCGACTTGTGCCACTGCTTGCGCAGCTCGCCCATCGTGCGCGGGGCCGCCACGATGATCAGGTTGTCTATCGTCCCGTCGAGCACTCTCCTGTTGAGCACCTCGGCGGTGCCGGCCGCGAAGCTGTCTTCATCATGCTGGCTGTCCGAGGGGTTCGCGGCGCTGCTCTGGTGCCGCCCGCCCGAGCCCATATTCTCGGTCGAGACCTTGGCCGGCGGCCGCGCCTCCAGCCTGGGAGAGGATTCCCCCCCGGCGTTGCGGAACAGATTCAGCTTCTCGTCGTCCGCGACGGCGACGATCGCGCCCCCGGGGGATCTTCATACCATTTCCTTCGATGATTATAGGGCGAAGAACGAGCGGGGTAGCGGATCTGGCCCGGTTCCGCACGATGTCCCTGCGGCTGGGGCCGCACGCCGATTTATTTCGGGCTGCATGGGCCCGCGTTCGATTCCAGAGGGTTATAGATCCACAATCCGCCGCACGAGGGAACGCGCCCTGTCGATTTGAATCGGCGGGTACCGCGCGCCCGTACGCCGCGCGGCGCCACCGAGAGGAAACCCATGAAGCTCTATCTTCTTGCCGCGCTGGCGGCCGCCGTCAGCACGGGCGCGATCGCGCAGGACCGTCAGTCCTCGCCGCATAACCCAGCCGTCAAGGACAGCACCGTTCACACGGTCCCGCATCCGGCGCGTGGGCATAGCTCGTTCACGCAGAGCCAGGCCCGGGGCCGTATCGCCAAGGCCGGTTTCACCAACATCAGCGCGCTTCGCAAGAATGACAACGGCGTCTGGCAGGGCCGCGCGATGAAGCGCCGCCACGCGGTTACGGTGATGCTCGACTTCAAGGGCAACGTCACTTCGCGCTGATCCATCGCATTTCAGGAGTATTGAACATGACCAAGACCATCACCCGCCTGTTCGACGACTATTCGGACGCCAAGACCGCAGTGACCGAGCTGGAGCGCATCGGCGTTCCTCATGACGATCTCAGCATCGTCGCCAACGATGCGCACGGCACGCACGGCGCGGATCGCGCCGATAATGACGGCATCAACGAGGATGGCGACGTCACCCGCGGCGCCACGACAGGGGCGGCGATCGGCGGGGTCGGCGGCTTGCTCGCCGGTCTGGGCCTTCTCGCGATCCCGGGTCTCGGACCGATCGTTGCCGCCGGCTGGCTTGCATCGACCGCAGTGGGCGCGGCCATTGGTGGCGCCGGCGGCGCGGCGACCGGCGGTATCGTAGGCGCCTTGAAGAACGCGGGCCATACCGAGGAGGAGGCCGGTGTCTACGCCGAGGGCGTCCGCCGCGGCGGCACGCTCGTCAGCGCGCGCGTCGAGGACGATCTGGTCGGCCAGACCGAGGCGGTGCTCGACGGCAATCGTGGTGTCGGCGCCGACACGCGGGGCAACGACTATCGCCAGTCTGGCTGGACCCGGTTCGACGAGACGGCCGAACCCTATAGCGTGGACCAGATCGACCGCGATCGTGCTTCCTATCAGCGCGCGCCAACTGCGATGTGATCGGCAGGCGGGAGGCCGGCGCGCAACGGCGTCGGTCCCCGCTGTCATCGCGTCGGCGCGTGAAGGCGCAGGCATCCGGATCGGGGCACCGAGGCGATCCCGATCCAGCTCGCGATCCTAGCGACAGGTCCGCGCGCGCGGTGAGCGTCGTCGACGGATCGAGACCGCGTCTGTCCTGCGCGGCGGAATAGTCCGCCGCGCAGGCCGTGACGATCTGCTTTAGAAGTGGGCGATCACGCCGGCCATCGGCTGGAAGCTGTTGAACTCCTTGCCGAAGCTGTTGACCTCGAGCCGCAGGCGAATGCCGCTGCGGCCGGTGATCCCGCCCAGACCGATATCCTTGGGACCGACTTCGACGCCCAGGCCCATGGTGATATCGTGGTAGTCGCGGCTGTCCTTGCCCAGCGCATCGAAATTGACCCACTGATACCCGGCCTTGCCGTAGATCATACCACTGTCGCCCATGCGGAAGCCCGCGCGGCCGGCAACGCCATATTCCCAGTCGATATCGCCCTTGAAGCCCTTGGTCGCATTGCCCTCGACACCGACGAAGACCGGGCCGAGCGGAATGTTTACGCCGGCCACGCCCTGGACGAGGCCGCCGTCGAAATCCTTGCCGCCCGGGGCATGCGGGATGCCGGCGACAGGGTTGGTATCGTCGAACTGCTCATAGCCGCCCATGATGCCGATATAGGGCTCGACGCCGAAGGCACGCGAGCCATCCGGCGCGCGAGGGGCGCTGGTCTCGGTAGGGGCAGGGGCGTCGGTGGTATCCTGCGCGTAGGCGACGACAGGAAGAGCCACGGCAACGGCCGCGGCGAGAAGGATACGCATGTGGGGAAAACCTTTGCACTTGTGAACACAGGCCGAGCCCGATCGCCCCAGTTACGCGGGGCCTTTGCAGCTTCGGTCTGAGTGAAAGCCCCAACGAAGCCCTTTTGTTGCAATGCAATAACTCGTGATGCGCGGTTTCCCGTCGGCGTTGCCCAAAGGACACAGGCTCCGAAGGGTATGCCAGCTACGCGGAAGCCAGTCCGGGCTCGCTTGGACGGAGGGTCGCTGCGTCGCGCTGATCCAATGTCGAGAGCGACTGATAGGCGAAGGCTGGGAACGGACGCGGCCACCGGCCGATGGACCCGCATCCTGCGCCGCCGGGACCATAAGCGAGGGCGCGCTGATCGTCTCGCAGCGCTGTCCGCACGCAGGGACATCGCCTAGTTTGGCTCGTCGATGATCTCGCGGATCCGGCTCGCCAGCACTTCCATCTGGAACGGCTTTGTCAGAATGAACATGCCGTTGTCGAGGCGGCCGCGCCCGATCGCGGCATTCTCGGCATAGCCGGTGATGAACAGCACCTTGAGATGCGGCCTGGCCACCCGCGCGGCGTCGGCCACCTGGCGTCCGTTCATGCCGCCCGGCAGGCCGACGTCCGTGATCAGCAGGTCGATCCTCGTATTGGATTCGAGCAGCCGCAAACCCGCGGGGCCGTCCACGGCTTCTATGACCGCATAGCCCGATTCCGTCAGCACCTCGGCGACCAGCATGCGGACGGTCGGCTCGTCATCGATCACCAGAACCACCTGTCCGTCGCCGATCGGCTCGGAGCGGGGAGGAATGCCTTCATCCTCTTCGGCGATCGCATCCTCATCGTGCCGCGGGAGGTAGAGACACATCGTCGTGCCTTCGCCGATTTCGGAATAGACCCGCACCTGTCCGCCGGACTGGCGTGCGAACCCGTAGATCATCGAGAGGCCCAATCCGGTTCCCTCGCCCAGGGGCTTGGTCGTATAGAAGGGCTCGAACGCTTTCGCGATCACCTCGGGGCTCATGCCGGTGCCCGTGTCGGTGACGCACACCGCGACATATTGGCCGACCGGCAGGTCCTGCTGGCGTGCGGCGCGCTCGTCGAGCCACTTGTTGGACGTCTCGATCGTCAGCTTGCCGCCACCCGGCATGGCGTCGCGCCCGTTGATGCAGAGGTTGAGCACGGCATTCTCGAGCTGGTTCGGGTCGATCAGCGTCGACCATAGGCCGCTTGCGCCGACCACCTCGACTTCGACGCTCGGCCCGACGGTGCGCCGGACCAGATCCTCGATCCCGCTCAGCAGGCGGTTGATATTGGTCGGCTTGGGATCGAGTGTCTGCCGCCGGGAAAAGGCGAGCAGCCGATGGGTCAGCGCGGCCGCGCGCTTCACCGCGCCCTGTGCCGCCATGAAATAGCGGTCGAGATCCGAGGTCCGGCCCTGGGCCATCCGTACCTGCATCATCTCCAGGCTGCCGCTGATGCCGGTCAGGAGGTTGTTGAAGTCGTGCGCCAGGCCTCCGGTCAGCTGACCGACCGCTTCCATCTTCTGCGATTGGCGCAGCTGATCTTCGATCGCACGCTTTTCCGTCAGGTCGCGCGTGACCTTGGCGAAACCGATAAGCACGCCGCTGTCGTCGCGGATCGGATCGATGACGACGCTCGCCCAGAAGCGCGAGCCGTCCTTGCGGATCCGCCAGCCTTCTGCCTCGAAACGCCCCTCGCGCCGCGCGGTCTCGAGCGCCTGGCCGGGTATGCCGGCGGCACGGTCCTCCTCGGAGTAGAAGCGCGAGAAATGCGCGCCGATGATCTCGTCGGCACTATATCCCTTGAAGCGCTCGGCGCCGGCGTTCCAGCTGCTCACATGGCCGGTCGTGTCGAGCAGATAAATCGCATAGTCGGTGACGCCCTGGACGAGGAGGCGGAAGCGCTGCTCGCTTCGGCGGAGTTCTTCCTCGGCGGCCCTGCGCTCGGTGAGATCGCGGGTGACCTTTGCAAAGCCGATCAGGGCGCCCCCGGGTTCGTGGATGGGATCGATGACCACGCTCGCCCAAAAGCGGGTGCCGTCCTTGCGCACGCGCCAGCCCTCGGTCTCGAACCGGCCCTCCCGCTGCGCGGTCTCGAGCGCGACCCTGGGAATCTCCTGCGCACGTTCCTCGGGCGTGTAGAAACGCGAGAAGTGATGGCCGATGATCTCCTCGGCCTCATATCCCTTGAAGCGACGCGCGCCGGCGTTCCAGCTCGTCACATGCCCGTCGATGTCGAGCATGTAGATCGCATAGTCGGTCACGCTCTGGACGAGTAGTTCGAACCTGCTGCCAGACGTGCTTGAATTTTCCGCTTCTGACATGAACCCCTCTTACGGAGTTAAACAACGGCGCGATGGCGCTGTTCCCCCGGTCGCGCATGGCGGTCATCGCGCAGGCGCGATGGCGTCGTCTGTCCGTGCGACGCACTGGCGAGGTGGGCGTCGCCACCCTCTAGTCCCGCCGCGGCGCGCGGCAAGCCGGGCTTCGCCCGGCTCCTCCACTTCGTTCCGGCCCTTCGGGTGCCGCCCGCCTCTGCCGGCGGGACTGCCGGGCGAGCTCCTGCCGCCCACCCCGCCATTCCGGCCAGGGTCGCGGTGTTTTTGGAAAGGAGGACAGGGCGATGGCCTTGAACCGAGAGGTGCGCGCGCAGCTGGCGCGGTTGGGGGCCGCTGTGGAAACGATGGAGGCGCTGACGCGCGCGGTGTTCCTGCTGCACCGGCTGGAGCGCCTGGACTATCCCGAGATCGGGGAGCGGCTCGGGCTGTCGGTCGGCGAGGTCGAGCGGCGTATCGCCGCCGCCATGCTGTATCTGGTTCGAGCGATGGACGATGCGGAAGGCGAGGGAAGGGCGGGTTGAGGCGGGCGCGGACCGGATGGGTCTTGCCATCCCGGCCCGGCCTGCCACAGGTTGGAGACCATCATGCGTACCGGCCTCGATCATCTTCCCCAGTCCAAGCAGCGCGAGCTCGGCCATGTCGTGCGCGTGCTGATCGAGGAATTCGAAGCCGCCCATGCGATGGGCACGCTCAAATGGAAGAAGGCAGGGCGCGTCTTCAAGATCGTCCTGTACGGTTCCTATGCGCGCGGCGACTGGGTCGACGATCCGATCGGCGGCTACCAGTCCGACTATGACATCCTCATCGTCGTCAATGACGAGCGGCTGACCGAATTCGAATTCTGGTCGGCCGCCGAAGACCGGTTGATGCGCGATGCGACGATCACCCATGCGCTGAGCGCGCCGGTCAACTTCATCGTCCACTCGCTCTCCGATGTGAACGCGCAACTGGAGCGGGGCCGGCCGTTCTTCGTCGACATCGTCGAGCAGGGGATTGCCCTGTATGAGGCGGAGGGATTTCCGTTCGCGCAGCCGCGCGAGCTGCCGCCCGAGGAAGCGCTCGCTGAGGCGCAGAAGTATTTCGACGAGTGGTTTCCGAGTGCTGCTGGATTTCGTGAACAGGCCGTTTTTGCGATGGAGAACGGACGGCCGAAGATCGCGGCGTTCGAGTTTCACCAGTCGGTAGAGCGATTCTACCACTGCGTGCTGCTGGTCTTCCGGCTCTATAGCCCAAAGTCGCACCGGTTGAAGTTCCTCCGCTCGCATGCCGAGGAAGTTGCGCCGGAGCTTGTTGCTGCCTGGCCTCGCGCTGACAAGATTAGCCGTCGATGCTTCGAACTAATCCGGCAGGCGTATGTAAACGCGCGCTACTCGCCACACTATGAGATCAGTGAGGAGGAACTGCGCTGGATCGGCGAGCGCGTGACCGATCTCCAAGCGCTTGTGCAGGCGGCGTGTAAGCGACGCTTGCTGGGGAATGGCTAGAATTGGGCCGTCAGCGGTCAGACAACTTCCAGCTGTACGTCGGGTGAAAGCGGACATCGACGATGCAACGGCCAACATGTCCGAAACTGGGCCAGATCCGAAATCCCCGGCTCTGGGCGATCTAATTGTTTAGCTGCCCTTAGCGCAAGCTAGTAGCCCGCTGTCATCTTCAGGTGTCGGCGCCTAGCAAGATTTTCTGCCAACACCCAAACACGCCGGTCAACAGTCGTAAGCATGTATTTAAAGCAAACGTAGAGTTCGATCGTCATGAGTATAAAAGCGATCGATCACATAATTCGAATTTTCGAGTTCGGGTGATATCATCGCGGTTGCGTATATCAGTTGATGGTCGATCTCGGTCGCCGCACTCAATTTTGCGAGCAGCTTTTGAAAATGGTGGCTACGCTCAGGCTCCATGCCCTTGTCCTCGATTGTGTCAAGGATGAGGAAGCGTGGATGACGAAATTTCGGGTCTTCGAGCGCCGATTTTAGCATTGCGGCGAAAAAGCTGTTGCGCAAATACACCATTGAGCTGGCAGAGAAGAAACTTTCCCCATTCACGGATAGCCGATCGTCGCCGAAGCTGAATTCGACGGTGGTCGCTTTGGCGAACGTGTCCTGCCGCAGGAGATCGGCACGCAGAAATTCCGCCGTATTCGCCGAAATGCGTGTGTAGGCTTTGGCGAGCTGTTCGCTCATGCGCCGTTCGCTAGCCTCTATCTTTTCTCTAAGGTCGGCGATCTCGGTGTTCAAATCGCTCTTCACTCGTGAGAGGGCAGCGATCCGCTCAATGAGCGATGCCTTTTGTGCGAGATCCTCGATTTGGCGCTCGAGATATCCAGCCCTGCTATAGATCGCGCGCGCTTCGGCGCGCAGTTCAGTGGACGGCAGTCGATTGAGCAGCTTGTATCGCTCATTCAGCCCGTTCCATTTTTGGTGAGCGGTCGAAATCTCGCGTTCGAGCGCATCCAACTCAGCCAGGCGGTCTGCCTGGATTGACTTCGACTGCTTAAGCTGCACGCTCGTCTCATTAATGACGGCGAGGATGCGCGATTGGGCACGCTCCTTATCGAACGGACTTTTGCAGAGCGTGCACGCATGCTCCCCCACATTCTCGTCGAGCGGCGCGAAGCATGACGGGCAGTAGATGAAGGCGATACCCTTAAGCGTTTCAGCGGTGACCTCGGCATCGCGGAGCTGGTCCAGACGAGTTTCCAGTGACGCAATGAACGCGGAGGAATCGGCGATCTCGAGCTGAAGCCCGTCCCGCTTCGATTGGAGGTCGAGCACCCGCTTTTGGGTATCTACGAGCGCCTTGTAGGCAGCGTCCTGCTCTTTGAGCGTCAGACCATCCGAAACCTCAGCATGGAATATCCGCTCCTCCAGCTGCTCGGCCTCGCGATGTGTATCGCTCAAAGCCTTGTTCAAGCGGTCGCGTTCAGCGGTCACCCATTCTATCGTCAGCGCGTGTTCGGCATTGTTGAACGCGGCAACGGCATTTCGCCATTCCGCATTCGCGGCTTCATATTCCTTGGTGGCCTCACGGACGCGAAGCTGCCACCGATATAGCTCATTGTCATAAGCGCCGCACATTAGATCGCCGACGGTTTGGCGCGTCAGCGCAGTGTCAAATCGTTCGAACCGGAATATCCGATCGACCGGGCTCAGCTGATCGGCGTATAGCAGTCGCAATACCTGATGCATGGTCACGTTGCTGTTGGCATCGCCCGTAGCCTCAGGCATTCCGAGAAATCGGAACAGCACCTGAGAGAAGCTCTCTTTATTTTGCGACCTCCGGTAAGGGTATAGGCCCCAATTTGCGGATGGCGCCTCAGCATCGCCAATTGTTCCAGCGAGAATCCGCATCGGCCTTCCGGAATCTTCGGATATCTCTCGTGCCAATACGGCCGTTCGGCCGTTCAGATCGACCTCGAGGACGACTTCAGAACAAGCGAGCGCCGCCTCTCGCCAATCCGTCAAGTCGCCGCCAAGACCGTAGAAGAGGAAGTCGAGGATTGTGGATTTGCCGGAGCTGTTCTCGCCGCGAACGATGTTCAAGCGCGGATGGAAGTCAGCCTCATAAGCTGCGTGTTGGCCGCGTTTTACCAACATCTTCCGGACCGCGAGGCGAGGGTTATACGAGGTCATAGCGAAACTCCCCCAAGCCTGTCCGTGCCTTAAGCCCGTTCGGACCGTTGAAGCTGATCTCGCCGAGATCCAGCAGCAGGAACGCCATCAGATCGCTCTGGCTCTCGTTCGAAGATGCTGTTCTAGCAGACAGATTTGCTGAAAGCGGTACCTCACTACGCTGCGCCGTGCCCTTCGCAAAGGCGTCAGCATCAAGCAAACCCTGCATCACAAGGGTCTGGATCGCCGCATCCTGCATGGGCGACATGCGGTTGAACAAGGCTTCGATCCGGGGCCGACTTCCGTAAGTCGGCGGCTGGCACGCTGCGGCGAGCTTGGCCTTTTTCTTTAGTGCAGGCGGAACTCGTATATCCAAGCATCTGCGCGGTTCGGCGACATAGACGTCAAGGATCTTGAGTCTAACGATCTCGATCGCTCCGGCGGAAAACTCTGCCAGTCGCAGAATCCTGAAAGCCGAATGAAACGGATCGAACGCGGACTCGAATGCCAGCTGAATCATGTGTGCCACCGAACGTAGCATTGTTCGGCAAGCCAGTAGACCATTCCGCTGACGTTCAAATAGTTGAGCATGAACGGGCCACACCCCATTTCAGCCAGCACCGGCTCGATCATTTTCTCACCGATCAGCGAATCGATCTCTTCCGGAGACGCGTTGCCGAGAACGGGTACGATATGCGATTCAAAGCAGGTTTCGAGCTTGGTGAGGAAATAAGCGATGATTTCCTGTGCTGAGGGGTAGGCCTGCCATTCAGCGAGTAATTTGCTGAAAGCCTCTTTTTTGCGAAGCGCCTGTCTCTTTTGGCCAGCGCGACCGGCATGCTCGAGCTTTGCCTCCAGTCCGATCACGTCATCATAGGGAAAGGGCTGAAAATAGTACTGCAGGTTGTCGACGAGATTCCGTACCTCGGCATTATCGCGCATCTCGTCGGCAAGCCGATCGAGCCAGCCATCGATCTGCGAACGACGCTCGCTATGATGATGGGTGATCTTATCTCGGGCGACGATGTCGCCATCGGCGGACGCGCCACGCTGATCAACCTTCGCTGTAGAAGAACGGTGCAATCCGCTGACGCCCGATCAATGCGCGATTTTATCGCGTCCGACGATGTCGCCGCCTGCTGACGCATTCGATTGGTTCGATCGCGTCGATTCTCCACTCATTGAATTTCGAGTGACGCGCACAGTGATCGGGATCGAAATTGCCGCGCCGGCAACTAGGCCAATGATCGCGGACAAAATCTCACTTCCATGCGATGTCAAAAATTCGGTCACTTTGCTGGCCCCCCCTCGCGCAATCTTTCTACGACGATCCTTTCGATATTCAAGCATCGTCGCCAACCCTGTTTGCGCGGAGATCGGAGGAGTCGAGAGAGAAGCGGCGTTGAAGTATCGCCTCCAAATCGGACTGATACACGTTCGAGTGACTTCCGTCGTCTCGTAGCGGATAGATGCCTCCATCCGACGAGATTCTCTACGCTATCAATTCCGCCTTTTTGCGCGACCTTATCCGGATGTAGTCCAAGTTGCGAACTTCCGCGTGACAAGCGGCAACATAAAACGAACGTCCGCTTCCCAGAGCTTGTCGCGCCGATCGGAACGACCGAGATTAGGGCGCAAAGATGCCATGGACACACCCGAGTTTGCGCCACCCGCATTGCCCGCGGGACCATCCGTGTTATCAACAGACCGGGTATGGGGGAGATGCTGATGGCGACTTTTGTCCTGGTGCATGGCGCCTGGCACGGCAGTTGGTGCTGGGCGCGGGTAAGGCAGGCGCTCCTCGAGCAGGGACACCGGGTGTTTACGCCGACGCTCACCGGCGTGGCGGAGCAAAGCCATGCGTTGTCCCCCGACATCGACCTTCAGCGGCACGTCGACGATGTCACTAACCTGATCCGTTGGGAGGAGCTCGATTCCGTCATCCTGTGCGGCCACTCCTATGGGGGTTGCGTGATCAGCGGTGTCGCGGACGTGGTGCCCGAACGGATCGCTGCTTTGATCTATCTGGACGCCTTCCTGCTGGAGGATGGCGAATGCCTCCATGACCTTCTTCCCGCCGAGCACCGGGAGCTGCAAGTCAGCCTCGCGAATGAACATGGCGAAGGTTGGCGCGTGCCGCCGATCCCGGCCGAGATCTTTAACGTCAATGCGGTGGATCGCGGCTGGGTGGATCGGCAGTGCACGCCACAGCCCCTGGCCACCTTCCAACAGCCGCTCCGGCTGCGCGGCGGTCCCTCGGGAGTCGCGCGGAACCACTTCATCTATGCGTCGGATTGGGAGGGTACACCATTTACCGCCTGTTATGACCGCGCAAGGGCGCGTGGCTGGACGACGAGTGAGATCGCCTGCGGCCACGACGTCATGCTCGACCGCCCGGAAGCCCTCACGGCAGAGCTGATCGGAGTGGCGACCGCCCCCGCTTGACCGTCACGGCCTAGATCACGGCGCTCGGAGTCAGCCTCGTCTTCGAGAGATGCGTTCGCATGCGCGCATGGCACCGTTCCGATGGGGGCCAGATGGCAGACCGCTTCTGGGAAGACTGTAAATCGCCCCGCGCGTCAGCAACCATCTAATCTCAGACCCTTTTCACTGCCTGAATGAACGACCGCTTTCGGGATCGTCGCGATCGCTCTCGAATGGCGACATTTGGGGCGCTTAGCTGCCGAATTCGTCGGACCTGGGAGCGTCGTAGCGCGTTGAGCGCCTGTTCCCATGTGGAGAGGCATTTCATTGGCGCAATCTCATCCTGGCGCGGCGCGGGTTTTCGTGCCGCTGCACGGCATCCTTGCCGCTTTCCCGCTCGCTCTCTTCGTCTCGGCCTTTTTCAGCGATTGGGTCTATGCCGAGAGCGCGAACATGCAGTGGGCCAATTTCTCGGCCTGGCTGATCACCGGCGGAATCTTCATGGCGGTGCTGGCGGGAATTGCCGGCATTGCCGACGTGCTGATGCTCGGGCGCGGAGCACGTCGCCGCTCGTCGCTCCATTCGATCCTGACCGTCGTGGTGCTGGTCACTGCGGTGGTCAACGCCTTCGTGCATAGCCGCGACGGATGGACTTCGGTCGTGCCGACTGGGATCATCCTGTCCGCGATCACTGCGGTCCTTGTGCTGGTCGCGAGCTGGATCGGTTATTCGGTGCGTGCGGAGGTGGTCGCATGAACGCGCGCGCTCCTATTTCGCTATCGTCCATCCTGCTTCTGGCCGCCTGCAGCGGCGGTGGCGGTGACCCCGGCGAGCAGTTCGGCGCGAACCCGAAACTGCCGGCAATCAATCAGTATCTGGTGCCGCCGATGCACGTGGCTGGCGTCGAGCCTTGGGCGAACGGCGCGAAGCCGACAGTCGCCGCCGGGTTGCGGATCTCGGCTTTCGCCTCGGACTTTCACAATGTCCGCCAGGTCTACACGCTGCCCAATGGCGACGTCCTGGCCGTCGAGGCCAAGGCGCCCGCCGAGCCGGTCAATCGGTCCAAGGACATCGTCGTCGGCTTCATCCAGGGCTTCGGCCATTCCAAGGTGAAGGGCGAGAGCCGGATCATTTTGCTGCGCGACGCGGATGGCGACGGCAAACCGGAGCTGCGCTCCGTGCTGATCGATCATCTGAACGCACCCTTCGGCGTCGCGCTGGTCGGTAGCGACCTCTATGTCGCCAACACCGATGCGATCCTGCGCTTTCCCTACCAGGCCGGCCAGACCAGGATCACCGCCAAGCCGGTAGTACTGACCGAGCTGCCCGGCGGGCCGATCGACCATCATTGGACCAAGAGCCTGGTCGCGAGCCCGGACGGCTCGAAGCTCTATGTCGGCATCGGATCGAACAGCAACATCACCGAGAATGGCATCGAGGCCGAGCATGAGCGTGCCCGCATCTGGGAAGTCGACCGGCTGACCGGAGCGCACCGCCCCTATGCGACGGGCCTGCGCAACCCCAACGGCCTGTCGTTCGAGCCGAGCACGGGCCAGCTCTGGACGGTGGTCAACGAGCGCGACGAGCTCGGTCCCGATCTGGTGCCGGACTATATGACCTCGGTGAAGGACGGCGCCTTCTATGGCTGGCCGTACAGCTATTATGGCCAGCACGTCGATCCGCGCGTCCGTCCGCAGCGGCCCGATCTCGTCGCGCGGGCGATCGGGCCCGATTATGCGCTGAGTTCGCATGTCGCGCCGCTCGGCATGACGTTCACCGCCAATGCGACGTCCCTGCCTGCGCAATATCGCAGCGGCGCGTTCGTCGGCGAGCATGGCAGCTGGAACCGTGGCCACCTCAATGGCTACAAGGTGGTCTATATCGCTTTTGCGGGAGGCCGTCCGGCCGGCAAGCCGATCGATGTGGTCACCGGGTTCATCGGCAAGAATGGCAAGGCGCAGGGGCGGCCCGTGGGCGTCGCCATCGACAGCCGCGGCGCGCTGCTGATCGCGGATGACGGCGGCAATGTCGTCTGGCGGGTGACCGGCGGCTAGTGCGCGCACGGGCAGGGGAGGGCCGGCCAGTCTTGTGGCTGATCTGTTCCGTGCCGCTCGAAGCTAGCGGACGTCCGGATTGAACAAAAGCCGGGCTTGGCCGCTGAGGCACGACCGACGGGTTAGGAATTGTCGACATCGAGAGCCGCACCAATCAGCCCAGGAGGCTTTCAAGCACCCGAACCCGGCAGCTCTATCTCACTGCCGTCATCGTGGCGCTCGCTATCTGGGTAGCCTTTCCGTTCCTGACGCCGATCGTCTGGGCATTCATCCTGGCGGTTGCCGAATGGCCGCTGGTCCGGCGGGTAGTTGCGCGTTGGCCCGGTCGCCCGGGCGCCGTCGCCGTCGGGTTCGCACTGGCCACCGGGCTGCTGGTGATCCTTCCCTTGTCGTTCGCGGCGGTCTCCCTTGCCCAGGAAAGCCAGGCCGCCTTTGCCTGGCTTCAGCACGCCCAGCATCATGGCGTCCCCGCGCCCAGCTGGCTTGGCGGGCTGCCGCTGGTCGGCGCGCCCGTAAGCCGTTGGTGGCAGGCGCACCTGGCAAATGCGAGCGGTACGAGCGCGATCGTCACGATGCTGAGCAGCGGCTCGGCCCTGGCCTGGATGCGTTCGGCGGCCGCGGAGGTTGCCCGCGATTCCGTGCTGTTCCTGATAACCCTGGTGCTGCTGGCGGCGATCCTGGCGCGCGGCGAGCAGCTCGCGGCGAAGGCGCAGACACTTGCGGGTCGCATGTTCGGCGGGTTCGGCGAGGATTTTGTCGGCCGCATGACTCAGGCCATCCGCTCGACCGTCAACGGGACCTTGCTGGTGTCCTTCGGTGAGGGCGCGCTGATCGGGTGCGGCTATGCCATCGCCGGCGTGCCGCAGCCGATCCTGTTCACCATCCTCACCATCACGCTGGCGCTGGTGCCGTTCGGTGCCTGGGCGGCGTTCGGGCTGGCCACGTTGATCCTTGTCGGCAGCGGCAGCACGGTTGCTGGTCTCCTGCTCTTCGCCGGGGCAACGATCGTGATGCTGGTCGGCGACAATGTCGTGCAGCCCGCGGCGATCGGATCGGCGGTGAAGCTGCCCTTCATCCTCGCCCTGATCGGTGCCTTTGGCGGGCTGGCAGCGCTCGGTCTGGTCGGCCTGTTCATCGGCCCCGTGGTGATGGCGGCCTTGCTCCTGGTGCTGGAGGAATGGCTTTCCCCCGCCGCGTCGGATCGTCGCGGATCGGCATCTCCGTCCGAGGCGAAGTCTTAAACGGGCACCGCGTTAGCCGTTGGGGCTTAACGCCAGAGATAGCTGCACCTCAAGCTGTGCTCGATCCTGGATGCCCCCGCGAGTGGCGCACTTGCTCGCGCGGCCGATCACGAACTCGGGGGGCGGCCGGTGAGTCGGTCATGCCGATTTCGCTCCGCTCGGGGGCGACGGCAGTGCCGCCGGCCATGCATCAGGCTCGATCACCGCTCGGCGCTCGAGATCGGCGGCACTGAGGCGGCAGGAAACACCTTCTTCTGACAGCTGCAACTCGTCGGGGCGGAGTGCGTGGAGCCGCTCGCCTACGCCGCCGATGCCGCCCTCGCTGACCACCACATAAGCGATGCCGGCATCCGAGCAGCGCAGCATCGCCTCCACGACAAGCCCGATAGGCACGCCGTCGCCGCCGATAAGCTTGGCACCCGCGAGCGAGCCGGCGGCATAGAGGGTAGGGACCCGGGCCGCCGCGCTACGCTCTGTCGCGGTCCGGCCGCCGTCCTGGTAGCGAGCCTGCCGCCCAAGCCAGCGCCAGATGCCGACAAAGTTGACCAGCGTCAGGAATCCGTTGGTCAGGAGCAGATTCTCCTGTCCGGTGGAGATGCCGACGATCGACCAACCGACCGAGCCGATCGTGAAAATGACGAAACCCCAGCCCGTCACCCGTGCGCCGAGATTGGCGGCCGTCATCATTGCCGCGAGCATCGTCGCGATAGGGGCGATCCAGGCGGCTGACTGTTCCATGCGCACTGGCTCCTTGGTCGCCATGTGCGGCGACATGAATTTCGGTTGCGAGCCTGACCCCAGCCCCTGGTCCCAACGCGCCGGCGACGGGTCCGGGCACGCACGGATGGATGCGGTGGGGCGTCGTTGGACGGTGCGCCGGTCAACGCCCCTTGCCGCGACGACTGGTGCCCCTGGTCATCGGGTCCGGCTTTCGCGGCGGCGTCCAGCCGTCCGGCGGCGTCACGCGCGGCTGGCTGGTCCCGATCCCCATCGCGCCGGGCTGCTGGCGTGTCAGCCCCGACGTATCGGCCCGCTCGGCGTTCGCGTGCGATGCGCCACCCCGGATCAGACTGATTTGGTCGCGCAGCCGACGCGCCTCTTCGAAGTCCATGGTTTCGGCGGCAGCGTCCATGCGTCTCTGAAGGTCGGAGATCGTATCGCTCATTCCCCTGTAACGCGTTCGAAGCGCGTAACGCTCCGCTGCGGGAAGCCTGTGCCGGGGCGAATGCGAGACAGCGTGTTGGCGCGGATTCCTCCATTTTGGAGCAGCGCGCGGCCGATAGCTTGCAATGTCTTCGCGCTATCGTACCTTGGTCGGGCACCGCACCCTGTGCGGCGCCGAGGCGTGAGAACCTCGTTCTGAAAGCGATCTAATATAACCGGGCCCGTCCATGGCCGGGTGGCCTACGCGCATGTCCAAGCCGCTTGCGGCCAAAGGCGTGGGCGCATGTTCTTTCAGACATGTTCTCATCACCCGGCTCGTCCGGTCCGCCTCGAACGGGAGAGGCGGACGCATGCGACGGTCGGTTCAAGCGAGCGGTGGGGAGGGGCGGCCTGGCCGCCCGGGCTTCGCGTGACGGGCAAGCCCGCTGCGCGCGAATCGGACGTTCCGGAGGATCCGCCCGAGGCGGCGGAGCTGCTGCCGACGCCGGACATGGCCTCCTTGTACCGCGCCGAGGGACCTCGGCTGCTGCGTTTCTTTCGGCGGCGGACCGCGAACGCCGAGGATGCCCGCGACCTGATGCAGGAGAGCTTCTCGCGGCTGTTGGGCGCGGGGAAGGACCGCGATGTTGGACAGCCCGAGGCTTATCTTACGCGGATCGGCCAGAACCTTCTGCGCGATCGCGCCAAGTTCGCGACGCGGCGGTCCGAGGCGCTGCATGTGCCGGCCGACGACGCGGTTCTAACCGGGATGGACCAATTCCGTCTGCTCGAGGCGCGCGATTTGCTTGACCGGCTCAACCTGGCCATGTTGGAGTTGCCGCAGGAAACGCGGGAGGTTTTCATGGCGCACCGTGTCGAAGGCCTGACCTATGTCGAGATCGCCGAGCGCACTGGCCTGAGCGTCAAGCAGGTCGAAAAGCGTATCGCGCGCGCCATGCTGGACCTGAGCGACCTGCTCGGCCCGCGTTGATGAATGCCGAATCCGACGAGGCGCTGCGCGAGGCAGCCGCCGAATGGTTTGCGAGAATGCGGGCGCCCGATGCCGAGCGCGACCGTCCCGCCTTCGAAGCCTGGCTTGGCGAGGATGTCCGCCACAAGCGTGCGTACGATCGCATGCTGGTGACCTGGGAGCAGTCGCGCCTGGTCACCCACACGCCGGTAGGCGAGGCCTATGAAGGATTGCAGAAACGCGAGCGACCGCGTCGCCCGCCTTGGGGATATGCGGTCGCTGCCGGGATCGCCGCGTTGCTTGTCCTTGGGCTTCTCCTCGCGCCGCGCGGCTTGCCGACCGGTCCCCAAGCTGCGCCGCAGGAGATCGCATCCGAGATCGGGATTCGAAAGGTCCGTCTCCGCGACGGATCGATCGTCACCCTCGATGCAGGCACCCGCCTGGTTCTGCACCTTGCCGGGAACAAACGCCGCGTTGAGCTGAAGGCGGGCAGGGCGCGGTTCGAGGTGGCGCAGGATCCGGCGCGCACGTTCGTCGTCAGCGCGGGCGGGCGGGAAGTCGTGGCCACCGGCACCACCTTCGACGTCTGCCTCGTCGCGGGGCGGATCGAGATAGCCTTGCTCAAGGGCGGGGTGGACGTTCGGAACATGGGCGGGGCAGGGGGCCCCGCGCCGGTACTGGTCCATTTGAACTCGGGGCAAAGTCTGGCACTCGAACCCGGCGCCGCGCAGGCGATGCCGAAGCCGTCCACGCCCAGCGAGCTGGATTGGGTTTCCGGCATGATCGGTTTCGACGGCACGCCGCTGCGCGACGTCGTCACGATCGCCAACCGCTATTCGGCGCGGCGACTTGCGCTGGGCGATCCGACGCTCGGCGACCTGAAAGTGACGGGCGGTTTCAAGGTCGGCGATCCCCAGACGCTCGCTGCCGCGCTGTCAGCCGCCTTCGGTCTCGAGGTCCGACGGCAAGGACGCGATGTCGTGCTCCTCGATCGCATCGGGCCAGGAAAGCCGCGATCGGTTCGATAGGAGACAGCGGTGCGGGGCCGAGCCGCTTTCCCTCCGCAGTGCCGCTGAGTGATGGCATCACTCGCAGCAGGCAACGGGATCCGTCGCAGGAACCGTCTTGCGCGCGAGCGTGAAGAACGGCAGCGCATAATCCACTACCCACCCGATCGTCAGCGCCTAGATCACCGCGCCGACGGTGCCGCCCATCAGCCATCCGGTCGCCAGGACGCTCAGCTCGATCGCGGTGCGCGCGAGCTTGATCGGCCAGCCGGTGCGACCAGCAATGCCGGTCATCAAGCCATCGCGCGGTCCCGCGCAAATATAGGCGCCGCTGCTACCCCGTTCGGCACGATGCCTGCGATGAGGAACCCAAAGCGCAGCGGATACCCTTCGGTCGCGCGCAGGAAAGGAAGCGACAGATCGACGACAGTACGATGATTAGGATGTTGAGGACGGTCCCGACACCAGGACGTTGGCGCGAGGGTATCCACAGCAGCAGCACGATCAGTCAGAGCAGATTGACCGTCATGCCGAAGCTGAGCCCGATACGCGGTGCCAGCCCTTGATGCAGCACGTGGGAACTTGAGGCCGAGCGGATACTCTAGGTCATTCACTCATCAACGGCTGGAAGTGGGTGGAAAGCGGAATGGCAGCTCTTGGGAGCCCAAAACCTGCTAGCTGCCGTTCGGGGGGAAGCTTCGGGCATGGCGGCTTCCGCCCCATTTGCTGGCGTTCACGGCAACTCGGGCGGAACCCAAAAGCGGCCGTTCGCTCGGCTGGACATGGACCGGCAGCGAACGATCCATCGCGGACATTCCATTCTGGATCGTTTCCGTCGAGTGGCGGACATTCTTGAGGCGGGCGCCATTTTTCCGAAACGGAATATCACTCGCCTCAAGAATGCGCGCCACTTCAGGAAAGCGCATCACGTCATGATGAATCGGTTGAGAGTAAGTTTTGCCGAACGCCACGTGCTTCTGAATTCAGCCTGCTTGACCGGCCCGCGCGCGCATCGACGTACCTCCAAAGAGTGCCGCCGTCCTTTTTGCAGCCGCTATAACAGGATGGCCGTCCCGCTACTCAATGAGCGTGAATCACATGCTGATCCTGTCCTCGCTATTGAACCTCTATCTACACCGAACTCCAGAGTTCAGGGGCAAGTGGCGCTTACTCGTACCCTTTGCCCGCTTCCTCGACGACACGCCTGTGCGGTCGGCCTATGGGGGCGTCATCGTGGGGCTCGACCTGCACGATCGAACGAATCAATTGGGGGTGCTGGGCAGATACGGCGCCGCAGTGTCAGACGAGGTCGAGAAGCTAGCAGAAGGGCATTGCTTCGTCGACGTGGGTGCGAATTGCGGCGTGTTCAGCCTTCTTGCCGCCAAGCAGGTTGGACCGAGCGGCCTGGTTATTTCCTTTGAGCCCTGCTTTGCGACCTTCACCAAGCTGGTGCGCAACATCGGGTTGAACGATGCTGGCAACGTCCTTCCGTTCAACATGGCCATCGCCGCACTAACGAAGCCCGATCTGCTCGATCGTGAATCGAGGGGGCATTCGGGGCGGTACGCGATCGCCAGCGGTCCGATTGACGACAGCGAGAGGATCATTGCTCTCTCGATCAAGGATTTCCCCGGGCTGCTACAAGTGATCGGTGAGCGTCCGATCATGGTCAAGATCGACGTCGAGGGCTTTGAGCATTCTGTGCTCCAAGGGCTTGAACCCATCCTGAAACACGCGAACACGAATCATGTGGTCGTCGAGATCGACGATCGCAATCTGGCACGGTATGGCGCGACCCCCGCTTCTGTTTTTTCTCTGCTTGAAAGCCACGGCTTCCGGCGCGTCGATAGGCTCGGCGGACTGAGCCATTTTGATGCTGTATTCTCCCGCGGCACGCCAAGACCGACGCTTCCCATGCCAGGAAATCTGATTGCCCTACGCCGGCGTCCCATGAGGCGGGCGGCCGTTACGGAATGGCCTCGCCAGGCCCTTCGCTATGCTGCGTTGCTGCTCATTTTGACCGTTGGCTTTGGCGCGATCCAGGGAGCGCTTTGGTTCCGGAACAGTCAATTTATCGAGGAGGCGATTCAGTCTCACGAGGTTGTGCAAGCGCGAATTCGATTGCGCCGCTCGCCGCCGGCACGCTTCGACGTGGCTGGATTGGCCCTCGCGGCGCGGGTCACTATTCCTACCTTGCCGCCCGGTTGGGAGGTGAGCGAAGTGCAGCTCTTCCCTTCGCAAAGCGGGCCCAGCCTCCAGTTGAAAATCAATAGGCGTGGAGACGCGCCGATCTACCTATTTGCCGCGCACGGCGGCGACGCGGCGCCCACGAAGCCCGGCGTGGTGATACGCGATGGCAACTCGATAGCATATTGGCAGGAAGGCGCGCAGGCCTATGCCCTTATCGGTAGAGATCCCCCCGCGAAACTTGATAGGATCGCGAGGGACCTCGCAGACGATGTGACATCGTAAGGATTGGCATGCAGGAGCCTCTGACAGACGAGGATTACCGCACCTTAGCCGGCTTTCGGTATGCGTTGCGCGCGTTCCTTGCGTTCAGCGAGGGCAAGGCTTTGGGTGCGGGGCTTACGGCGAAACAGCATCAGGCGATGCTCGCAATCCGGGCCTCCACCGGAGGGTCGATGCTGGTCGGTGAACTCGCGCAGAGATTGTGGATCAAACCCCATAGCGCCTCCGAACAAATCGGCCGCCTGATCAAGCTCGGATTGGTGCAGCGCGACGGAGCGCCTGGGGACGACCGGAGACGCGTACCCGTTCGATTGACTGCACAGGGAGAGCATCTCCTTTACACGCTTTCGCAAGTTCACAGAGACGAGCTCCGGCGCATCAAACCGCTGCTGGTGGAATTGATCACGAAGCTTTGAATCATATCGGACAGCGATGCATTGGATGAGGCGGCGCGACTGGTCGGGAGCCGTCCCAGGGGACTACCTCGCAATTCCCGCACGACGTGGCCGCCAGGTTCACCCTTGAGCGCATGACCTGCGCGCGATCCCCTCGAGCGCATGGGCAGATTAGTCGGGACACGATATATTCGGGGCATGGGTCACGAGCGACCTCCGGATCCCGAGTAGCGTTCGCGTGTCGTTGAGGAGGTCCATCGTGAGAAGAGTTCTCTTGGGATGGAGCAAATGCAGAGCGGGTTAGCCGTAGGATCGGACCGAACCGGCCGCTTATGCGATTGGACCGGAAGAGATCAGACGCGGCGATCGCAAGCACATGGGCCGCGGCGTGTTGCGATTGTAATAGCAGGATTGGGCGCGGGTGGGGCGGAGCGCGTTCTCAGTATAATAACGGATCGGTGGGCAAAGAGAGGCCGCGAGATATGGATTATCTCGTTCGACGCCCCTGAAGATCAGATATTCCACAAATTCTCTTCCGATATTCACATTGTGCGCCTTGGAATTCGTAAGCGCAGCGGTCGCTTCAGTGGCATTTTGACGGTATTCCGAAGAATATATAAATTACGAGATGCCATCAGCATTATTAGGCCAGATCTGGTCGTGTCATTTTTGACGAAGATAAATGTAATAACGTTGCTAGCGGTACTATTCACTAAGCATCGCGTGGTAATTTCAGAACGAAACAATCCAATCGCTCAACACGCACATCCACTCTGGAACTTGGTCTTGCGAAATTTGACCTGGCGTGCGGACGCAATTGTCATGCAAACAAGGGCAAGCTTAGTATGTCTCGACCGCTCCGCACGTATTCGCGCGCGGGTCATCCCCAATCCCATCTCCCTCGCTGCGGTCTCGCCCAATAATGGAGAGCTGGTACTCGCGGCGGTAGGGAGACTGACCCATCAAAAAGGATTTGACCTATTGCTCGAGGCGTTTGCCATGGTCGGACCGCATTACCCAGATTGGAAATTGTTTATCTGGGGCGAGGGTGAACAAGCGGATGTGCTGGCATCGACAATCCGCAAGATGAACCTAGGCGAGCAGGTCAAGCTGTGTGGAATTAGTCGCAATCCGGAAGAATGGGTCAGTTCCGCCAGCGCTTTTGTCCTGCCATCGCGTTATGAGGGATTTGGCAACGTGCTTGCGGAAGCCATGGTGGGAGGACTCCCCGTCGTGGCTTATGATTGCGAGTTCGGCCCTCGCGAGATCGTGCAGGATGGCATCAACGGCCTTTTGGTGCCCGCCGAAGATATCACGGCACTCGCCGAGGCACTCAATCAAGTTATGGGTAGTAGCGAACTCAGAAGCAGGCTGGGGAGGGCCGCGCGCCAGGTGACGCGGCGTTACGATCCAGATGCAATAATCGATCAATGGGAGGAGATAATAACACGCATTGTGCCCCAGTGATTGATCATGATTATTGATATGCCTCCGAAATTATGTTCAAATATTTTGAATTTACCATATAAATTGGAGCAAATCTCATGGTATGGACGATATCCGCACTCCTATTCTTATTTTGGTTTCTAGGTTTTGGTGTGTTTCCCGTTGCTGGTGACTACATTCATGTTCTTCTGATCATGATGCTTGTCATCATAATTTATCATTTTGTTTCACGCAGTCGAGTTTATTAAATCCCGGAGCGATCCGGCTCGACTATGTGGGTGGTTCGCGATCACGCGGCAGCCGACCCATGCAAATGCCTGCTTTCCCAGAACGGCGGTCGAAAGCGGCAAGGCGGCTATCCACCGACTTCCCGCCGTTTAGACGCGACCACGCCAGTGATCCCAGCGAATGGCGGGAAGTGGGTGGAAATCTACCGTCTTCGTGGCTAGGCGGGACAACCGTTTATGGCGCGCTACGCTCCCCATTGGGGACGTTTAATTCCGTATGACGCAGTCCCGAATGCCGATGCTTGCTGCGTACAGATTGGTCGATCAATCGGCAATTATGACTTTTCTTTTTTTAGCATCGAATCTTTCATCGTATTCCCCGCCATCACGCCGGCGGCCAAGGAAACAACCACGTTACCGGTGAAAAAGTCGGCGATGCCTACGACGCTACCGAACGCAATGAGCGCGGATGCTGTCACCGGCACGGCGGCAGCCGCCTTGCCCAACGTGACCTTCGCTTCTTGTTTTATCGACTGGAGCTTCTTCAACGCGCCCTCGAGAGGCTGATTGTCATCCGCCAGCACGATCAGTTCGCCGAGCGCCTGATGGAGTTCGCGAAGGTGAACGAGCGCTTGATCTCTGTCGGGATCTACGGGTCCACCATTGCTGCGAGCGTGCTCCTCCTCACTAATCAAGCGCTCGACGGCCTCGAGCGCGATCGGCGCTATTGCTTTAACGAGGGTCAGTTGTTGCTTTAGTGAAGGCCGGCCGGTCCAAGCGGCGGAAACTAGCTCCTCCCGCCCGCCAATCGCGTCCCAAAGCGGCCGGAATGACTGTCGGACATTGTCTCGCCTGACTGAGCGATCTTTAATCGTTCGCACAAATCGAACGAACGCTTCCAAATTTGCCTGCGCGGCCACAAACTCCGGCACGAATGGCCGGAGGTCGTCGCGTTTGAGCAATGCCTTACGCGTAGCTTTATACCGAGCATCATCCGCTAGATCTTGAATGCCGTCACAAGCACCAAGACACAGTGTCTCGAGGCGCTGGATCGCTTCCGGGTCGGTCAGATTTTCTGGCCAATTTGCTACTGTCCGTTGTGCCATTTCGACTCCTTGGAGCCCGTCTGACACAGCTTGGGGTTTGTAAGACAGTACCTCGTTGCAATGTTGCACGAGGGGGGCCGGGTCACCGCAGCCGGCTTGAATCGGCGATGGTCTGGGTTGCGCCCACTTGCGGTCATTCGGCGTGCTGCTCGGGTTTGCTAAGAGCAGCCATTCATTCAGCCGGCCGCGGAACGAGCGCTAACGCCCCATTTGCGGACATTCGCTGATGAAGTAGCTTGATGCCGTTATGATGAGATCAGAGGTGAGGATTTGACGCGCCTAGCGACCCTTTTGATGTTGCTAGTGGGCGCCTGTCACGATCCCGGCGCGCGCGCTGCTGATCCTTGGGGCCGCGAACGCGATCCTGCGCTCGCACCCGTGTCTGAGACCAACGCGCGGACAGTCAAACAACTATCGGATGCCGGTTTCGTCGTGGTCGATCAGCGCGAGACGGCGTGCGACGCGGGGCCGGGGATCTCGTGCGACGGCTTTGACGCGGTGTATCTCGGGAAACCGACCGACGCCGACAAAGTCGGAACTGCCGAATTCGCTTGTCCTGGGACCGACGCTCCATACGAGGATTGGAGATGCCGTAAACTCGATCCGCCTTATTTGCCCAATGGCGGTTTCGCGCCGATGGTGGTGAACGGCAGCTAGCCACCCACTTCCCGCCGTGCAGTGGCCCCACGCCGATGGTCGCCGTCCAATGCCGATACTTGGGTGGTTTCCAGACCGACAGCTTTTGGGATGAAACCGGCGATAGCTGCCGTTCCGGTTCAGAACTCCGGAAACGATCGCTAACGCCCCAGTAGCGGACAGCGCGGAAGCACTACAAAAATCCGGAATGCCAATTCACCGACGATTAATTCTCGCGCGAGGATCTTTGAATATGCTTGCGCTCAATCACATCATTGTATTCGCCATATCCGGAACGGGTTCGTTGGCGATGCCGGCTGACTGTTTGTCCGACCGCGAAGCCTTACTCGCACTCGACTATCAGTCATTCGACCAAGACCCCGGAGGCGGGTGGCGAGCCTTGGCTAGCAAGGGATGCGATAGGGAAGCGGCTGACCTCATACGGGATTGGCGTCTACGTCATAACGACAGCACCTACATGCTGTTCTGGCACGAAGGGCAGAGCCGCGCTTTCAGCGGTGACTATGAGGCGGCCATCAATCTGTTTGAGCAATCTCGCAGGCCGACTGGAGAAGATCCGATTGGCTGGAATCTTTATGTTGATGGCAGCGTTGCCTTTCTGAGAGGCGACATGGTCAGACTTCAAGCTGCACGGGAGCGCCTCTTGCGAACGCCGAAACCGCCTGAATGGGACGGGATGAGGGGCGCTGACGGCAAACTGTTAAGGGCGACGTGGCCCGTGAATCTGAATGTGCTGGATGGCTTCATCCGATGCTGGGGAAAGCGTTACAGGGACGCTTACGGCTGCCCTCCTTGATCCGGATCCTTTCCGAACGATCCAAACGCGATGTCCACTTTCCACCCACTTTAGGCCATTCGCGATTTATAGGTCTACGGCCTTAGTGTCGCGCTTGTCGGCGTGCCTTATCACGTGCCGCTCTCTTCGTGCGAGCGAGGGTGGTATTGAATCGCAGGTAGGCGACAACAGCTGCAGCAGCGGCAATAATAAGCGCGATGAGACTATATGCCACAATGAGACGAGTTTCGATGGGAAGTACCTCCGGTAGCACCTCCAACGCGCCACTAGCGAACAATCTCCCATAGGCGCCTGCTATAATCGGCGCATGAGAGCGTGCTCGGAAAGGCTCGGGACGGTGCCAGGCCTTTCGGTCATGCGAAGCCGGCAGTGGAACAGAACGGCTGGGCGTGTATTTCTGCCGCGATGACAGCGCGGCGCTATTTCTTCAATCAGGTCAGCCCCGGTTTGGAGGGCAACGATCTGGCAGGCCGCGAACTGGATTCGATAGCGGAGGCGAAGCTGGCAGCGGTACGCCATGCCGCCGATATAATGCGCGATGACCCAGACATCATATGGCGCGGCGAGGAATTTCAGGTCGCCGTGACTGACGCCCAAGGATTGGAACTCTTCACGGTCACCATATACGCGACTGACGCTCCCGCGCTGAAGGGCCAATGATCGTCACCAGCGCTGGATCTTCCGGTTCCCGGCATGTGGGGATGTAAAGGTGGCTGTGCACACAACTGTCGTGGAAGTGAACGCTCAGCCACCTTCACGAACACGAATATGCAACTGTCGGATGGCGCGCCTTAAAATGGATTAAGTGGCCGACCGCAGGAGCGGGCTTTCTATTAATTGCCGTATGTTAGTTCGCCTGGGCCGCCAACGTGCCACGATACGTGCGTCGCGGGTGCTTTACCCACCCGGTGCTTACTGCATCCGCGACACCGACACTCAGCACCTCTTGGACCTGCGAGGGCCGATTGGATGACGCCGGTGCCATAGCTTGCCACCGTCGCGGATCTGGGCGTAGCCTGCTCTATCCGCTGGGGAGACGGAGCAATGTCGGACGCTGAATGCTTGCTGTGCCATGGCGCGGTGAGAGTTCTGCATGCCAATGATGCCACGCCCTCAATTTCGGACCCAGAGTCCCTAACACCAACTTTGTGCCCGACCTGCGGAGGGAGCGGACAAGATCCGAGGCGGATGTCGGCGGAAGCACTCAAGCGCGCCTACGAGCAATCTGGCAGTGAGCCAGGAAATCCCATCGCCGATGCATTGGCCGCAGAGATCAAACGCCGCGGACTTGATGTCTGATGGTCCCGACGCCGGACCAGCTTCGTGACATCCTCGTCGAGATTCTGGCGGGCGCGGCAGGCGGCACGCGCGAGGAGTGGGCGGCCATCGTCGGCGAGGTCGAAGAGCTGTCGTTCGCTGTCAATGTCGGTTCGAATTGGTCGATCAGCCCGAAGGGGACGGCGTCGCAGGTGGAGACCGTCCAGGCGGCGGAGCAGCTCGTCCGCGCCGAACACCCCTATGTGGCGAAGTAGGGGTCAGTGCAGAGTTTTCGGGTGCGTCGGCGGGCCAACCATGCCTACGCTCAACGTGCCGCCATCAGGGTCCACAATCGGCGGCTCTCCGCCGAATGGCCACAGCCCTTCCGCCATCGCCGCGTGCTCCACCTCCACCCGGTCCAGATGCTCGCTGCGGAACAGGGCGACCGGCAGCTCGCGCACGCCCGCGGGCAGAGCGGCATGGTCCAGCGCCGCCGGCAGCGGCCCGTCGGACACATAGATAGTGCCCGTCATCGCGTTGACGCCGCCAGCATCGATGACGATGCGCCCGAAAGACCCATCCGCCAGGCGCATGTCGAACCCGAGCGTCGCGTGTCCCTTGCCGGACGTCTCCGGGCTTTCGCGGCGGACCTCAGGGTGACTGCCATCGGGGAGGGTGATCACGCCGTCCTGAAGCTGGATCGTGGGCATCTGGCTGCGGTCTAGGTCAGGCCCGATATGGGTCTGGCCGACCTGCAATTGCCATGTGCCCGCGAAATTCATGTCCTGCTCCGCGACTCCCCGCGTGCTCCGAACATAGAACAAGGCCCGAACGAACGCGAATCAGTCGGCGAGCTCCATCATCTGCGAGGGGTAGCGAGCCCGCAACTCCAGGGCCTCTTCAGTGATCCGTTGAGCCATCAATCGTGGTCCGCCTCTAGCAGGATTACCGGCATCGCCTTGGATGCTTGGGCGCCACCAGCGGGTTCGGCTCGGTCGTGCAGAAGGCGTAGACGTGGCCGTGATCGTGATCGATCCTCCAGACGCCAGCGAAGCACGGGGCCGCCTGGTCGGCGACTGTGAACCACCAATTGAGATCGCCAGGGCTGGCGCGATCGGCCTCGGCCTTGGGCTCGGCAAAACGGGTGAAGGGCACCAGACAGCGATGCTCTGGCTTGATCAGCCATCGCTTACACATGTTGTTGCCCAGGTTCCGGGCGTTGGTCCACTAGTCATAGAGAAAGAGCATCTCTCCCTCGCGCGCGGGCCGCTTGCGCTTCTTGCGGGTGCAGAAACCCCACTCCATCACCTCGAGTTGCCGCCAGCCTTCGACCTCGCGCACGATGTAGCCATGCTTGCCCGGTGCAACATAGGCCTTGTCGATCTCGATCATATCCTCGCCGGTTTCCCAGCGCCAATCGTCGCTGGTGCGGAGATAGTCCTGATACTCAGCGCGGCTCGTCTTGAGGCGGCAGAGATTGCACATATCGGAAGGTGACGTGGCCGGCGAGCCGGAGTCAACCTAGGGTCAGGACCCATTGATGTGAGCGTTGCGATCTGATTCTGGCTCCGTGAGGA
>CBIHNZ010000012.1:0-127853 GCA_966211615.1 uncultured Sphingomonas sp.
CCCCCGCCTTTTTTCCGTGATTTCTTCAGCGCGTGGGGGCGTTCCCCTCGTTCTTTGGGCTCACCCTGGCACCCGCGGCGGGAGGCCTCTTCTTGTGCGTTAACCTTCTCGTAACCATCAAAATTCGCTGGATAATTTGGGTCATCCTATAATTTTTCCCAGAATGAAGATGCAGGGCGCGCCGTAAGCGCCGTGTCGCGAACCGGCGTCTCCGGTTCGGGCCGCAGAAGCGGCTCTTCATCCGAGAAGGAAATTATCATGGGTTTCTCCGTCAACACCAACGTCGGCGCAATGGCCGCACTGCAGAGCCTGAATCAGACCGGTAAGGATCTGTCGCAGGTTCAGAGCCGCATCAACACCGGCCTGTCGGTCTCCTCGACCAAGGATGACTCGGCGCAGTACACGATCGCTCAGGGCCTGCGCGGCGACATGGGCGGCCTCAAGGCCGTTTCTTCGTCGCTGAGCCGCGCCAAGAGCGTGACCGACGTTGCAGTGGCTGGTGCCGAGCAGATCTCGGACGTCGTCAACCAGATGAAGGCTCTGGCCTACAAGTCTGCCGACGCCGGTATCGATACGACGACCCGCGCTGCCTACAACAGCGACTTCGTCGCGCTTCGTGACCAGATCACCACGATCGTCAACTCGGCCGACTTCAACGGCACGAACCTGCTCAAGGCTTCGGGCGGCACGGTTACCGCGCTCCAGTCGCTGCAGGATTCGGACACGTCGACCGCTGGCACCTGGGATCCGGACTCGCTGAGCGTTGCCAACCAGGGTCTCGACCTTGGCGGCTCGGTCATCACCGTCGGCACTTCGGGCGCGATCGACACGCAGGCTGCTGCAACGGCCATGATCGATACGCTCACGACGACCCAGACCAACCTCAAGACCAGCCTCAGCACGCTGGGCGCGGCTTCGCGCAAGATCGACGCGCAGTCGACCTTCACCAGCAAGCTGTCCGACACCATCGAGGCGGGCATCGGCAACCTTGTCGACGCCGACCTCGCCAAGGAATCGGCGCGTCTGCAGGCTCTGCAGGTCAAGCAGCAGCTCGGTGTTCAGGCTCTGTCGATCGCCAACCAGGCGCCGCAGACGATCACTTCGCTGTTCCGTTAAGAGCCAAGGCCCTTCCCTGGGGGCACGGCTTGACGGGGGCCGGGATGGGAAACCATCCCGGCCCTTTTTTTGCGCGCCGCGCGCGGGCCTGAATGGTTTCGCATTCTATAATGATAGATAATCAGGAGGATGTCGCTTGTTTCCCCGTATTCGTGAAATCACCGATGCATTCGGCGGCCGCCTGAGGGTGAGCGTCGAAGAGCATCCGTCGGGAGCACTGGTCGTGCTCGAGCGACCCGACATGGCCGGCCGACCGCGCGTCCTGCTCGACGGTTACGGCGTCGACGTTCTTTCCGGCTACATCATGTCCGCGCGCCTGTCGGTGCCGCACGAACTGCCCGACGAGCATGTCGACGGCATGTTCGGCACGCGCTTCCGCCTGGGCCTGGAGCCCTGCGCGACGCTGGCGCTGACGCAGAGCAGCGCCGGAGCGATGGAAATTCCCGCGCCCTTCTGGGACCGGCTCTATGCCGAGCTCTGCCTGGTTGCGGCGCATGCGCGCGAGCTTGGACGGCGGGCAGAAGCCCGGGTCCATTGATCGCGGTGTCACATGATAGGTGCATATACTGAATACGCTGAGCGCACGACCTGAGGCATTTCACGGATCGGGCAATCGACCAGGGCAACAACCAGGGGACGCAAACGATGGATTTTCGCGACTTGCGGCACAAACCTGCCAATACAGATTCGACGTTTATGGTGACGTTGACGCTCACCGTCGAAGACGCGAAGGCGCTGTGGAGCGCCGCGGCGGACCGTGCACTTGCCGCGCCGGGCATGACGATTGCGGATGTGCTCGACACGATCGGCCCGCGCGAAGATCCCTCGATTGCCGAATGCATCTCGATGCTGACCGCACCCGGCGCCATCCCCGGCTGTGCGCTGGAGGCGTTCGAGGTGCGCGACGAGCCGGTTCCGGGGCAGGTGATTCATCTCCTTCCCGTCCAGGAGCGCGGCGCACCGCTGCTTCCGGCGGCGAACGGCTGAGCGCCCGCAACCCGATTTTCTGTACCTGAGTCCCTTTGAGGGCTGCGCGGCGCGCCGCGTGGCCCCTCATGCTTTGGCGATCGCGCCGGTTTTCCAGCGACTCAAAACGCGCAAAAGACAGGCCGGTCTGGGCGCGGCGGTCTGCCTGCGCCTTTCGACGCGCAAGGCGTCCGGCGAAAGGCGGAGAGACGGACGGATCGCGAGGGGATCGAAACGTCCGCCCGTCTCATGCTATTCTTATAGTGTATTTCCAGTAATCGTAAAGTATAAATCAAAATAAACCGGATAAGGATTTTCCACTACGTAAATCAATCATACGTATATTTACGTAATAATTTACTTTTCAATACGGGAAATGCTGTCGGAAGCGTATTCAGCACCGTTGATAGAGAGCTGAACTGCGCCATTGACCATCTGAACATTGTTGACCGAGCCGGTTGCCCAAGGCGAGACGGTGATCTTGTTGCCGTTCGCGTCCAAACCTTCGAGCTTGAGCGTGTAAACGCCTTCGGGCGCGGTCTTTTCGCTTCCCGTGATCTTGCCGTCCCAGCTGAAGTTGCCGGTCCGCTCGCCGGCATCGAGCTTGCGCGTTTCGACGACCTTGCCCGATGCATCGGTAATCGTCGCGGTAATCTCCGAAGCGTCGGCGCTGGCGTACCAGTTCCACTGGGCCGGTGTCGCCGCGGTCAGTCCCGACGTGTCCGAATTGACCTCGACCGTCTTGCCGATCATCGACGATGCCTGGGTGAGGCTCTGGTTGCCCAGGCTGGCCAGGATCGAGTTGAGCGTGGAGTTCTGCTTGATCGACTGCTCGACCTGCGAATATTGGACGAGCTGCTGGGTATATTGCGAGCTGTCCATCGGATCGAGCGGATCCTGGTTCTGCATCTGCGTGGTCAGCAGCTTCAGGAACATGTTGAAATCGGCGTTGAGGCCGGTCGACGAGGCAGCGGCCGCCTGATCGGCGGTCGAGGTCGGTGCGCCGCTGGTGGCGGAGGGGACGGTAGTCATCGGGGCAACTCCTTAAGCGAGGAGATCGACCTGGCCGTCGTTGCGGATCGCACGATAGGCCGGGGCGGTGGTTTCGGGTTCGTCGTTGAAGGCGTGCTGGCTGTTGCCGCGCGACTGGTGCTGGCCGGTCTGGCCGCCGGTCGAGCCGCCATTGCCGTCGCTGCGGCTTTCGAAGCGGAAGCTCTGGCTGTCGGCGCGGATGCCCGCGGTATCGAGCGCGCGGCCGAGATCGGGCGCGTCCTGGCGCAACAGATCGAGTGCATGCTGGCTCTCCGCCCGCATCGTTGCGCGCAGATTGCCGCGATCGTCGAAGGCGAGCGTCACTTCGACGCGGCCGAGCTCGACCGGATTGAGGCGGACGCGCAGCGTATTGTCTCCGGCTTCCACCTTGCGCGCGATCTCGACGCCGAGCGCATGGCCGAGCTGGCCGGCGCGGGCCGGGATCATCGGGTCGGCAGCAGGCGTGGCGGGCGCGGGAGCGGTGGCGGGCATCGGTGCCTGCGCCGCGCTCTGGGCGACATGCGCGGCGAAGCTCTGCGGCGAGGCCGGCGCAGCGCTGGACCGCGCGTCGACCTTCGCCGCGATTTCCGCCGGCAGCGCCGCGTCGGGAAGCACGGTATCGTTCGAAGGCGCGATCGGCTGCTTGTCGGACTTGGCATCCGGCGTCATGACGTCGCTCGCGGCCTGCACGGTCGGCTGGCCCAGGGCGACCGGTGTCGCCTTGGTTCCACGCTCGCCCGCGGGCTTGCCCTCCGGGGTTGCGACCGGAGGAGTCGGTTGCGGCGTTGTGCCGGCGACGACAACCGGGGTCGGCGTCGCGGCGGGTTGCGCAGCCAGCGGATCGACCGGAAGCGCGGGCGCGTCGCGATCGACGGTGGGCGGCTTGCGCGCCTTCACCGGAGTCGCGACGGTCGGCGTGGGGACGATCCCGTTTGCCGGGCGTCCGGCGGTCGGCAGGTCGAGCAATGTCGGTGGGTCGCCGGCCGCAGTGGGGCAGGCGACTGGTTCGTTGGTGTCTGGCTGCGCCGTTGCCGTAGGATTGGATATGGCGGGATCGGGCGCAGCGCTCTTCGGATCCGGCAGGGCAGTCGCCTCTGTTGCCTGGGGCGTCCCGGTTGCCTGGGGCGTTTCCGCCATCTGAGTCACTTCCGGCGCCTGGGGGGCGGCCGGGTCTGCCTTGCCGGTGACAGGAACTTGCGCCGGATTCGCCGTCGGGATCGTCACGACGGGCCCTGCGGGGCTTTGTGCCACAGCGTCGTCGGGCAGCTTGACCGGGGAACCGGTCACGGGTTGCGCCGTCGCGTCGGCGGGAACCGGGGTTCCGGCGACCTCGGCGATCTGCGCCGGCTGGACCGCGCTGACCGTCGCCGGCACCGTCGATCCGGTCGTCAACAGTTGCGCCAGCGTGATCGGGGTGCCGGGCTGGGTGCGGATGATCTGGCTCTTGCCCAGCGAAAGCGGAGCGGCATCGTTGGCGGGACGGGCGATCTTGTCGTTCGCAGCGCCCTGTACCATGGGCGCGCTAAGGCCCGCGGCGCCGAGTGCGAGTGCGAAGTCCTGGCCCGGGGTGCCGAGTGCAGGCGCGCCAGGCACCCCGGCGAAGGGAAATCCGATAGTCGTGACGTTCATCCAAGGGCCTCTCGCCCGGCCACACATGGCCGCTTTCATCATTATAGGATGATTTTCCGCCCGATACGGGCGCCGCTTCAGCCAATCGTGCCGAGCGCGCGGATGCGGGCGCGGGCGTGGATCTCGTTCTGCGAGAGCACCACGGTGGCGGGGCGCACGCGCTCGATGATCGAGCGGACGAACGGGCGGATCGCCGGGCTGCACAGCAGGCAGGGGATCTCGCCGTCCTGCGCCAGCCGGTCATAGGTCTCGCGCACCGAGGCGATGAACTTCTGGAGCGACGAGGGCGCCATCGCGAGCTGGCGGTCGTCGCCCTGGCCCATGATGCTCTCGGCGAACTCCTGGTCCCAATCGGACGAGAGCGTGACCACCGGGATTGCCTCGCCGCGCGTCTGTGCCGCGCTGATCTGCCGCGCCAGGCGGCCGCGGACATGCTCGGTCATCTGGGTCAGGTTCGCGGTCAGCGGCGCGGCCTCGGCGATGCCTTCCAGGATCGTCGGGATGTCGCGGATCGAGATGCCCTCGGACAGCAGGTTCTGCAGGATGCGCTGGACGCTCGAGATCGAGACCTTGGACGGGATGATGTCCGCGACCAGCTTCTCGGAGTCCTTGTGGACCTCGGTCAGCAGCTTCTGCGTCTCGGTGTAGGAGAGCAGATCGGCGATATTGTCCTTCACCAGCTCGGTCAGGTGGGTGGTGATGATCGTGCCGCACTCGACGACGGTCAGGCCGCGGAAACCCGCCTCGTCGCGCAGCTCGCGATCGATCCACAAGGCGGGCAGGCCGAACACCGGCTCCTTGGTGGTTTCGCCCGGCAGGCCGACCGGCGCGCCGCCCGGATTGATCAGCAGCAGCTTCTCGAGCTTGATCTCGCCGCGCGCCGCCTCGGTCTCCTTGATCGAGATGACATATTCGCTGGGCTTGAGGCCCATATTGTCGATGATCCGGACCGAAGGCAGCACGAAACCATAGTCGGTCGCCATCTGGCGGCGGAGCGCACGCACCTGGTCGTCGAGCCGGGGCTCGCGGGTGTCGTCGTTGATGATCGGCAGCAGCGCATAGCCGATCTCGATGCGCACCGCGTCGATCGCCAGCGTCTGCGAGATCGGCTGCTCGACGATCGCGGCCTTGACCTCTTCCTGGATGGCGATCGCCTTTTCGAGCGCCGCCTTGGCTGCCGCGCGCTTGCTCATCCGCCAGGCGACATAGCCCGAAAGCGCGGCGAAGGAAGCGAAGGGAATGAAGGGCAGGCCGGGGATAAGCGCCAGCGCACCCATCAGGAAGGCAACCATGCCGAACGCCTTGGGATAGCGGCCGAGCTGGTCGCCCAGCGCGATGCCGGTCTTGCCCTTCACGCCGCCCTTGGAGACGAGCAGGCCCGCCGCGGTCGACACGATCAGCGCGGGGACCTGGCTGACCAGGCCGTCGCCGGCAGTGAGCACGGTATAGGTGCGGAATGCCTCCGCAATCGGCACGCCGTGCGAGATCACGCCGATGGCGAGCCCGACGACGATGTTGATCGCGGTGATCAGCAGCGCGGCGATGGCGTCGCCCTTCACGAACTTCGAGGCACCGTCCATCGCGCCGTAGAAGCCGCTTTCGGCTTCGACTTCGGCGCGGCGTTCCTTGGCCTGCTCCTCGTTGATCATGCCGGCGGAGAGATCGGCGTCGATCGCCATCTGCTTGCCGGGCATCGAATCGAGGCTGAAGCGCGCCGCGACTTCGGCGATGCGGCCGGCGCCCTTGGTGATCACGACGAAATTGATGACGACCAGGATCAGGAAGATGGTGAGGCCGATGACGGTCTCGCCGCCCATCAGGAACTCGCCGAACGCGCCGATCACGCCGCCCGCGGCGTCCGGGCCCTCATGGCCATGGCTCAGGATCAGCCGGGTCGAGGCGAGGTTGAGGCCCAGCCGCAGCATCGTCGAGATCAGCAGGATCGTCGGGAAGGCGCTCAGCTCCAGCGGCTTCTCGATGAACAAGGCCGTCATCAGGATCATCACCGAGATGGTGATCGACAGAGCCAGGCCCATGTCGAGCATCCAGCCGGGCATCGGCAGGATCAGCATCGCGATGATCGCGATGACGCCGAAGCCGAGCGCGAGATCGCGGCTCAGGCCGAAGCGGTTGAGCAGATTGGCGATGGCTGGGGGCATCGGAACTATTCGCCTGAAAGCCCTCTCCCGCTTGCGGGAGAGGGTTGGGTGAGGGTGAGTCGGATGGAATTCAGTGCGCGGTCTGCAATCTGCCCCGTCGCACCCTCACCCCGACCCTCTCCCGCAAGCGCGAGAGGGGGGAGGGGTACGCGAGGGGATGGGTGCGTGCTCACAATGCCGGCGAGACGGTGATCCCCGCCTCGATGAACGTGCGCAGCTTGTTGCGCATCGTGCGCACCGAAATGCCCAGGATGTGCGAGGCCGAGGTGCGGTTGCCCTGGCAGCGCTCGAGTGTCTGGAGGATCAGCTCGCGCTCGACCTCTTCCACCGTGCGGCCGATCAGGCTCTCGATGTGGAAGCGATCGGGCTCATTGGCCTCCAACTCGATCAGCGGCGTGCCGTCGGCATGGATGATGTCGCCGGCCTCGATCCGGGGGCCGCGTGCAAGCAGGACGGCGCGATGCACCGACTCCTCGAGTTCGCGGATATTGCCCGGCCAGCCATAGCGGCGTAGTAGCGCTAGCGCTTCCTCGGTGAAGGGCTTGGGGGTGATCGCGTCGGTCTCGGCCAGTCGCGTGGCGAAATGCTGGGCGAGCTCGATCAGGTCGTCGCCGCGCGAACGCAGCGCGGGAACCTCGATGCGGACCAGACCCAGGCGGACCAGCAGGTCCGCGCGGAAGCTGCCCGAGGTGACACAGGCTTCGAGATCGAAGCTGGTCGAGGCCAGCACGCGCGCGTGGAAGGCGATCGGCTCGGTGCCGCCGACGCGGGTGAAGCGCTGCTTCTGGAGCACGTCGAGCAGCCGGGCCTGGAGTGCGGGCGAGAGCGCCGCGACCTCGCGGAGCAGCAGCGTGCCATGGCCCGCCTTTTCGAGCCGGCCGGTGCGGCGCGCGATCGCGCCCGGAAAGGCCCCGGCCTCGTGCCCGAACAGCTCGGACTCGAGCACGTCAGCGCCGACCCCGGCGCATTCGACGACGATCATCGGATCGGCGCGGCCCGACGCTTCGTGGACGGTGCGGGCCATTGATTCCTTGCCGCTGCCCTTCTCGCCGGTGACGAGCACGGGCGCGCTGCTCGGTGCAACGGCGATGGCCAACGCCAGCGCACGGGCCAGCGCGCTGTCCTCGCCGATGCGGCCCGGCGCCTTGCGGTCGACGACCGAGGCGATCGCCGCGGCGATCAGCTCGCGCTGCGGGGGCAGGGGGACATAGTCGCGTGCGCCGGCGCGGATCGCGGCGACGGCGCGTTCGGCCGAGGCATCGATGCCGCACGCCAGCACGGGAATGGTGAAGCGCTCGACGCGGAGGCTCTTCATGAAGCCGACGACATCGGTGAGCACGTCGATCATCACGAGGTCGCTCTCGCCCTCGCGCAGGCATTCGAGCGCGTCGGCCGGGGTGTCCGCCATCGTCACTTCGGCGCCGGCGGCTCGGGCGAGCTCGGCCGCGTGGCGAAACTCGCTCCCCGGCACACCGATCAATAGCATGCGAATGCGCCCGGGCATCAGCGGTCGGCCCGCACGATCTCGGTGAGCGTGACGCCCAGCGCGTTGTCGATCAGTACCACTTCGCCGCGCGCGATCAGGCGATCGTTGACGAAGATGTCGACCGGCTCGCCGACGCGGCGGTCGAGTTCGACCACGGTGCCCGAAGCCAGATGGAGCAGGTCGCCCACCGGCATCCGCGCCCGGCCGAGCACGGCCTGGACCTTGACCGGAACGTCATGGACGGCCTCGAGGCCTTCGGTGCCCAGGCTCTGTTCCATGCCGGCATGCGTGTCGAAATCCTCGAACACCGGCGCGGGCTGCTCTTCCGTCTTGTCGGACGGGATGATGTTGTGCGGTTCAGTATCCATGGGGGCGTTCCTATGCGTTCATCCACTGGCGGATCACCGAGGCGGCCTCGGGCGGGCTCGCCGAGATGGCGTCCCCGATCCGCTTCAGTGCGGAGAGTTTGATGCGGCCGTCGACCTGGGCGAGAGCGATTTCCTGGTCGAGGAGCTGTTGTTCGGGATTGAGCGCTTCGAGCTGGTGCATCGCATCGGCATCGCCATCCGCGGCGCGCTCGGCGAGCGCGAGCATCTCGGGCGACTGGCCGGAGGCGAGCTGCGGTGCCGCCTCGGCTTCCTCCACGTGATGGGCGCCGCCCCAGCCGAACTTGGGCTTGATCATGCGGAGCGCGAGCAGCCCGATCACTCCGATGACGACCAACTGGAGCAGACCCCAGATCCGGTCCATCGAAAGCAGCGAGAGGATTCCGCTCTGCTTGTCGGCGAGCGGGTCGGCGGTGTTGAAGGCCATGCTCTCCACCACCACGCTGTCACCGCGCTGGACGTCGGCACCGACCGCATTCTCGACCAGGCGCTGGAGGCGCTGGATCTGCGCGGGCGGAAGGCCCTTGGGGCCGCCGTCGACCATCACCGCGACGCTCAGCCGCGTGACCTTGCCGGGCGCGCGCACCGTGACCGTCTTGGTCGAGCTGTTGTCGTAGGTCTTGTCCTCGGACGTCTGGTTGCTCGCCGATTGGCGCGAGGCGCCGGGCGTGGCCGGCTGGGCCTGTGCCTCGGGAAGCTGGTTGGCGACCGAGACAGTGCCGGGGCCTGCATCATTCTCGCGGTTCTGGTCACCGGTCTCGACGCTGACTTCGTGCGACACGACCTGCTTGTCGGGATCGAAGATGTGCGATTCCTCGCGCGTCTGGTCGCGGTCGATCTGGGCCGAGACCTCCGCGCGGACCTTGCCCTGGCCGACGATCGGCTCGAGCAGCGATTCGACTTCCTGGCGCAGCTTGCTCTCGACCGCCGCCTGGCGCTCGTCGGCATCGCCGGCGCCGGCCGAGCCGGGATCGCCGGCCCGCGCCAGCAGCGCACCGGTCTGGTCGACGACCGAGACGGCGTCGGGCGAAAGCTCGGGGACCGAGGAAGAGACGAGGTAGCGTATCGCCGAGATCGTCTCCGAGCCGATATGGCCCTTGGTCTTGACGGTGACCGCGGCGGTCGCCTTGCGGCTCTCGTTCGCGAACATCGCGCGCTCGGGCATGACGATATGGACGCGCGCGGCGCTGACGTCCTGGATGGTCTGGATCGACTTGGAGAGCTCGCCTTCGATCGCGCGCGTCTCGTTCATCTTGGCGCGGCTGGCCGAGACGCCGAAGGGCTGCTCCTCGTCGAGCACCTCATAGCCGATCTTGCCGCCCAGTTTCTCGCCGGCCAGGCTCATGCGCAGCTCGGCCAGCTTCTCCTGCGGCGCCATGATCGAGGTGCCGTCCGCGGACAGCGTGTACTCGATATTCTGCGCCTTGAGCTTCTCGGTGATCGTCGCTGCGGCCGAGGGATCGAGGTCGGTGTAGAGGAAGCCCATTTCGGACTTCGAGCCGCGCGTGGCGACGAAGGCGAGCGCCGCGAGCAGCGCCAGTGCGACGCCTCCCATCAGCATCAGCCGCTTGGGGCCTAGTTGGCCCACCAGATTCTTGATCGCTTCCAATGTCGCCCCGTCGAATGGACCTGGGGCACGCGCCCCTTGCTTCACTTATAGGAGGGGCGCGGACGGCAGTTTCTGCCGGGGTGGGAATTTTTTGCCTAGCGGGGTTGGCGGAGGCAATACCACTCCCTCTCCCGCCTGCGGGGGAGGGAAGAGGAGGGCCGTCAGGCCCGGCGACGAAGTGAGGGTTAGGGCGTGAAGTTCTGAGGTTTCGCACCTCGCGACCCGTTCCGACCTAACCCTCACTCCGTGCCGCTACGCGGCTTGCCCTCTCCCGCAGGCGGGAGAGGGTGGAGGCAGGATGACGGGAACGAGAATGTCTGCCTTATCGCGGCAGCAGCGATTCCAGCTCGGCGGCGATCGCCTCGCGGCGTGCGGCAGCGCTGAGCGTCAGCCCGCCTTCTTCCCAGCCGATCACGGCATCGCCCAGCGCCAGCGTGTCGTCGGCGGCGACGCTGAGGCTGAGCTTGCGGCGATCCTGCGACTGGCGCACCGCGATCTTCTCTTCGATGTCGGCGACGAGATCGGGATGGACGCGCACCTGGAGTTCGGTGCCACGCGCGACCTGGCCGAGCACGCGGCCGATCGCCGCGTCGATCGTCGCGGTCGGCGCTGCTTCGAGCGCGCGGCCGGCAAGCATGTCGGCCGCGGCCAGCGCGATTTCGGTTGCCTCGCCGGCAACGCGATCGGACACCTCGGTGAAATGCGCGTCGATCACTTCGATGCCGGCATGGAGCGCGTCGACTGCGCTCAGCAGCGCGACCTCGCGTTCGGCGCGCGCCTGCGCGAGCCCCGCCTCGAAACCCTGGGCACGGGCGAGCGAGACCGCGGAGCCCTGGTCGGACTTCAACAGCGCGATCTCGGCCTGGAGCGCGGCGATCTCCAGTTCGAGATCGCCGGTGTTCACCTTCGGATCGGACGCGTGCAGCGCGAAGATCCGGTCGAAGGCGAAGCGCTGGACGGAGGCATGGGCGTGAAGGCTCATCTGAACCGCTCCCTTAGATGATCATCGCATCGTCGCTCTTCGGATCGACGAGCAGGATTTCGCCGCGATCGGCGAGATCCTTGGCAAGCCGGACGAGAGCGGACTGGGCTTCCTCGCAATCGCGCGCGCGGACCGGGCCCATCGCGGCCATGTCCTCGCGCATCAGCCTTGCAGCGCGCTCGGTCATCGCGTTGAAGAACATCTGCTTGAGCTGATCCGGCGCGCCCTTCAGCGCCAGAGCCATCTCGCGCTTGTCGGAGTTGCGGACGATCGTCGCGATCGCCGGCGGCAGCAGGTTCGCCAGATCCTCGAAGGTGAACATCAGCGCGCGGATGCGCTCGGCGCTTTCCGGCGCGCGCGTGTCCAGCGCGGTGAGCATCGCTTCCTCGGTCGAGCGGTCGAGCGAGTTGAACATCTCGGCCATCGCCTCGTGCGGGTCGCGCTTCTGCGAGCGCGAGAGGTTGGTCATGAACTCGGTCTTGAGCGTCTGCTCGACCTGGTTGATGACTTCCTTCTGCACCGTCTCCATCCGCAGCATGCGCATGACCACGTCGACCGAGAAGTCGCGCGGCAGCTCCGAGACGACGCGCGCGGCATGATCCGGACGCAGCTTGGAGAGGATGACCGCGACGGTCTGGGGATATTCGTGCTTCAGCGCGCCGGCGAGCACCGTCTCGCTGACGTTGGAGAGCTTGTCCCACATCGTGCGGCCGGAGGGGCCGCGAATGTCCTCCATGATCTCCTTGACCTTGTCGTTCGGCAGGATGCCGAACAACAGGCGCTCGGTGGTCTCGTAGCTGCCGTGCAGGCTGGCCATGCTGGCGACTTCGCTGGTGAACTGGACCAGCAGATGCTCGACCACCGCCGAGGGGATGCGGCCCAGCCCGGCGATCGTCGAGGAAAGCTCCTTGATCTCGTCGGTCGAGAGCTGCTCCCAGATCGGCGCGCCGTGATCCTTGCCCAGGGCCAGCATCAGGGCCGCCGCGCGCTGCGCGCCGGTGAAGCGCTTCAGTTCGGGCGGTTCGGCAATCGTCGCCATCAAGCTCATGGGTTCCCCTGCGGAAAAATACGCTCGCTCGCACATGCGAGAGCGCAATTCCCTCTATTATAGGATCATGTATGGGTGCTGGGGATCGCACGGTGACTAATTTATCTGGTAGTCTGATAGGCTTGAGCGTGCTTACCGGCACGGACTCCTTCTCGTCGTTTGCGCCCATCGCCTATGAGAGCAAGGCGGTCCGCACCGCCAAGGCGCAGTTCACGCTCGATCCCACGACGCCGCCCTGGAAGGACGGCACGACGCCGCCGCCGCTCTCGACCCAGGTCTCGCAGATCACGGCGATGAAGACGATCATCGATCAGGCCGGACTGACCTCGGACACACTGACCGACGACGTCCAGACCTCGTTCACTGCCTATAAGGCGCTCGACCGGCTCCGCGCACTCGCCGAGGCGGCGACCGCGACCACGGCATCGTCCGCGCAGCGCACCGCGCTCCAGAAGACCTTCGCTCAGGGCCTGGCCGATCTCCAGACCTATCTGACCGGCGCGCCGTCGGATCTGCTCGGCATTTCCTTCGGCCAGCCCAGCACCACGGTGAAGAGCGCGCCGATCGTGGCGGCCAATCTCTATGAGGTGCAGGGCGACGGTCTGGTCGCGAACCGCGCCGATCCGCTTCCCGGACTGATCGGGCAGGAGAAGTTCTCGGTCGGGCTGACCCGTCCGGGATCGTCCGAGAATCTGACGGTCGACCTGTCGACCGGGCCGCAGCCGCCGACGATCGATTCGGTCGTGAATCAGCTCAACGCCGCGATCACCACCACGCCCGCGCTCGACGTCAACGGCAATCCCCGGCTCGACAACAAGGGCAATGTCGTTTCGAAATGGTCGGTGCGCTTCGTCGCCGAGAAGGACGGCGACAAATGGGCGATCAAGCTCGATTCCCCCGACGGGCTCGAGCAGGTCGCGCTGGACCAGGTGGGCGCCAAGGACGCGATCGTGGTCGCCACCGGCCAGACCGCTCTCGACGCGCCGACCGCGACCCAGGTCTTCCGCTTTGATGATCCCGCGGGCGCCAGCACACGCACCGCGATGGGCACGATCTCCGCGCTCGACCGCCAGGCGACCGACAGGGCGGTACTGGCCGGCAGGACCACGACGACCACTTCGGTGAAGGTCGAGTTCGACGGCACCAAGACCACCACCAAGACCTCCACCAGCAACGTCTATGCGAACACCGACGCCGCCGCGGTGGTGACCGATGCGCAGGGTAACTCCTATGTCGTCGGCACGACCAAGGGCGATCTCGGTGCCAATCGTTCCGATGGCGACGACAATCTCTTCCTGACCAAGCTCGACGGCGACGGCAATGTCGTGTGGCAGCGCAGCCTGGGCGCGAGCGGCTCGTCGACCGGCGCGGCGGTGAGCCTCGCACCCGACGGCAGCATCGTCGTGGCGGGCACGGTCAACGGCACGTTCAACGGCGCGAGCACCGACGGCGACATGGTCGTCGCCAAATATGCCGCGAACGGCGATGAGAAATTCTCGACCGTGGTGCGCTCGACCGGTTCGGACACCGCCAAGGCGGTCGCGGTCGGTGCGGACGGATCGGTGTACGTCGCCGGCAAGGCTGCGAGCGGCGTGGCCAGCGACCCCGGCAACGCCTTCGTCGCGCGTATCGACGCTACCGGCAAGATCGGCGAGCGTCGCACCATTTCCAGCGCCGGCAGCGACACGATCAACGGACTGGCAGTGGATGGCGACGGCAACGTCCTCGCGCTCGTCTCGCAGAACGGCGTTGCGCAGGTCCGCAAGCTTCAGGGGAATTCGCTCGCCACCGACCTGGGCAGCATCGATCTGGGCACGGCCGATGCGCGCGCCATCGCGGTCGCGGCCGACGGCACGATCGCGGTGGGCGGCGCGGCCAGCGCCGCGCTGAACGGTACGCAGGTCAACGCCACCAGCGGTGGCCGCGACGGCTTCGTCACGCGGATCGATTCCAATCTGGGCGGTGCCAGCACCACCTATCTCGGCTCGTCCGCCGACGACCAGGTCGACAGCATCGCCTTCATGGGCAGCGACCTCTATGCCGGCGGTCGCACCACCGGCGATCTGGGCGCGACGCGCAGAGGGCCGACCGACGGCTTCGTCTCGCGGATCGATGCCTCGAGCGGCGCGATCCAGAGCACCAACCAGTTCGGCCAAACGCTGCTGCGTACCGAGCCGGTGCGGATCTCCGCCGATATCGGCGGCGCGAGCGCGGTTTCGGCGCTCGGCTTCGGGCGCGGCACGGTCAATCCACAGCCGTCGGACAAGGTGACCACGCAGACCATGCTGCGGGCCGACGACAGCTTCTCGTTCCAGGCCGATGACGGCGCGGTGCGCAAGTTCACGATCGCCGCCGACGATACGATGTCGACGATCGCGAAGCGGCTGCAGAGCGCGCTCGGCGCATCGAAGGCGACGGTGACCACGCCCACCATCAACGGCCAGCAGACGCTGTCGATCGTGATGAAGCCGGGGCATAATCTCGAGTTGCTCGCTGGCCCCGCCGGCACCGACGCGCTCTCCAAGCTGGGGATAGATCCGCAGCGCATCGCCAACCAGCTGCCGGTCTCCGAATCCGCGCCCAAGGTGCGCCCGGGCGGCACCTATGGCCTGGGGCTGAGCGAGGCGCTCAACATCTCGACGCTGGACGATGCCAAGGTCGCCTTCGGCAAGATCAAGGACGCGATTTCGATGAGCCAGACGGCCTATCGCTCGCTCTATTGGGACGACGGCAAGGCGACGATGGTCGACGGCGTCAAGAATACCGCGACCGGCACCCAATCGACCGCGATCGAGCAGGCTCAGCTCGCCAACTACACCGCGGCGCTGAACCGCCTCATGTCCGCTCCCACCGGCATCATTGGACTCTGACACATGCGCGACGTTCCTCCTCTCATGGCCGGCATCCAGACGCGGATGCGCAACCTGTCCGATCGCCAGAACGTGATCGCGCAGAACATCGCGAACAGCGAGACGCCGGGCTACAAGGCGCGCGAAGTCTCCGAGCCGAGCTTTGCCGGCATGGTGCGCAGCGGCGGCATTGCGGTGGCGAAGCCGCAGGTCCAGCTCACCGATGCGATGAAGGGCCTGGGCGCGATCCAGCCGATCGGCGCCGGCGTGGTGTTCGACAAGGACATCAGCGAGACCAAGCCTGACGGCAACAATGTCACGCTCGAAGATCAGCTGCTCAAGATGGGCCAGATCCAGGCCGATTTCACGGCGATGACCAGCCTGTACCGCAAGCAGATCTCGATGATGAAGACCGCGCTGGGCAAGGGCGGGAACTAGGTGCCAGCCTGATCATTGCGCGAGCAGCCTGCCCTTGAGCAGGTGATCGAGCGACCAGGCGCCGCCGCCGCGGAACATCAGCGGCAACAGGATCGCGGCCCAGCTGAGATGCGTCGGCCAGGCGTCGGGATAGACGAAGATCTCGATCGTCAATGTCATCAGGAACAGTGCGAGCGCCGAGAAGCGCGTCGCCAGTCCCAGCACCAGCAGGATCGAGAAAGCGTGCTCGGACCAGGTCGCCGCGACCGCGGCTATCTCGGGCGGAATCAGCGGCAGCGCATATTCGGTGCGGAACAATTCATAGGTGCCGTCGGTGATGTGCAGTATGCCGTCCACCTTGGTCCGGCCCGACAGGAAGAATATGCTGGCGATGCCCAGCCGCGCGACCAGCAGCAGGAATGCGTCGGGTACAAGTGCAGACGCGCGATGGACGGTGCGCGCGTAGAGCGCGGTGATCGAAGTCATGGCAGGCTCCCATCAAGTGGATAGGATTCCCCTCCCTTCCAGGGAGGGGAATCCAGGCCGCTGAATGCCGAAAAGAAGTTCAGGCCTTGGGGGTCAGCGAGCCATTGCCCTTGGGCGTCTTGATCGTGGTGCAGGTGCCCGCCTTGACCAGCTTCCAGGCATCGCCCTGGTAATTGACCTTGGACGTGCCCGCGCAGCTCGTGCCGGCGCCGGCCTTGCAGTCATTCTTTCCGACGAGCGAGACTCCGTAGCATTTCTCCGTCGCAGGCTTGGTCTGCGCAGCGGCGGGCGAGGCGAGCGCAGCGCCGGTGACGGCGAGCGCGAGGGTGGCGGCCAGGGTCGCGTGAGTCGAACGCATAAGTGTCTCCTTCGATTTCGGGGCCTCCGGCGCGCGGCCCCGACAGGGGAGCGGGGCCGCGCGGTGACCCGCTGGGGAGGCGTGGTTGCCCGGGTCACGCTGCCAGTTCGGGGGCGGTGCGCGGCCGGTTACAAAACGCCGCTTCGAAAAATATTCGGCCCATGCTGTAACCGACCACAGGATTGCGGCGAACGCCCCTCAAGGGAGTGCGAATGCGAGCAAGCGAGGCAGAATTGCGCGGATTGATGATCGGCGGGCTCGACGGCAGTGCCGCCGACCACGCGACATTGCTGCGCCGCCTCGTGCCGTTGCTGCGCGGCTTTTATCGGCGCCGGTCGGGCGGCGCGGAGGATGATATCGAAGACCTGGTTCAGGAAACCCTCATCGCGGTGCACACCCGCCGCGCCACCTACGATCGCGATCGCGCCTTCACCGCCTGGCTGTTCGCCATCGCGCGCTACAAGATGATCGACCATTTCCGCCGCAACCGCCGCCACCAGCCGATCGAGGGGCTGGAGGAGATCCTGGTCGCCGAAGGGTTCGAGGACGCGGCGAGCGCCCGGATGGATGTCGAGGATCTGCTCGAGGCGCTGCCCCCGAAGCAGGCCCGGCTGATCCGCGCGACGCGGATCGACGGATTGAGCGTCGCCGAGGCGGCAAAGGCGGACGGGCTCGGCGAGTCCGACGTGAAGGTCTCGGTCCATCGCGGCCTGAAGACGCTGATGGCCAGGATCCAGGGAGGCCGGCGATGAACACCGACGACCTCATCACCGCGCTGTCGAGCGACGTCCGGCCGGTGCGCCGCGGCGCGGTCGGCCGCAGGATCCTGCTCGGCATGACCGTCGGTGGGCTGCTGTCGATAGCGCTGGTGGTCGCGTGGATGGGCGTGCGACCGGACCTCGACAAGGCGATGCACGGCTTCCCGTTCTGGATGAAGTGGACCTACACCTTGTCGCTGGCGATCGGTGCGCTGATCATGGCCGCCCAGCTCGCCCGGCCCGACACGAAGCGGCTCCGCGGCTTGTGGCTGATCGCGATCCCGATCCTGCTGCTCGCCAGTGTCGGCGCGATGGAGCTGATCCGCACGCCGCCCGGCGAATGGCTGAAGATGTGGCTCAGCTATAGCTGGATGCAATGCCCGTGGCGCGTGCTGGCACTCGCCATGCCGATCTTTGTCGGGCTGCTCTGGTCGTTCCGTCGGCTCGCGCCGACCCGGCTGCGCGCGGCTGGCGCGACGGCGGGCCTGGCGGCGGGCGCCTTTGCCGCGACGGTCTATTGCCTCCATTGCCCCGAGGTTTCGGCGATCTTCGTGCTGACCTGGTATTCGCTCGGTATCCTGCTGGCGACCGGCATCGGCGCGCTGCTCGGGCCGCGGCTGATGCGCTGGTAAATTTCGCCGTGGCTGTAACCGGCGCTATCATAGCCTCGAAATACGGGAGCCAATCCGGCAGTATTTCCGCATCGGGAGACCCAGAATGAACATCCTCCGCAACGCCCCCAGCCTCGCCGCCGCCGCCGCCGTCGTCGCCATCACCGCCGCCGCACCCACTGCCGCGATGGCGAAGGCGGGCATGAGCGCCGACAAGGTTCATTGTTACGGCGTCAACACCTGCAAGGGCACGTCGGACTGCAAGACCGCCAAGAATGACTGCAAGGGCAAGAACGATTGCAAGGGTCAGGGCTTCAAGGCGATGTCGGCCAAGCAGTGCACCAAGGCCGGCGGCAGCCTGACCGCGCCGAACTGATCGCGTGTCCGGCTCGGCTGCTTGCTGCGGCCGGGCCGGCTCTTTCCGGGAGCCCCCATGATCCCCAGCTTTGCTGGTTTCGGCCTCGGCCTGCGCAAGCCGCACTATGCCGATTTCCTAGATCACCGTGTCGCCGTCGATTTCGTCGAGGTGATCTCGGAGAATTTCATGGTCGAGGGCGGCAAGCCCCGCCAGATCCTGCGCGACGTGCGCGCGCGCTATCCGGTCGCGCTCCACGGCGTATCGATGTCGATCGGATCGGCCGACGGGCTCGACGGCGCCTATCTCGCGCGGCTGCGCGCGCTGGTCGACGAGATCGAGCCGCTGTTCGTCTCCGACCATCTGAGCTGGTCACGGATCGAAGGGTTCAATTCGCACGACTTGCTGCCGCTGCCCTATACCGGCGAGGCGCTCGATCTCGTCGCGGCCAATATCGCCCGCGCCCAGGATGCGCTCGGCCGCGCGATGCTGGTCGAGAACCCGTCGACCTATATCGACTTTCCGGGCGCTGACATGACCGAGTGGCAGTTCCTCGGTGCGCTGTGCGCCCGCACCGGTTGCGGCCTGCTGCTCGACGTCAACAATGTCTTTGTCAGCGCCACGAATCATGGCTTCGATCCGCTCGAATATCTGGACGGCATCCCCGCCGATCGCGTGCGCCAGATCCACCTTGCCGGCCACAGCCAAGGTGCGGAGCTGCTGATCGACACGCATGATCAGCCCGTGCCGCCGTCGGTCTGGGATCTTTACCGCCATGTCCTGCCCCGGCTCGGCCCCGTCGCGACGATGATCGAGCGCGACGACGCCATACCGCCGCTTGCCGACCTGCTCGCGGAGCTGACGGTCGCCCGCCGCATCGGCGCCGGGACCGCAAGGGCGGCGGCATGAACCTGCTTGCGATGCAGCGCGACATGCGCGCCTGGCTTATCCGCGAGGACGAGCCCGCGGCGGCGCGCCTCGGCGCGGGTGCTGCGCCCGGCCTCCGCGTCCATCAGAACAATTATCGCGCACAGCTCGTCGCCTGCCTTATCGACAGCTTTGCGCGGACGCACGACTGGCTGGGCGGCGAGGCCTTCGAGGCTGCGGCCGCGCGCCATATCGATCGCGTGCCGCCCAGCAGCTGGACGATGGACGCTTATGCGCGCGACTTTCCCGCGACGCTCGCGGCGCTGTATCCGGACGATCCGGAAGTGGCCGAGCTCGCCTGGATTGAATACGCGATCGGTGAAGCCTTTGTCGGCCCCGACGCGGAACCGCTCTCGACTGCGGATCTCGCCGGGGTGGATTGGGACCATGCGACGCTCGAATTCACGCCGACCCTCGATCTTGCTGACCTGACCAGCAATGCGCCCGCGATCTGGTCGGCGCTGGCGCAGGAGAAGGAGCCCCCTACTGCCGAATTGCTGGAAGAGGCGGGCGCGATCCTTGTCTGGCGGAGCGAACACGTGTCGCAGTTCCGCGCGATCGACCAGGTCGAACGTCAGGCACTGCTTTGGGCGCGCGCCGGCATGTCGTTCGCCGAGCTCTGCGAGACGATAGTCGCGTCCTGGGGCGAGGAACAGGGCGTGGCCCGCGCCGGCGGCCTGCTCGGCCAGTGGATCGCCGATGGTCTGATCGTGGCGGTGACGACCCCGGAGCGGACTCCGGGGTAACGTCGGATCAGAGCCGCGCGTTGATCGAGATCGGCGCGGAGACGTCCGTGCCGGCGATGCCGCCACAGGCGCCGTAGGAGATGCTGCGATTGCCGGTCAGGCGCTGGGCCTCGGCGGCGATCGCGGCCATCATGTCGGCCGAGAGCTCGATCTGGCGCGACAGGATCTCGGCATTGATCGCCGATGCGTCGCGCAGGGCGCGGCTGGCATCGGCGAGCTGGTCGCGCGTTTCCTGGTCCACCGCGTCGAGCCAGCCGTCGGGATGCTCGCGCTTCATCCGCGCGACCTCGGCCTCGAGCCGGCCGGCGAGGCGCAGCTTCGCACCGGCGATCTCGCTGAGCTCGGGCAGATAGGGGCTGCGCGTGAGCTTCTCGCTCTCCTCTTCCATCAGCGTGGCGAGCGATACCATGGCGTCGATGAGGTGCGCGGTCATTGTTGTCCCTGCTGAAGCTTGATGATCTGATCGAGGACGGTCGGCGCCAGGCCGATGCCGCCGCGCTTGGCCATTTCGGTGCCGAGCTTTTCCGCGAGGATGCCGCGAAACATCTCTTCGCCGGCGCCGCCGTTGAACTCGCCCTCCTGCGGAACGCTTTCCAGCATCAGCTGGGTCATTTGGCCCAGGAACACCGCTTCGAAGCTCTTCGCGGTTTCCGCGCTCTTCGGATCGACCTTGGGCAGCGGCCGGCCGGTCGATGCCGCGGTGGCGGAGGAGAGGGGAGAGATATCTTGCATCACTGTACCTCGATTTCGGCCTGGAGCGCGCCGGCGCTCTTCACGGCCTGCAGGATGGTGATCAGGTCGCGCGGGGACACGCCGAGCGTGTTGAGTCCGCTGACCAGCGACTGGAGCGACGCTCCGTTGACCATTGCCAGATGGGCGCCGTTGCCGTCGTCGACCTGCACCTGGGTGCGCGGGACGACCGTGGTCTGGCCGTTCGAGAGCGGGGCGGGCTGCGAGACCTGCGGGGTCTCGGTGACGCTGATCGTCAGGCCGCCCTGGGCGATCGCGACGGGGGTGATCCGCACCTCGCTGTTCATCACCACCGTGCCCGAGGCTTCGTTGATGACGACGCGGGCGGGCTGGTCGACCTTGACCTCGAGCTCGCCGGCCTGGGTGATCAGGTCGAGCAGATTGCCCTGGAACCCGTTCGGGGGACGGACCTCGACGGTGGCGGGATCGAGCATCTGCGCTGCGCCCGCGAAATTCTTGTTGATCACCGCGGTGATCCGATTTGCGGTCGCGAAATCCGGGTTCTTGAGCGCGAGCTTGAGCGTGTGCGCCGAGGCGAGGGCATAGGGCACCTCGCGTTCGATGATCGCGCCCCCCGCGATACGGGCGGAGGTGGTCACACCACGGCTGACGCTGGCGGCGGCGCCCTGGCCCTTGAAGCCCGAGACCGCGACATTGCCCTGCGCGACGGCATAGATCTCGCCGTCGAGCGCGCGCAGCGAGGAGGCGATCAGCGTGCCGCCCTGAAGGCTGGTCGCGTCGCCGAGCGCGGCGACCTGGACGTCGACGCGCGAGCCCGAACGGGCGAAGGGCGGCATCGTCGCGGTGATCGAGACGGCGGCGACATTCTGGGTGCGCATCTGCGTGCCGCGGATGTTGACGCCCATCCGCTCGAGCATCGACTGCATCGATTCCTCGGTGAAGGGCGCATTGCGGATACGGTCGCCGGTGCCGGCAAGGCCGACGACGAGGCCGTAGCCGACGAGCTGGTTCTCGCGGACGTTCTCGACGTCGACGATATCCTTGATCCGCGTCTGGGCGCCGGCATGCGGAGCTGCAGCGAAACTCAGGAGGAAGACCAGGACCAGGGCGGTCAGACGCTGCATAAACCCTCGGGACAAGTGGAAAATTTCCAGTAATCTTCTTATAGGATAGTCAGGGCCATAAAGGTTCTGAGAGGATCGTATTTCGTGCGTATCGACAGCCTTTCGCCGATGCTGGCGCGCAGCCTTCTGGCCGCGCTGCCCAAGGTCGCGCCGGGCTTTCCGAGGATCGGCGAAGAGCCGCACGCCCAGCCGATGCCGCATATGAGCGGCCCCGGCGCGGTCCCTGCGCCCTCGGTCGAGATGCTGGTCACGCTTTCGGCTGCCAATCCCGGCATCGAGCGCCGCCGCAAGCTGGCGCAGGACGCCAGCCGCGGCGTCGACGCGCTCGATCGCCTGCACAAGGAACTGGTAGCGGGCGTCGTCAGCCCGGCGCGGCTCCAGCAGATCGCCGAATGGTCGCATAGTTTCGAGACGCCCGACGATCCGGTGCTCGCGAGCCTGCTCTCCGATATTGACCTGCGCGTGCGCGTCGAACTGGCGAAGCACGACATCCAGGCCTGACGGTCCGCGCCGCCAGGCGGACGAACCGTTCCCGATCTTTCCGAAAGCCTCACCTGGATCAAGGTGCGGGCGAGCCGTGAATGGTAAACGCGCGCTTGCAGGACCCGGGGGCGACGGAGCTCCACATGCCAAGCATCGACGATGAAGAATATTTCCGCCAGCGGGCGCAGCAGGAGCGAGCGATCGCCGCGGCTGCGCTGGACCAGGGAGTCGCCAAGGCCCATCGGCGGCTCGCCGAGGAATATGAGCGCATGGCCGCGGAGCACGAGGCCGCGAAGGCGGGCAAGCCCGCAGAAAACTGAGCTTCAGCGCAGGCCCTTGGCGATCTTGAGCACGTAGCTGATCACTTCCGCCACCGCCGCATAATGCTCGACGGGGATCGGATGGTCGAGTTCGGCGCTGGCATAGAGCGCGCGGGCGAGGGGGCGGTTCTCGACAAGCGGCACGTTGTTCGCGGTCGCGATCTCGCGGATCTTGAGCGCGACCGCATCGACGCCCTTCGCCACCACCACCGGCGCCGCCATGGCACCGTGATCGTACTGCAGCGCGACGGCGTAGTGGGTCGGGTTGGTGATGACGACGCTGGCCTTGGGCACGTTCTGCATCATCCGGCTCTTGGCGCGCTGCATCTGCAGCTGGCGGATCTTGCCCTTGATCTTGGGGTCGCCCTCGCTCTGCTTGTATTCGTCCTTCACTTCCTGAAGGCTCATGCGCATCCGCTTGAGGAAGGCGCGGCGCTGCCAGACAAAGTCGAACAGGGCGAGCGCGCCGACCAGCATCGCGATCGGCCGAAGCATCGCATGCACGATGTCGTTCGCCGCCGCCCCCATCGAGGTCAGGTCGGCGCCGACCAGCCGGTCGATCGTGGCGGCATGCGGCCACGCGACCGCGGTGGCGATGCCGGCGACCAGGCTCAGCTTGGCAAGGGTCTTGAGATATTCGACAAAGGCGCGCTTGCCGAACAGCTTGCCCGCGCCGCTGACCGGGTTGAGCTTCGACCATTTGGGCGCGACGCGGCTCCACGAGATCATCGGACGGCCCTGGAGTACGCCGCCCAGCATGGCGAAGCCGAACAGAGCGGCGAGGATCGGAAACAATGCGCTGCCGATCGCGGCGAGCAGCCCGGTAGTGAAAGCTTGTGCTCCGTCAGGCGTCATCCGGAAATCGTCGGCACCGCCCCATAGGCGGACGAACAACGCGCCCATCCGACTGACAGTATAGGCGCCGAGCCCCCCCATCACCACGAGCATCGCGACGAACATCGCGGCGTGGCGCATTTCGGGCGCCATCGGCACATCGCCCTTGGCGCGCGCGTCCTCGAGCTTCTTGTCCGTAGGGTCGAGTGTCTTGTCTTCCTGGTCGCCGCCGCCGGACATCACCAGCCCCCTTGCATCGCGTCACCCATCGCCTGGGTGAAGACCGTGAGCATGGTGCCGATCGTGGTGGCGGCGAGCGCGAGGCCAAGCAGCAGGTTGAGCGGCTGGGCGATGAAGAAGACCTGGATCGCCGGCGCGACGCGGGCGGCGAGGCCGAGCGCGACGTTGAAGACGATGCCGTAGACGAGCATCGGCGCGGCGAGGCTGATGCCGAGCATCATCGAGCGGCTGACCGCCTCGACCGCGAGCTGTGCGAAATCGTGCATCGGCGGAAGGCCGCCGATCGGGAAGGTCTGGTAGCTATGGACGATCGCGCCAATCCACAGATGGTGGACCTGCATGCCCATGCACATCAGTGCCGCGGCGAGCCCGACGAACTTGGACAGCATCGGCGCGCTGCCGCTCTGCGCGGGATCGAAGATCACCGCCGAGGAAAGCCCGACCTGGGTGCTGACGATCGATCCCGCCATCGAGATCGAGAAGAACAGGATCTTGACGATCATCCCCATCGCCAGCCCGGTCATCAGCTCGGCGACCAGCACCGCGGGCAGCACCGCGCCGGCCTCGACCGCCGCGCGTGCCGGCGCGCCGATCAGGCCATAGAGCGCCGCGGACATTGCGAACGCGATCATCAGCCGGATCCGACCGGGAATCGCATCCTCGCCGAACACCGGCAGCAGCATCAGCACGCTGCCGACCCGGGCGAAGATGATGAAGAAGGCGGAGACCTGAAGCGTCAGGTCGGGGGGGACGGTCATCCGTGTATGATCAGGTCGCTGATCTTGCCCATGAAGCCGCTCAGCGCGGCGCCCATGGTCGGCAGCATCACCAGGAGCACCAGCCCCATCGCCACCAGCTTGGGCACGAAGGTGAGGGTGGCTTCCTGGATCTGCGTCAGCGCCTGGAGCAGGCCGATGGCGGTGCCGACGATGAGCGACGTCAGCAGCAAGGGGCCCACCACGGTGAGCACCAGCAGCAACGCCGCCTGGGCAAGATCGACGACCTGGGAAGGAGTCATGGCTGCGCGTGCCGCTCAGATCTGCATGCGCATGATGTCGGTATAGGCACTGACCACGCGGTCGCGCACGGCGACCATCGTGTCGAGCGCGGTCTCGGCCGCGCCGATCGCGGTGACCACGTCGATCAGGTCGCCCTTGCCGGCGACCTGCTGCGCCGAGGCGTGCTCGGCGGTGCGCATCTGGTCGGCGGTGCCGGTGACAAGGCCTTCGACCATCTCGCCAAAGCCCGAACCTTCGGTCTTGCTGGTCGGCTTGGACAGGACGCTGCCCAGCCCTGCGACCTTGCCATAGGCCGAGGTCGCATCAAGTGCTCCGATAGACATTGCTGTATCCCCTTATTTCAGCAGATCGATGGTGCGCATCGTCAGGCTCTTGGCGGCCTCGATGGCATTGAGATTGGCTTCGTAGCTGCGCTGCGCCGCCTTCATGTCGGCGCTCTCAACGAGGCCGTTGACGTTTGGCTTCATCACATAGCCGTCCTTGTCCGCGGCCGGATGGCCGGGCTGATAGACACGGGTGAAGTCCGACTTGTCGGTCTCGATCGAGTTGACCTTGACGCCGGTCGCGCCGGTGGTGCGATCGAGCGCCGCCGAGAAGCTGGCGACGCGGCGCCGATAGGGCGTGCCGCCGGGCGTGTTCGCCACCGAATCCTGGTTGGCCAGGTTCTCCGCGATCACGCGCATGCGCAGCGACTGGGCGCGCAGCCCAGAGGCTGAAACGCCGAGCGATTCCTTCAAATCCATTCGAATGCCTTTCCGAGTGGGGCCCGAGCGGCCGTCCCCATCATTGTAGGCAAATTTTGCCGCATCGAGCGCCGAGGGCGGAAAAAAGGTTCCTATAAGTCATCCTGAAAGGGAGACGCATGTCCGTACTCGAAGGTATTATGATCGATCTGTCGATCGTGCTGGGATCGGCCGAAGTGCCCATCCGGCAGATCCTGCAGATGAGCCGCGGCGCAATGATCCCGCTCGATTGCGGTCAGGACGATCCCAGCCATGTCTATGTGAATGGCGAGCTGATCGCGAAGGGCCGCATCCTTGTCGACGGCGAGCGCATGTCGCTCGAAATCTCCGAACTCATCAAGAAGTCGCGCCACTAATGGATATTCTGTCGATGTTGCGCACCATCGGTGCGCTGGGCCTCGTTCTCGGCATGCTGGGAAGCGCGCTGTGGATCGTGCGCCGCTATGATGTGAAGCTGCCGGGCCGCATCTCGGGCAGCGGGCGCAAGCGCGTCGAGCTGGTCGAGCGGCTGATGGTGGACGGCAAGCGCTCGGTGGCCCTGATCCGTCGCGACGGCTGCGAGCATCTGATCCTGATCGGGCCCGAGGGCCATGCGACGATCGAGACCGGCATCATCGCGCCGCCGCGGCCGGAGGCGCCCGCCGCCCCTGCGACGCCGCTGCCGACGATCGAGGCCGATCTCGCCGTACTCAAGAGCGCGGTCAGCTCGAGCTTCGGCAAGCTGGTCGAGAAAGCCAATGTGGCGAAGCTCGTCGACACCTCCAATATCGGCAAGCTCGCCGATCTGCAGCGCCTGCGTACCCGCAAGCCCGCGGTGCAGCCTTCCAAGCGCACGCGCCGTCCGCGCGACACTGCGCGCTGGAACCGCGCCGCGGTGCGTGAGGCGCTCGATGCGTAAATTGCTGGTGGCTTCGGCCGCCCTGATCCTGGCGCCGATCGCGGCGCACGCGCAGGCAGCGCACGGGACGACGATCACCCTGGGCGGCGACGGAGCGATGTCCGCCCGCGCCATCCAGCTCGTGCTGATGCTGACCGTGCTCAGCCTGGCCCCGGGCCTGCTGATGACGGTGACCAGCTTCACGCGGATCGTGGTGGCGCTGTCGCTGCTGCGCACCGGTATCGGCGCGCCCGGCGTGCCGCCCAACCCGGTGATCATCAGCCTGGCGCTGTTCCTCTCATTCTTCGTCATGGCGCCGACCTTCGAGAAGGCGTGGAAGGACGGGGTCGATCCTTACACCGCGGGCAAGATCACCGAGACCCAGGCGTTCGAGCGGACCTCAGAGCCCTTCCGCCAGTTCATGCTGGGGCAGGTGCGGGACAGCGACCTGAAGCTGTTCGCAGATCTGGCGGGCAAGCAGATTCCGACGCGCGCCGAAACGCCGCTGGGCACGCTCGCGCCGGCCTTCATGATCTCCGAGCTGCGCCGCGCGTTCGAGATCGGCTTCCTGCTGCTGCTGCCGTTCCTGGTGATCGACCTGGCGGTCGCCGCCGTGCTGATGGCGATGGGCATGATGATGCTGCCGCCACCCACGATCTCCTTGCCGATGAAGATCATCTTCTTCGTGCTGGTCGATGGCTGGGCGCTGGTCGCGGGCTCGCTGGTCAAAAGCTTCGTCACCGGCTGACGGTCGCGGGCATCAGGTCCTGGAACGGCGGAAGGGCAGGGGTCGCATCAGACCGCCTGCCCTTTTGCTTTGCGACGGAGGGGCGGCCCGATTCGCGGGGCAGAGCGGTAGCTGGTTACCCGTTGTTGATGAAGTTGGCCGGTTTAACGCGCACGCCTGCACACGCCCGCGGGCGCGCGAGGGCCGACATGATATTCAGATATCAAAGAGCAACGCCGTGGATTTCATGCGAAATCCTACATTGCAAGCCTGCCGCCGCCCTGAACATCCAGCGTCCCCTGAACTTGTTTCAGGGCCCAACGCTCCGCGAGCGATACCGCTTGGGGAAGGTTGGATGCTGAAACAAGTTCAGCATAACGGTTTCGGGTTGGGCTGCGCTTGAACTCTCCAGCCGCTCGCCCGGCGGAGGAGTGGACCCCGGCACTTCGGCCAGGGTGACGGGAACCAGGTGAAGCTCAGAGCATGGCCGAAGTCAGCCCTGCGCGACGCCATTGCCGAGCACGGCGGCGAGCTCGTCGTACGGAACCATGTCCATGAAGGCGAGGCCCACGGTCTGGTCCTTGCTCCAGCGCACGGTGCAGCGGCGCGGCTGCAGGCCGGGGATGGTCAGCGTGACCGAGTGATCGAGTTCGCGCTGCTCGCCGAGCTGAACGCGGGCGCCGCTCTGCGAGATATTCTCGACCGTGACGTCGATCGGGTGGCCTTCGTTGATGAGGCGCGCCGCGAGGTTGGCCGCGAAGCGCGGCGCGCGCGGCGCCACGACCCGCGCGGCACTGGCACCACGCGCAACGGCGAGCACCTGATCGACTTCGATCGGCGCGGCGAACTGGACGCCGGCGCGGCCGGAGCTGCTCCATGCGACCGTGCCCTGGAGGCGCTGGCCGCAGCGCAGCTCGACCGCGATCCAATTGCCATAGCCCAGCGCGCGCTGGGTCTCGATCAGCATGCCCGTGGCGGAGAGATTGCGGACGCGGCAGAGCTGCTCGCCGGTACCGTCACACAGCAGCTTGCCGACAAGGAGAGTCGTGACCGTGCGCGGTGCGCGTTGGGCCCATTCTGTTTCCTGGGCGGCCCGTTCGGTCTTGACGGCTTCCATCACTGATCTCCCTCGGGGCCAGCGGGAACGCGGCCCCTAAATACTATTATAGACAGCGCTGGCCGTAACATTCCGCATCCGTAATGTTACGGAGGCGCGTCACTGCGGCGACGCTGCGGTGACCGCCACCTTGCGGATGATCGGCGCGCCGAACGCTTCCTGGGAGGCCTGGAGCACCACCTTGCGGAACACCTCGATGTCGGGAAGCATCCCGTCCGGCGCGGCTGCCATGGGCGTGCGATAGGTACGCATGTTGATCGCATGGAGCAGCAGCGGCAGGCGCTCGGTGACGAATGCGGACTTGTCCGCCGCCACTTCCAGCTGGACGTCGAACTGGACATAGCCGGCCAGACGCCCGTCGGCGAAGACGAGCGGGGCCAGGATCTTGCCGGTCGGCACGAAGCTGACCTTCACATCCTCGGCGGCTTCCTTCGCGCTGCCGGCTTCGGTCTCGTGCCGGGGCCCGAGCGCGAGCATCGTCGCGAACGCCGCGCCGCCGCCCAGGCCCAGCCCGGCGAGAAGGACGATCAGCAGGAACAGGATCTTCTTCATCGAAGCCGCCTTCAGAACTTGAAGCTTGAATCGCTGGGCAGGGCCGAAGCCTCGCCCTTCAGGATGATGGAGATGCGGCGGTTCTCCGGCCGGCCGGGCTGATCGGGATAGACCGGCTTGGTCGCGCCCATCGCGATCACTTCGGAGAAACGGTCGGGGGTGACGCCCGAGCCGATCAGCGCGGATCGCGCGGCAAGTGCGCGCTGCCCGGAGAGCAGCCAATTGGCGTCGCTCTGGCCGCCGGTGCCGTCGGTATGGCCCTCGATCGCGATCTGCGCGCCCGAATTGCCGATCTTGCCGGCGATGCGGGTCAGCATCGCGCGGGCATAGGGATTGAGTTCGGCGGTGCCGGTGCGGAACATCGATTGCTGATCGGTATCCATCAGCGTGATGCGCACGCCGGCGCGTTCGGCCTGGATATCGACGTTCTTCTTGTTCTGCGGCATCGCGTCGAGCGCGACCTTGAGCTCGGCGGCGGTGACGCGCATCGTCGCCGGCACGTCCGCGGTGCCGCCACGCGAGGCGCCGGCGGTCGCCACCGGCATCGCGGGGGGCGAGCTGGGCGTGCTGGGATCGGTCTCGGAGCGGCGGGTCGATCCGCCGGCGCCGGGCGAGGTGTTCGAGATCGGTGTCGCCGGCGCGCTGTCGGCGATCGTCGGCGAGAAATATTGCGCCAGGCCCTTCAGCCGCTGCTTGTCCGGGTTCGAGATGAGCCAGAGCAGCATGAAGAACGCCATCATCGCGGTCACGAAGTCGGCATAGGCGACCTTCCAGGCGCCGCCATGATGGCCGCCAACGACCTTCTTGACCTTCTTGACGATGATCGGCCGCGAGTTCCTGGCGGAGGCCATGTCAGTGTCCTCTCAGCGCGGTGCGCAGGCGATCCTGGACGGCGCCCAGCCGGACATGGCTGATCGCGGACAGCGAATCCTCGCCGCCGGCGATGCGCTCGAGCAGGTTCACGCACTCGTCGGCGTGCTGGATCAGATAGTCGAAGGTCTGGAGCTGCTCGAGATAGGAGGCGGCGAAATGCTCGTCGCCGACCAGCACCTCGGCCAGCGCCTCGAGCTTGTCGCGCATCTCGCGGATCTCGCCCGCCATCACGGCGTGAAGCACGCCCGAATAGGGATCGAAGCCGGGCATGGGCTGTGCGTCCTGATCATGCGTGGAGATCGGCAGGCACGACATCAGAACAGCTCCAGCTCGCCGTCGTTGACGGGCAGGTGAACGGGGACAACGGGACGCTCGGGCACGCGCTCGGCGACCTTGGTGCAGCGGCTGCGGCCCTCGTGCGGCAGGAACTCTACCTTGCGGGCCGAAGTGCCCCCCAGGTCGCAATGCCCGATCGCGATGCCTTCATCCTCCATGAAGCGCCGGGCGAACGCCGCGTTGGACGAGCCGATCGCGCCGAGGCCGGAGATGATGTTGGCGCCGCCATAGAGATGCGCCTGCAGCCGGGTGCGCACCGCGCCCCTGGCCATCATGCCGTTGATCAGCAGCTCCATCGCATGGACGCCGTAGCGCGACATGTCGCTGGCCGAGACGCGGTGGTCCGCACCCGGCTCGCCGAGCAGGAAATGGTTCATGCCGCCCACCTTGGCGACGGGATCGTAGAGACACGCCGCCACGCAACTGCCGAGCAGCGTCGACACGACGACATCGGGTTCGGCCACCACCGCATTTTCACCCTGAACGATGGAGACGCGCCGCATCAGCTGAGCTCGCCGAACACGCGCTCGATCTTCTCCTTCAGCGCCGCCGGCGCGAAGGGCTTCACGACATAGTTGTTGACGCCCAGCGCCGCGGCCTTCTGCACGATTTCCTTGTCGGCGGAGCCGGTGAGCATGATGAAGACGGTCTTGCCGATGACGGCATCGGTCCGCACGGCTTCGAGGAACTGGAGGCCGTCCATCTCGGGCATGTTAAAGTCGGAGATGATCAGATGGACGCGGTCGCTCTTGACCGCGGCCAGTGCCTCGGTCGCACTCGGTTTGTCGCGTACGTCCTTGAACCCCAGATCCTGCAATGCGCGACGGATCATCGCGCGCATGCTGGTCTGGTCGTCGACGACCATTACCTTGATCGCTGCAGCAGCAGGCATCAGACGCTCCCAACCTTACTCGTTTCGCGGCATGCCTTGAGGATCGCCTCTGGCATGGCCGACAGACCAACTTCCTTCTCCACCGCGCCGACCTCACCGGCCGCGCGCGGCATGCCCCAGACCACACAGGTCTCTCGGCTCTGCCCCAGCGTGCGTGCGCCCGCCTGGCGCATCGCCAGCAGCCCCTGCGCGCCGTCCGCGCCCATGCCGGTCAGGATCGCCCCGACCGCCGCGGACCCGAGCTGCGCCACCGAGCGGAACAGCACATCGACCGAAGGCCGATGCCCGCCCACCGGGTCGCCCGCGCGCAATTTGATGCGCCCGTTGACGCCGCCGGAAAGCTCCATGTGCGTCTCGCCCCCAGGAGCAATATAGACGGTTCCCGGCATCACCTGCGCGCCGTCGGTCGCTTCGAGCACGTTGACGCGGCATTCGCCGTCGAGCCGTGCCGCGAAGCTGCGCGTGAAGCTGGCCGGCATGTGCTGGACGATCAGCACCGGCGGGCAGTCCGCCGGGAGCGAGGGCAACAGCGAGAACAGCGCCTCGACGCCGCCGGTCGATGATCCGATCGCGATCAGCTTGCCCGTGCCGCCGCCGGCGACGCTGGGCTGGACCGGCAGCCGCTGGGGTCCGGCGCGAGCGATCGAGCGCGCGGCGGTCTTGACCTTCTCGCACAACAGGGTCGCGTCGCGCTCGATATCCTCGGGGGTGCCGCTGGGCTTGGTGACATAGTCGACCGCGCCCAGGCGAAGCGCTTCGATCGTCACCTCGGCACCGCGCGCGGTGAGCGTCGAGCACATCACGACCGGCATGGGCCTGAGGCGCATGATGCGTTCGAGGAACGACAGGCCGTCCATCCCCGGCATCTCGACGTCGAGCGTCAGCACGTCGGGGTTGAGCGTCTTGATCATGTCGCGCGCGGCGAAGGGCTCGGGCGCCATGCCGACGACCTCGATCTCGGGATCGGCCGAGAGCATGCGCTTGAGCGTCGCGCGCATCGAGGCGCTGTCGTCGACGATGAGCGTGCGTACCGGTTTCATCAGTGCGTCTCCGGCTTTTGATAGATGGTGTGGCCGCACGAGCGCATGCGCTGTGCCGCCGGTCCGATCAGCCGCTCCGAATGGCCGATATAGAGGTGCGCGCCCGGTGCGAGCTGGTTGACGAACCGCTCCTCCAGCTCTTCCTTCGCGGGATCGCCGAAATAGATCATCACGTTGCGGCAGAAGATCACGTCGTACGCGGCCTTGAGCGGCCAGGGCTCGAACAGGTTGAGCACCTTGGCCGTCACCAGCTCGCGCACTTCGTCGGCCATCACCATGCCGCCGGGCGCGGGACGCATCCACGCGCCGCGATAGGGCTGGGGAACCCCTTCGACCGCGCTGTCGGCATAGAAGCCGCGCTTGACCGATTCGACCACGTGCGGCGCGATGTCGGTCGCGAGCAGGCGGACGTCCGCATGCCGCAGCCAGTTCGCCGACGTGCGGTCGGGACCCAGCAGGCACATCGCGATCGTGTAGACCTCTTCGCCCGACGAGCAGCCCGCCGACCAGATCCGGACCGGGCCCTGCTTGCGCTGGAGCACCGGCAGGACGGTCTGGCGAAAATGGTCGAAGTGATGCGGCTCACGGAAGAAATGTGTGTGGTTGGTGGTGAGCGCCACCACCATCGCATGGCGTTCCTCGGCGTCGCTATGCACCAGCGCGACATAGTCGCTGAACCGGACCAGGCCATGCTCGCGCAGCCGGCGCGCCAGGCGCGACTGGACGAGCGTGGTCTTTGCCTCGCTCAGCGCGATCCGCGCATCCTCGTGCATGATCTGGGCGATGGCGGCGAAATCGCGGGGCGTGAGCTCCGCATTGTGCGCCGTCATGCCCGTCGCGCCGCCGGCGAGCGCCGCGGCGCCCCCGGCGGGGCTCACGCCGCGAGATCCAGGTGCTTGGTGAGGCTCAGCGCGTCGAGATCGAGCAGCAGAACCATCACGCCCTTTTCGTCGCGCGTACCGTCCTTGGTCCGCGTCGCGATGCGGACCAGGCCGGCGATCACGCTCGCCTCGATCGTCTCGACCTCGGGAGCGGGCTGGATCTCGGCCTCGCCGATGCCGACGATGTCGTTGACCTCATCGACCAGGAAACCCGCCTGCTTGCCGGCGATGTTGACGACCAGGATGCACGAGCGGGCATGGATCACGCTCGGCTCCCAGCCCAGGCGCTCGGCCAGGCCGACGACCGGGATCACGTTGCCGCGCAGGTTGGTCACGCCCTTGACGAAGCTCGGCACGTTGGGAAGCGGGGTGGGCTCGTCCCATTCGCGGATCTCGATGAGCGCGCGCATGTCGATGCCGAACGTCTGCTTGCCCAGCGAGAAGGTGACGATCTTGCGGTCCGAAGCCGTATCGGTGGTGGCGGTGCTCATGCTGCGAGTCCTTTGGGGGTGTAGCGGGAAGGCGAGGCGACCAGCGCCTCGATATCGAGGATGAGGGCGATCGAGCCGTCGCCCAGGATGGTGGCGCCGCCCAGACCGCGGATCGGGTGCAGGTTCTGGTCGAGGCTCTTGATCACCACTTCGCGGCGGTCGTCGATCGTATCGACCACCAGGCCGACATTGCCCGCGGTCTCGCTCTCGACGATGACCACCAGCGAATCCTCGATCGCGCGGTCGTCGTTGAGGCCGAAGATCTCGGTCGCACGCTTCACCGGCACATAGCTGCCGCGCATGTCGATCACTTCGGTATCGGGCGAGGTGCGCTTGACCTGGCCCGGCTCGGGCTGGACCGTCTCGAGCACATGGCTGAGCGGCAGCACGAAGCGCTGGCCGGCGAGCCGCACGATCATCCCGTCGAGGATGGCGAGCGTGAGCGGCAGGACCATGGTGAAGGTGGTGCCCTGGCCGGGGACCGAGGTGATCTCGAGCCGGCCGCCCAGCGCCTCGACGTTCGAACGGACCACGTCCATGCCGACGCCGCGGCCGGAAATGTTCGAGATCGTCGCTGCGGTCGAGAAGCCCGGCGCGCAGATGAGCTGGTCGATCTCTTCGTTGGTCAGGTGCGCGTCGGCGGCGATGATGCCCTTCTCGATCGCCTTGGCCTTGACGCGTTCGCGGTCGATGCCGCGGCCGTCGTCCTGGACCCGGACGAAGATGCGCGCGCCCTTCTGCTCGGCCGAGAGCTTGATCGTGCCGGCGGGGTTCTTGCCCGCGGCGATCCGCTCCTCGGCGCTTTCCAGGCCATGGTCCGCGGCGTTGCGGATCATGTGGGTGAGGGGATCGCCGATCTTCTCGATCACGCCCTTGTCGACTTCGGTCGTCTCGCCATAGGTCTCGAGGTTGATCGTCTTGCCGGTCTCGACCGAGAGATCGCGCAGCATGCGCGGCACGCGGCTGAACGCCTGGCGGATCGGCTGCGCGCGCAGCGACATGACATTGTCCTGGATCTGGCGCGTAAGGCGAGCCAGCTCGGGCAGTTCGACGCGGGTGCGATCGGCGGGCGACAGGCGATCGGCGAGGATCGAGTTGCGGATCACCAGCTCGCCGACCAGGTTGAGCAGCAGATCGAGCTTGCCCAGATCGACGCGGATGGTCTGCGCGGCTTCGCTGGCCGGCTTGGGCGCGGCGGCGGCCTCGGCAACCGTGGGCGAGGCGGCGGCGATCGCGGCGACGACCTGCTCCATGTTGGCGGCGAGATCGTCGAGCTGGACGGTGACCGGCTCGAACGGAATCTCCTCCTCGATCGTCGCCATCACGGGCACGAATTCCGGCTCGGGCTCGGGCGCGCTTTCGGGCGCACTGGTCACCGGCGCTTCCGCACGCGTGATCTCGATCAGCGAATCCGGCGCGACGAAATCGAAGCAATCGGCGATGTCGCCCTCGGACACCTCGCCCGGCATGCTCAGCACCCAGGTGAGGTAGGCGTCCTCGGGGTCGAGATCGCGCAGCGGCGGGACGCTCGAGACGTCGACCGATTCGATCGTCGCGCCCAGGCCCTCGAGCTCGCGGATGATCAGCAGCGGCTCGCCGGCATTGGCGAGCGCGGCGCGCGACGGCTTGAAGCGGATCGTCCAGCCCGCGGCCTCAGCCGGCTCGGCCAAGTCGGCCGGGGCGTCGAAATCGTCGAGCGAGACGAGTACGGGCTTGAAGCCGAACTCGTCCTCGTCCTCGGCGACCACCGGGGCAGGGGTCTCCGCCCCCGCCGGGGAAGCGGCGGGGGCAGAGTTCGGAGAACCGTCTGAATCGGGCACGCCCTTGTTGGCGAGCACCGCCTCGAGCGCATCGAGCGCGGCCTGGTCGGCCGGGCGCGGGGCGAGACCCTTGGCCGCCTCGACATGATCGGCGAGCACGTCGAACGAGCTCAGCATCACCTTGATGACGCCGGCCGACGGAGCGATCTTGCCGCCCCGAACCTCGTCGAGGACGTTCTCGAAACGGTGGGCGAAGGCGGTCAGATCGGCATGACCGAACGCGCCGGCACCGCCCTTGATCGAGTGGACCGCACGGAACACGCCGGCGATCGTCTCGGCCGAGACGTCACCCGCCTGCATCGCCGACAGACCTTCTTCGGCGGTCGTCAGGCCTTCGGCGCATTCCTCGAAGAAGATCGCCTGGATGTCGTCGAATTCGTCGCTCACGGGCACACGCGACGGATAGCCGCTCCCAGCTTGACGGCTTCGAAGGGCTTGGTGATCCAGCCGGTGGCACCGGCCTCACGTGCGCGGGCCTTTTTCTCGTCCGAGAATTCGGTCGACAGCACCAGGATCGGCGTGCCCTTGAAGGCGCCGTCGGCGCGCACCGCCTCGATCAGCTCGAAGCCGTCCATCTTGGGCATGTTGATGTCGGTGATCAGCAGGTCGGGCTTGACCTCGTGCATGCGCTCGAGGCCGTGCTGGCCGTCGTTCGCGCTCTCGATGCGATAGCCCTGCGCGGTCAGCGACGTCTTCAGGAGCATTCGCATGCTCGCCGAGTCATCGACGGTGAGGATGAGCTTGGTCAAAGGACGTCTCCGGTATCGAGGCCGATCGCGGCCGCGAGGTGGCAGCGGTTCACGCGATCGGTGAAGGCAGGGCTGGGATTGACGATGCGGAAGGCCTGGCCGGCGCTCGCCGCCTCGGCATTCGCCGCGACGAGGAGCTGGAGCACGGCCTGGCCGACGCTCTCGACCTCCGACGCATCGACTTCGATCGCATCGTCGAGATCGGCGGCGAGCACGAGGCGCACGCGCAGATCCTCGGCGGTGACGGTGGTGCCGTGCGCCGGAAGGCGCAGCGAGCGATCGTCGAGGCCGAGCTCGGCGTCAGGCAGTGGCAGGGTTGAGTCCATTCTTCGCCTCGTCGAGTGCAGTTTCGAGTTGCTGGAAGTTCGGCGCATAGGCCGACGGCGTCATGCGGCGCGCGATCTCGATCGCGACCTGGACCGGTACGTTCTGCGCATAGGCGACGATCGCGGTCTTCACGATCGAGAAGGGCTTGATGTCCGCCTCGATCGTTTCGTTGAGCTTGGCGGCGAGCGGGCCGACCAGGCAGTAGCTGAGCAGCACGCCCAGGAAGGTGCCGACCAGTGCGCCACCGATCATCGCGCCGAGGATCTCGGTCGGCTGATCGATCGAGCCCATCGTCTTGATCACGCCGAGAACGGCGGCGACGATGCCGATAGCGGGAAGGCCGTCGGCCATGATCTGCAGCGCATGCTGCGGGCCGGCTTCCTCGTGATGGTGCCGCTCGATATCCGCTTCCATCGCGGATTCGAGCTGATGCGGATCCTCGAAATTGACCGTCATCATGCGCAGATAGTCGCAGATGAACTCGATCAGCTTGCGGTCCTGCAACAGCCGCGGATAGGGCTTGAAGAGCTCGCTCTGCTCGGGATCGTCGAGATGCGGCTCGAGCGCGGTCGCGCCGTTCTTCTTGAAGGTGCTGAGGATGCCATACAGCATGGTCAGCAGGTCCCGATAGTCGCCCGCCTTCCAGCGTCCGCCCTTGAACGAGCGCGTCACCCCGGCGAGCGCCTTCTTCACCGTCGGAAACGAGTTCGCGACGATGAACGCGCCGACCGAAGCGCCGACGATGGCCATCAATTCGTGCGGCAGGGCATGCAGGATGATCTCGAACTTGCCGCCCGAGATGATGAAGCTGCCGAAGACGCAGACGATGACGATGAGGAAACCGACGCCGTTCAACATGGCGATACCGCAGTCTTTCTCTGGTGTTTCCAGAATTATAGGAGGGTTTCAGCGTGTCCGGCGCCCGGCGGCCGCATTTTGGTTAAGCGGCCTCGCGATCCTGCCATTCGATTACCGCGAGATAGTTGCGCAGGCGGTTGAGCTCGAGCGACGCAATCAGTTCGTTGTTGTGGTAAGGCTCGACGATATTGGCGACCTTGCCCGCCCAGGGCGCGGAAGCGTCGAACAGCACGCCGAGGCCGAACACCGCCGGCACGTTGGCATAGGCAAGGGGGCGCTCCTCGGTGCGGGCGCCGTTGATGAAATCCTCGACCGCGGTCAGCACGCCGTTGCGCGGGCCGCCTTCGTGGAGCGCGACCGCGAAATGGCCGCCGCCGCGGAAGCCGCGACCGGGCAGGGTGCCCTTGTTGCCCAGCGTGACTCCGGCTTCGAAGCTGTGCGGGTGGCGCCATTCCGCCGGAATGCGATCGGGCGCGTAATAGAAGTCCCGACGGCCGCTCGGCCAGCTGACATCGTGCAGGAACGCAAGCAAAGGCTTGCGATCGCGCTTCGAAAGCTCGTCGGCGATGCGCAGCTCGTTGAACACGGTATAATAATTGTGATCACCGTCGATCACCCAGGCGTCGATGTCGCACAGGCCGGGCATGGCTTCGAGGCTGGGCGCCGGGACATGGCGCGCGGCCGGCGTGGCGTTGATCCAGTCGATGAACTCGCGCTTCGGCGCTGGATCGATGCTGGTCAGGCTGCCGCCGGTCGCCTCGGCATAGGCGGCGAGCTGCTGCGAGGTGCCGCCGAACTCCGCGCCCACTTCGGCGATGTGCCGCGCGCCAGCGGCGTGCAGGCTGCCGAGAATGATATCCGAGAATTCGGTCATCGAGTGGATGAGGAGATTGGTCACGAATTGGCTTCCATGGTTTCGGTAAGGCGGGCGGCATCGGGCACCTGGACGGTTTCGCGCGGCGCGATCGGACGGAAGACCACTGCCAGCATCATCGGCTCATCATGTTGGCGCTGCGGCGGAGGGACCATCATGAACGCGCCTTCGTCCGCACAGCGGAAGAGATGGGGGGCGGTCTGTTCCATGCCTTCGAGCGAGGGCAGCGCCTCGACCTCGTCCAGGCCCGGGCGCTGCTTGTCGCTGAGGAAGCGCTTGACCGGCATGAACACGGCGCTGTCGACCTGCAGCCACTCATAGAGGCGGCCGAACTGGATACCGATCGAGAAGCGGCAATCGCTGATCGGGATCGGGGCGAGATAATAGCCGTCATGTGTCGGCGTCGCGGTGACATGGCCCGTCGAGACCTTGTGCCCGTCCGCGATGATCACCGGCAGCGAAATCGTCTGATCGATAAAGTCGGCATATTTGAGCGCGAGTCCGAAGCGCTTGTGCGCGAGCAGCGCGAGCTTGAGCGACAGGCCCTCGCCATGAAGCTCGGCCGGCAGATACATCCGGTTGGCGCCCTTCATGTAGAACAGGCCGCGCTGGCGCAGGCCGCGCGTGGCGATCTCCGGATCGAACAGGGCGACCGTATTGTCGACGCCCAGATTCACGTCATGCTCGAACGTGCTGAGCACCGCCAGCTCGTCCGCCATCGGCATGAACATCAGGCGGCCGAGTACCGCCGCGGCACCACGCCGCCACATCGTCGCCGCATCGGGCACCGCATTGCGGATGCAGATGCCGCGTTCTTCGCGGGTGAAGCGAAGGCAGCCTTCCTGGACGCGGTCGCGGATCGCGCTCTGGCGCGACTTGATGCTGTTGCCGCGCCGGATCGGCGTGCCGTCGCGGTCATAGTCGACCACCGAGCCCTGCGCCGCGGTGCAGAGCTGCTCAAGTACGGCCACGTTGTTGCAAAATGCTTCCTGCGTGTAGGCGTCGTAATGGTCGGGCCCGAGGAAGCCACGCTTGTCGAGACCGGTGAGCGACTGCTCGCGCAGCAGCAGATAGCGGCCCGCGACATGGACGTTCAGCGCCGTGGACAGCAACTGGGCGACGTCGTTCTGAACCGAGCCATTATAGCCCAGATCGACGAGCATCAGCGTGTCGCCCTCGGCCGGGTTCACATTGGCGCGGACATGCTCGATCATCCGCTCGGCAAAGCCGGTGGCGTTCTTGATGATACGCCGCATCCGCGCGGGGTTGCGGATGGCGCGGAGGAAGGCGCCGGGCGCGCCGACCGCGGGCAGATCCTTCATGATCAGCGCAATTTCGGTCTTGGGCAGCAGCAGCTGGTTGGCCAGCGCGCCCAGATCACTGCCGATCTCGAGCTCGAGATAGCGCTCGATTGCTTCCTCGCTGGTGAGCGAGGACGCGGTGGCGGTGAAGCGGCTGATCTCGATCGCGTGCGCGGAGGCACTCGCGCCGCTCGCCTGATGCACCAGCATCGGCAGATAGCCGTCGCGCATCAGGAACAGGTAATGGACCTTGCCGCCACGCTGCGCCTGAAGCGTCTCGGCCTCGGTCGCGAGCCAGCGTTCGAAGCCGTTCAGCACCGGGCCGAGCGTAGAGAAGCCGAAGCGTTCGGCGAGATCTTCGATCGACGGCTCGATCGCCGAGAGAATGGCGCGGTGCGGCTGATGCGTCGTCACGATCTCCGGCGCCAGCGGGTCGAACATCGCGCTGACCGCGGCCTCGAGGCGCAGGCGCTGTTCGGTCGCGGTGTCGAACTGCTTCAGGTGCAGCGTGTGCACCCCGAAAGGTGCGACGCCATCGACGTCGGCGCTCTTATTGTCGCCGATGTGGAGGATTTCGTGCGGGGCGACGCTGAGCTCCTTGAGCACCAGCTCATAGAGACCGCCGGCTTTCGGACGGCGATAGACCGATGAGCAGAACACGCGATCGATCATGCCGGCGATCTCTTCGCCGGCCGCGGCGGCGATCAGGCCGCGCAGCTGGTCCGCATCGAGATAGGTGTCGCTGACGATGATCACGCCCATGCCGCGGCGATGGGCTTCGCGCATCAGCTCGACGGCGGGACGGAAGGCGAAGCAATGGCGCGCTTCGGCATCCAGCTCGTTCCGGATCGCGGCGTCGCGTTCGGCGGCGCTGCCGTTGGGGAAGAGCTCGCTGTAAATTTCGGCGATGCTCACTTCATTGTGCCTGCGGCGGACTATGGCGGCGGTACGCGCGCGTTCTTCCGCCCATTGCCGCTGCGGGACGCTGACGCCCGGCAGCGCGCCGAACAGGTCGCGCGGCGCATGGGTGTCGCGCCACAGCAAGGTGTCGAAGCAGTCGAGAGAGAGCAGTTTCAGCGGGCCGCGGCCATCGAGTGCGGACGGCAGGGCGTGCGGAAGGATCGTGTCGGCCAATGCAGTTTCCCTGGAACCTGCGCCGCATCGGTGGGCGCATGAATCTTATAGGATGGTCGCAGCCGCTCGCGGCGAAATCGTTCTAGAATGGAGGACAAGCAAAGGAGCCAGAATGACTCTCTCCGCCTATCAAGCGGCCCGCAGCCGGGCCGAGACCCCGCGCTCGGCCGAGTTCCGGCTGATGAGCGAAATCACCGGCGAGATAATCGCCGCCCAGGACGCCGGGCTGAAAGGCGCGATGCTGATGCCCGCGCTCTATCGGAACCGGCAGATGTGGTCCGCCTTCGTCACCGATTGCGGCGCGACCGGCAACGGGCTGCCCGTGCCGCTGCGCGCGCAGATCATCTCGCTCGGCCTGTGGGTCGATCGCTTCACCAGCGACGTGATCGCAGGGCGTGAATCGGTCGCCGAACTGATCTCGCTCAACCGCACGATCATGGACGGGCTGCGCGCCGAACGCCTGGCCGCCTGATCCGCGGCCTACCATGCCAAGAGAAAGGGCGCCGCGAGACGATCGCGGCGCCCTTTCTCGTTTTGGGGTGCTTCGTCGATGCGACCTATCGCGCTTCGTTGCGGAGGCTCCGTCTCCACACTAGCCTTGCGAGGCAATCGACAGGAGTCTGGGGCGGTGAAGCATCGGAAAATGATAGGCGCCGTCCAGCTCGGCATAGCCCTTTGCATGATCGCTTATATCGCGCTCTGCTACTGGCTGGAGCGCGATGTGGGCGAGATATTCGCCTATGCCGCTTTCGGCGTGCTTCTGATCAACATGTCCCTTGATTGGTGGTTCAAGAGGCAGGTCCGCTGAACATTCGAAAGACGCCAGCCCCAGGCAGGTAGCAAAAAGGGCGCCGCGATCGTCTCGCGGTGCCCTTTTTTTGTGAGCCGAAGGCCGGGGACGTCAGAAGGACGCCCAGTCGCCCGAGCCGTTGCCGTTGCCGTTCGCCATCGCGGCGATGGGCAGTGCCTTGACCGGCGAGACATAGCCGGACGACTTGGCCGGACGCGCGACGGACTTGATCTGCGCGCCGGTGCGGAACCGGGCAGCCTGGTCGGCGAGCGCCGAGACCTCGGACGTCAGGTTGCGCGCGGCGGCGGAGGTCTGTTCGACCATTGCGGCATTCTGCTGGGTCGACTGGTCCATCGTGCCGATCGCGGCGCTGATCTGGGTGATCGCGGTCGACTGGGCCTGGTTGTCGGTCGCCATCTGGCCGAGCAGGCTGTGGACTTCGCCGACATCGCTCGAGATATTGGCGAGCGCGCTGTCGACCTTCTCGACCATCTGGACCGCCGCGACGATATCGGTCTGGGTGGCGGTGAGCTGGTCGCGGGCGCGACCGGCCTCTTCCTCTGCGCGCATCGCCAGGGCGGAGACGAGATCGGCGACCACCGCGAAGCCGCGGCCTGCTTCACCCGCACGACCGGCTTCGACCGCCGCGTTCATTGCGAGGACGCGGGTCTGGAAGGCAATCTTGTCGAGGCCCTCGATGACGCTGTCGATACCCTTGGCGCTTTCGGCCACACGGGTCATCGCCTGCACCGCCTCGTCGGCGATGTCGCGGCCGCCCGAGACGGTCGCGATGGCGCCGTCGGCGCGCTCTACCGTCCGCGACGCGGCGGCGGCGGTGGCCTTGAGGCGGCCGTCCATCTGGGTGACCGCGGCCGAGGTCTCTTCCAGGCTGGCGGCATTGCCTTCGGTGCGGCGTGCGAGATCCTCGGAGGCCTGGGCGATCTCGCTCGAACCCGTGCGGATGCTCGAGGCGCTTTCGGTCACCGAGCCGATCAGGCTGCGCAGGCTGGTCATCGCTTCGTTGAAGTTGATCTTGAGCTGGGCGAAAGGCGGCTGCAAATCGGCGCTGACCTCCGCGGTGAGGTCGCCATCGGCAAGCGCGGTGAGGCCCGAGCCAAGGCTTTCGACGATGAGCTGGGCCTGGGCCTGCTTCGCCTGTTCGGCGGCATGGAGCTGATCGCGGAACGCGACCATCGCCTGGGCCATGTCGCCGAGCTCGTCACCGCGATCGGTGCCGGTCACCTCGGCGGTGAGATCGCCGGCGCCGAGCTGGCGCATCGTTCCCGCGAGCGAGACGAGCGGCAGCACGACGCGGCGGCGCACCGCCATGATCAGCGCGACACAGGCGCCCATGCCGGCGGCCAGCGTGAGGACGAGCAGCAGAATGGCGTAGCGGCCGATCGCAGTGGCCGCGCTCGAAGTCTCCTTGGTGTGGACCTCGATCGCGTCCGATGCGTCGCCCATCGACTTTTCGAGGACGTGGAACTGATCGAAGAAGGAAGCGAGATCGCGGTCGGCGCCAGCCGGATCGGTCTTGATCTTGGCCATGATCTTGCGCCCCGATTCCGCATAGGCGGCCATCGGCTCGAGCAGCTTCGAGGTGACCGCCGAGACTTCCTCCGAGCCCTTATAGGCGCCGTCGGCCGCGATATGTTCGCGCAGGGTATCGAGATGCTCGGCGAAATCCTTCTCGATCTCGTCCATCTTGATGCCGCTGGCGGGATCCTGCGCCTTGAACGCCGCGAGCACGTCGGCACGGATCGCATCGTGCATCATGTCGGCGACCTGGTGATTGGCGAGCAGCGTGGATGCCGCGCTCTGGCGCTCGAGGCCAAGCCCCTGCTGCCACGCGGCACCGATGCCCGTCACGCCGCAGAGCAGCATGAGGCCGAGCAGGCTCGCGCCGGCGATTTTCGACGCGCGTTCGAGAGACATGCCGTTTGGGGCTTGGAAGGAAGGTCGCATCCGATTCGATTCCCTGAGTGACTATTCCACCCGCCGCGGCGTGCGGCCGGTGACAGTGAATTATAGGATCGAATCTAACTTATGTTCGCGCCCCTGCAGAAACGGGGCCGCCTGATCCGGGAAACGTTGCGGACATCCTATAATATCGATGGGATCGCCAACTGGCCACGGAACATCGGCAATGCAATCGATACGTTTTTCTCTGATCGCCGCGGGCGCTTTGGCCGCGGCTCCCGCATATGCGCAGGAAGCCTCGGAACGCTCGGTCGCGGTCGGCGGTCGCTATGTGGCCGATGCGGTGATCGTTGCGCAGGGGGAGGAGTCGCGCTCGTTCGTCCTGCACGACGTCGAACTGACCGCCGAGGCCGATCTGCAGAAGCTGATCGGCGTGAACGGCCTCAGCGCCGGTGGGCACCTGCTCGCCAATTTCGGCGGCAAGCCCAACGACGCGGCGGGGACGCTCCAGGGCGTCAACAACATTGAGGTCGGCTCGGCACGCGCCAAGCTCTACGAGGCGTGGATCCAGCAGGCATTCGCCGGCGGCCGCGCGTCGCTGCGCCTCGGCCTCACCGATCTCAACGCCGATTTCTACCAGAATGATTCGGCCGGGCTGCTCATTGCGCCGCCCTTCGGCATCGGATCCGAGCTGGCGGCGACTGGCCCCAACGGCCCGTCGATCTTCCCGTCCACAGCGCTCACCGCACGGCTGAGCGTCGATGTCGGCGCGAGAGGCTATGTCCGCGCGGCGGTGGTCGACGCCAAGTCCGGCGTGATCGGCGATCCGACCGGGATCGATTTCCGCTTTCGCGACGGCGTGCTGCTGATCGGCGAGGCGGGGACGACGTTGGGCGGCAAGCTCGCGCTGGGCGTCTGGCGTTACAGCCAGCGCCAGGACGATGTCCGCGCGGTCACTGCCGCTGGCGATCCCACGCAGCGCATCGCCCAGGGCGCCTATGTGCTGATCGACCAGCAGGTCGCGGGCGGCGACGAAGCGGGGACGCATCTCTTTGCGCGCCTCGGCGTGTCGGAAGGCAAGACCACGCCGTTCCGCGGCGGCTTCCAGGCTGGCGTGCTGGTCACCGGCCTCGTGCCCGGGCGGCCCGACAGCCAGATCTCGTTCGGCGTGGAGCACGGCCTGCTCTCGCACGGGTTCAGCGACAACCTGCTCGATGAAGGCTATTCGGCCGCCGATGGCGAGACCGGTATCGAACTGACCTATCAGGACAAGCTTGCACCGTTCCTGAGCGTCCAGCCCGACATCCAGTATATCCGCCGCGCTTATTCGGACGGCCATGGCCGCAACACCTGGGTGACCGGGTTGCGGCTGATCGCGGCGTTCGGCGACGACTGAGGTCGAACGGGCACTGCTAACGGAATAGGGCGTCGTGGCTTGTGGCTACGACGCCCTTTCCTTGTGTGCTGGAGAGGGGAAGTCGGATCATGCTGCCCGTCGTCGGGGGCGGCGCCGTGCTCGGGCGCCCCGACCGTCAGTCCAACATTTTGGATCGCGCATGTGGGCCATGACATAACCAGCGCTTGAGACCAGGCTCGGAAAGGCTCGGCAGCCGGGCCCTTCCGCTACAGGTTTGGCAATGCCGTACGAACCTGGCCGCGGGTCATCGCTTCCATGTCCCTGATCGTGAGAATGAGGATGGGCGGCCTGCTTCTCATTATCGCCATCATCGCGTTCGTGCGCGAGACCCTGTAGCCGCTGCCTTGCAGGGTGTCATGAAAAAGCGGGCGCCGCGGTCTTGCCGCGACGCCCGCCATTTTCGAACGCGGATAGGTGGTTAGAACGAAGTCCAATCGTCGTGCGCCGCGCCATTGGCGGTCGCGATCGCCGGTACCGGCAGTGCCTTGACCGGCGAGACATAGCCCGTCGGCTTGCTGACCGGCGCCTTGGCGACGGGCGTCACGGCACGGACGCTGGCACGGGGACGATCATTGCCGATGGTGAACTTGGCCGCCTGGTCGGCGAGCGAGGTCACTTCGGCGCTGAGATTGCGCGCGGCGGCGGAAGTCTGCTCGACCATCGCGGCATTCTGCTGGGTCGACTGGTCCATCGTGCCGATCGCGGCGCTGATCTGGGTGATCGCGGTCGACTGGGCCTGGTTGTCGGTCGCCATCTGGCCGAGCAGGCTGTGGACTTCGCCGACATCGCTCGAGATATTGGCGAGCGCGCTGTCGACCTTCTCGACCATCTGGACCGCCGCGACGATATCGGTCTGGGTGGCGGTGAGCTGGTCGCGGGCGCGACCGGCCTCTTCCTCTGCGCGCATCGCCAGCGCCGAGACGAGGTCGGCGACCACCGCGAAGCCGCGGCCTGCCTCGCCGGCGCGGCCGGCTTCGACCGCCGCGTTCATCGCGAGGACGCGCGTCTGGAAGGCGATCTTGTCGAGCCCCTCGATGACGCTGTCGATGCCCTTGGCGCTGTCCGCAACGCGGGTCATTGCCTGCACTGCCTCGTCGGCGATGCTGCGGCCGCCCGAGACGGTCGCGATGGCGCCGTCGGCGCGCTCCACGGTCCGCGACGCCGAAGCCGCGGTAGCCCTGAGGCGGCCGTCCATCTGGGTGACTGCGGCCGAAGTCTCTTCGAGGCTGGCGGCATTGCCTTCGGTGCGGCGCGCGAGATCCTCGGACGCCTGGGCGATCTCGCCCGAACCGACGCGGATCGTCGCGGTCGATTCCATCACCGAGCCGATCAGGCTGCGCAGGCTCTCGATCGCTTCGTTGAAGTTGGTCTTGAGCTCGGCATAGGCGGGCGGGAAGTCGGTCTTGATCTGCGCGGTCAGGTCGCCCTGGGTGAGCGACAACAGGCTGTCGCGCAGGCTGGAGGTCACAACCTTCTGCTCGGCAGCCGAGCGGGCGTCGGTTTCGGCACGGGCGACCGCAGCGACACGGAATTGCTCGACGGCGATTGCGATCTTGCCGAGCTCGTCGGCGCGGTCGCGATAGGGGACCTCCGCCTTGCCGCCTTCCGCCAGCGTGGTGGTCACGCCGGTCAGGTTGGCCATCGGCTTGGCGACGGTAGTGTTGATGACGAACCATACGGCCAGCAGGCCGCCGATCGTGGCAACCGCGAGCAGGATCGACAGAAGAATGGCCTGGTTGGCATAGGCATCGGCCGCCAGGTCCGCGGCCTTGGAACGATCGCGCGACATCTGGAGGAGCTCTTCGATCTGATCGATCGCATCGCGCGACTGCTTCTTGCCGTCCCCCTTGATGAGCGCCAGAACGCCGGCCATGTCGCCGCTGCGCTTTAACGCAAAGGTCTTCTCGTTCGTGGCGATCAACTGCTTGGCCTGATCGGTCAATTTTTCCACTTGTGGAGCGAATTCCTCACCTGCGATCGGCTTGTAGGTCGCGATATCGTCCAGAAAGGCCTTGTTCGCCTTGGCCATTCGTTCTTCGAGCGACGCGGCGTCCTTGGCGTCAGGCGCATTGTAATAGCTGTAGACGATGATCCGCAGTTCCTTGACGTCGCTCAGCAGGTCGGCGAGGCTCGCCATGCCGGCAACACCACGCTCGACATGGCGCGAAGCGATATCACTGAGCTGGTTGTTGGAGACGTAGCCGTTGATCCCGAGCGCTGTGATCAGCGCGCCGAGAAAGGCGAATGCGACGAGCATTTTCTTTGCCAGTCGCCAGTTGTTTATGAATGCGAGCATGTGCGAGTCCATTTGATCGGGCGCACGCGAGCACGCCGCGGATTGTAAACAGGCTCCGTCGGAGCGGAACTCATACATTATAGGATGGTAACCGAGCCCCAGACTCCCGGTAGCGCTGAAAACGCAGCCTTTTCAGCCAATAGCTTTTTGAGAAACCGCTACCGGAACGAATACTTAACGCCCTCGGACCGGTACGCTTCGGGTTGTTTCTATAAGGAGTGGGATATTTACCAATCCGGAGCTCGCCGTGACGATCAACTTAGCTGCCCGCTTTCTTCTTAGCGCCGCTGCCTTACCCGTTCTATTATATGCGATTCCGGCTGTAGCGCACCCGGACGACGGGAACGGCAAGTCGGACGTGAAATTCACCATCGATGCCAGCGCACGCGCACGCATCGAGGCGATCGATGGCCAGTTCCGTCCGGCCACGAGCCCCGACGACGTGTTCGTCTCGTTCCGCACCACGGTGGCCGCGCGTCTGGACATGGGCGATTTCGCGCTCGGCGGCGAGATCGTCGATGCGCGCGGCTATGCCGAGAGCGACAAGTCCTCGGTCAAGACCACCGAGATCGACGCGCTCGAGCCGGTCCAGGCCTATGCGGCCTATCGTCTGCGCGACGTCGCGCAGAAGGGCGACACGCTGACCGCGACGCTGGGCCGCTTCTCGCTCGACATCGGTTCGAGCCGTCTGGTCGGGCGCACCGATTTCCCCAACACCGTGCTCTCCTATCTGGGCGCGATGGGCGAATGGCGGACCAAGGGCAAGGATCGGTTCGTCCTCTTCTGGACCGAGCCGTTCACGGCGCTCCCCGATGATGCCGGCGCCATCCATCACAACGGATTCAAGTTCGATCGCGCCGCCGGCAACATGACCTTTTTCGGCACCAGCGGCACCGTTGCCGAGGCGTTCAAGAATGTGAGCCTCGAGATCTACGGCTATCGCCTGGTCGAGGAGGACCGTCCGGGCCGCCTCACCCGCGACCGTCATCTCTCGACCTTCGGCACGCGCATCCGCCGCGCGCCCGCCAAGGGCAAGTTCGACTTCGAGGCGGAAGGGGCGCTCCAGCGCGGCACCGCGCGCGCGACCACCGCAGCAAACGACATCAAGGATCTCGAGGTGCAGGCGAGCTTCGGCCATGCCGAGGCGGGCTGGACCGCGGCCAAGGGATGGATGCCGCGCATTTCCGCAATGTTCGACTATGCCTCGGCCGATGGCGCCAAGTCGTCCTATGGCCGGTTCGATACGCTGTTCGGCGCGCGGCGCGCGGATTTCGGTCCGGTCGCGCTCTATGGTCCGATCGGCCGCGCGAACCTGATTTCACCGGGCGCGCGTTTCGCGGCCAAGCCCTCGAAACGCTTCGACCTGATGGCGGCGGTGCGGGGGCTGTGGCTTGCGGATGCGACCGATGCCTTCGCGTCGACCGGCGTTCGCGACAAGACCGGCGCGTCGGGCCGCCATGCGGGTACGCAGATCGAAGCGCGCGCGCGGCGCTGGCTGATCCCCGACCGGCTTCGCCTGGAGGCGGGTGCGGCCTATCTCGCCAAGGGGCATTTCCTGCGGGATGCGCCGAATGCGCCGAAGACGGGCGACACCCGCTACGGCTATATGGACCTGGCGGTCAGCTTCTGACCGACTGCACTGCCGGGCTCACGCCTTCGGGAAGAGCCCGGCAGCAAAGGCGATGCGCAGCGCCTCGGAAAGGCTGCGCACTTCCAGCTTCTCCATCAGGTTGGCGCGGTAGATCTCGACCGTGCGCGGGCTGATATCCAGCTCATAGGCGATGATCTTGTTCGAGCGGCCCTCGATCAGCCCCTTCAGCACATCGGTCTCGCGTGGCGAGAGCTTGGCGATCTTCGCCTCTGCCGCGCCAATCCGCGCCGCGGCCTGGCTATCCTCCTCCAGCCGCGAAAAGGCGGTATCGACGAGCTGCATCAGCGTTTCCGCCTCATAGGGCTTCTCGACGAAATCGAGCGCCCCGGCCTTCATCGCCTGCACCGCGAGGCCGACATTGCCCTGGCCGGTCAGCACGATCGGCACGAAATGCGGGCTGCCGTTCAATGCGTTGAGCACGTCCAGCCCCGTCGATCCGGGCATATGGAAATCCAGCAATAGGACACCCGGATCGAGTTCCTTGACCTGCTCCAGAAATGCGTCCCCGGAGCGGTATCCCCGTACCGCCAGATCGCTTCTGACGGACAGAAGGCTGTGCAGCGAAGCGCGGACGGCGTCGTCATCGTCGACGATGTAAATGGCTCTTGTCATTCAACTCCACCCTCTTCGACGGCGGGCAGAGTGAAGCGGAAGGATGCTCCACCCCCGGTTTGATTTTCAGCGCGCAGCGTACCCCCGTGCGCTTCGATGATACGCTTACTTATTGAAAGGCCAATACCCATTCCGCCGCCGCTTCCTTTTGTGGTTGTGAAGCGTGAAAACAAAGTTTCGAGAACATGTTCCGGCAGGCCGGGTCCGGAGTCCGTGACGGCGATCTCCACCATCTGGCCGGGATACTTGCATGAACTGATAGTAATCTGCCGTTCGCTGCGACCCGATCCGCGCAGTGCTTCCATCGCATTGCGCAATAGGTTTACCAGAACTTGCTGGACCTGGATTCGATCCGCGAGAATGAAACGCGCCTTGGGATCGAGCTCGTAACTGACGCGGGTATTGAACTGGCCGGTGCCGACCAGGATCAGCTCCACCGCGTCGCGCACGGTCCGCTCGACCGATTCAACACGCATCTCCACTTCGCCGCGTGCCATGAAGGCGCGCAGGCGACGGATGATCTCGCCCGCGCGCTGGGTCTGCTCGATCGCGGTGCGCAGCAGCTCGGAGACTTTTTCCACGGGTTCTCCCCGCTCGAGCAGCATGCGGGCGGCGGCGAGGAAATTGGACGTGGCGCTGAGCGGCTGGTTGAGCTCGTGCGCAAGGTCCGCGGCAAGCTCGCTCATCGCGCTCTGCCGCGAGACATGGGCGATTTCGGAACTCAGTTCGCTCAGTCGCTCCTCGGCGGCGATGCGATCGCTCAGGTCGCGGATGAACACCGTGAGCAGCGTCTGTCCGTCGCTCTGGGCCACGCCGGCGCGGGCCTCCAGCGGGAACCGGCGCCCGTCGGCGGTTTCACCGGTGCCCGTCAGCACCTCGCTGGCGATGCCTTCGCGCCTTTCCAGGAACCTGCGGAGAATGGCTTCGTTGGCCGCTCGGGTATCCGCCGGCGAGAGCATGCTGAAGTTCTGGCCGATCACTTCGGCGGTGCGATATCCCCATAGCGCCTCCGCGGCGGTGCTGAACTGCAGGATCGTGCCGCTTTCGTTGATCACCACCATCGCGTCCGGCACGGTTTCCAGCACGGTGCGCAACTGGGCCTCCCGCCGCCGCAGCGCCGCCTCGCGTTCCTCGCGCTCGGTGATGTCGAGGATCACGCCGACGGTGCGCATCAGATTGCCCTGCTCGTCGTAAAAGGCCCGCGAGGACCCTTCCACCGCGCGCACCGCGCCGTTGGGCTGGAGGAAACGATAGCGGAAGCTGAATTTCTCCGCCCGATTCGCCACCGTACGCGCGATGGTATCGAGGACATCGTCGACGTCGGACGGCTCGACCTGCGAGCGCCAGCTCTCGAAATCCCCAAGCGTGCCCGGGACCAGGCCAAGGCGCTGCTCGGTGCCAGGCGACCATTCCATGCGCCCGGTGGCGACGTCCCACTCGAAAACCCCCAGTTCGTGTGCGCCCGCCGCGAGCGCGAGGCGTTCTTCGCTGGTCCGGAGCGCCTGTAGCGTCGCCACGCGCTGAGACACGTCGGTGATGCTGTGGACGAGCAGCGGCTCGCGGTGCGGGCTTGCGACGCGATTGACCCGTTCGAGAACGCTGATCTCCGCCCCGTCCTTGCGGATCTCGATCAGTTCCTGCGCATTGCCGGCAGTTTGCCTGGGCTTGCCGCCGCTCGAATCATAGCAGCGCGAGCGCAACAGCAGGTATTTATGCTGTCCCCGCGCTTCCGCGGGGGTCCAGCCGTAGAGCTGCTGGCATCCGAGCGACCAATGGACGATCTGCCCGTCCAGATCGGTCAGCACCACGGTGGTATAGTCGAGCGCGTGGCTCAGCTCGGTCATCGCCTCCTGCTCGCGCGCGACCCGCGTCACTGCCCAATAGGCGATGAACGAGACGATCATGAGGTTGAACGAGACGATCAGCAACCCGCTCGCGGTCGGCGACAGCATTGCATGGCGGACGACGAGCAATTCCATCAGCGCCGGAATGATCGGGAGCACGACGCCGCACGCGACCAGCACCTGCACCAGTCGAGGATTTTTGCGGCTGACCTCGACAAGCCGGGTCCAGCTCCGGCGTTTCTGCAGGAACAGGAAAGAGATGGCGAGCGACATCGCCGAGACCGCGGCGGGCAGCGAGATATGCAGGATCTGCGGGCTGGAGATGTCACCGCTGGAGAGCAGGATCATGGCGGCGGCGGCGGCCGAAAGGCCGAGCACGACCACCGCGATCAGACTGGCGACCTCCGAGGGCACGGGCGTACGGCCCCTTGCGCTATAGGCAGCGGTGGAGAGCAGCAGGAAGTTGATGATCGCATTGGCCCCGGGGCGGCCCGGATGCACGAAAGGGTAGCCGGCAAGCTGCGCGCCGAACAGAGCGCGGTCCACGCCGATATCGGTGCCGGTCACCGATTGAAAGATCGACAGCCCGGCGAGGACCGTCGGCACCACCAGGCAGATGGCGGCCACGGAGCGCCAACCGAAGATCGTCGCGAGATAGCCGAACGACAGAAAGGTATAGCCGGTCGCGGTGAGCGGCCACACGGGATAGTCGCCATAGCCGAAGCTCCGCACGTCCGGCAGATCGAACAGCCAGCCTGCGAGTGCCGACAGGCTGCATGAAAGCGCCAGTACGGCGAATGCCGCTGGAACCGTCTTCCCACTGTGCCCCGGACTAGAGTCCGCCGCACGAAGTTCGTCATACACGTGCAAACTACCTGCCCCTGCACAGGTGGAAGCCGAAGCCCCTAAGTTGCGATAGCATCACCCAAATTGGGATGGAAAGCCATAGCTCCAAAGCGGGGCCATCTCTCCACGGCTTTTATTGCGTAGGCGTTTCGATCGTGGGTCAGTCCCGCTTGCCAAACGTCCTTCTTCCCGCGACACCCCTGCCCATCAAAAGAGAATCAGGGAAGGAGTCGCGGTTGATCCGGTCGATCTTGGTCGTAGGAGCCTGTGCGTGGCTGGCCGCCTGTGCCGCCGGCGGTGGAGGCAAGGCACAGACCGCTTCATCGGAGCCGAGCAGCTCCGCTCCCGGCAAGGGCAAGGGTTATTCGCACGATCCCTATCCCTCGACCTATCATGCCTATCCCGGCGCTCCGACGCTGGTGACCAACGTCACCGTGCTCGACGGCGAGGGCGGCAGGATCGACAATGGATCGGTGCTGTTCCGCGACGGCAAGATCGTTGCGGTGGGGCAGGGGCTGACCGCCGATGCCGGCACCAAGGTGATCGACGGGGCGGGCAAATATGTCACCCCCGGCGTCGTCGATATCCATAGCCATATGGGCGACTATCCGGTGCCCGGCGTCGACGCGAACTCCGACGGCAACGAGATGACCTCGCCGGTCACTGCCGAAGTCTGGGCAGAGCACAGCGTCTGGCCGCAGGATCCGGCCTTTTCGCGCGCGCTTGCCAATGGCGGCGTCACCACGCTCCAGATCCTGCCGGGCTCGGCCAATCTGTTCGGCGGCCGCTCCGTGGTGGTGAAGAACGTCTATGCGCGTACGATGCAGGGGATGAAGTTCCCCGGCGCGCCCTATGGCCTGAAGATGGCCTGCGGCGAGAACCCGAAGCGCGTCTACGGCTCCAAGGGCCGCGCGCCTTCCACGCGGATGGGCAACATCGCCGTCGATCGCCAGACCTGGGCGCGCGCGGTCGAATATAAGCGCCGTTGGGACAAATATGAGGAAAAGGGTGGCGAGCCGCCCGCGCGCGACCTGCAGATGGACACGCTGCGCGGCGTGCTCGAAGGCGAGATCCTGGTCCAGAACCATTGCTATCGCGCCGACGAGATGGCCATCGTCATGGATATGGCCAAGGAGTTCGGCTACCATGTCTCGGCGTTCCACCACGCGGTGGAGGCCTATAAGATTGCCGATCTGCTCAAGGCCAACAACACCTGCGCCGCGGTCTGGGCCGATTGGTACGGCTTCAAGATGGAAGCCTATGACGCGATCCCCGAGAACCTCGCCATCCTGGAAAAGGAAGGCGCGTGCGCGATGATCCATTCGGACGACGACAACGGCACGCAGCGGCTCAACCAGGAAGTCGCCAAGGCGCGCGCTTCGGGGATCAAGGCCGGCTTCGACATTTCCGAGGCGACTGCCTGGAAGTGGCTCGCGATCAATCCTGCCAAGGCGCTGGGCATCGCCGACAAGACCGGCAGCCTCAAGCCCGGCAAGATGGCCGATGTCGTGCTGTGGAACGGCAATCCGTTCAGCGTCTACACCCGCCCGCAGATGGTGTGGGTCGATGGTGCGCTGATGTACGACGCAGCCGATCCCACGCGTCGGCCGGTATCCGATTTCGAGCTCGGCCAGCCGGGCGAGGGGGACGTGAAGTGATGAAGACGCTGCTCCTTGGCGCCGCCTGCCTGGCCGCGCTCGCCACCCCCGCCGCGGCCCAGGATGTCGCGATCACCAATGCCAAGCTCGTGATCGGCGATGGTTCGGCGCCGGTCGAGGGCGGTACCGTCGTCGTGCGCGCCGGCCGCGTGGTCGCCGCGGGTACCGGGGTTGCCGTGCCTGCCGGCGTGCGCGTGGTCGATGCCGGCGGACGCTGGGTCTCGCCCGGCATCTTCGCCGGCTTCACGCGGATGGGGATCGTCGAGGTCGACGGGGTCTCGACCACCAACGACGCCTCGGCCGGCAGCTCGCCGTTCAACGCAGCGCTCGATGTCGCGCCGGCGGTCAATGCGCGCGCCAGCACGATCGCGATCAACCGTGCCGAGGGGATCACCCGCGCGGTGGTTGCGCCGGAGACGAGCAAGGGCTCGATCTTCGCGGGGCAGGGCGCGGTGATCGACCTCGGCACCGACATGGACCCGGTCTCCAAGCCGCGCGCCTTCCAGTTCATGGAATATGGCGAGAATGGCGGCCAGCAGGCGGGCGGCAGCCGGCCCGCCGCCTATGCCATGCTCAAGAACGCGCTGTTCGAGGTGCGCGACTATGTCCGCAGCCCGGCCAGCTTCGCCGATCGCGGCAAGGACGCGCTGTTGACGCGTGCCGATGCCGATGCGCTGTCCGCTGTGGTGCAGGGCAAAGTGCCGCTGCTCGTCCATGTCGAGCGCGGTTCGGACATCCTGGTGCTGCTCGCGCTCAAGCGTGAGATGCCGGCGCTGCGGCTGGTGCTGGTCGGGGCGACCGAGGGCTGGACCGTCGCGAAGGACATCGCCGCCGCGGGCGTGCCCGTGATCGCGACCGCGCTCAACGACCTGCCGGATTCGTTCGAGCAGCTTGCCGCCACCCAGTCGAATATCGGCCGGATGAAGGCTGCGGGCGTGCTGGTCGGCATCGGTACGATCAACCAGGACGAGGCGCGCCAGGCGCGCTGGGAGAAGCAGTTCGCCGGCAATCTGGTGGCGCTCACCCGCGTTCCCGGCGCGACCGGTCTCGATTGGGCGTCGGCTTTCGCCGCGATCAGCTCGAAGCCCGCCGAGGCGATGGGCATGGGCGCCGATTTCGGCTCGCTCAAGCCCGGCCGGCACGGTGACGTGGTGATCTGGGACGGCGATCCGCTCGAGATCGGCAGCACGGCGACAGCGGTGTTCATCGACGGCGTCGAACAACCGCTGACGACGCGCCAGACGCGCCTGCGCGACCGTTATTGGGATCCGAAGGAAGGTGCGCTGCCCAAGGCCTATCAGCGCTGAGCGGGTGGCGGGAACTTCGCTCCCGCCACGGCATTGCCTGAGGAAGCCAGGGCGCGGCCACGTGCCGGCGATGGGAGAGACGATATGAAGCCTATTATCCTGCCAATGCTCGCTGCGACGGCATTGCTTGGGGCCTGCCAGCCCGCCGCCGAGAACCAGACGAACATCACCGTCACAGCTGAGGCCAATGGAGACGAGGCGGTCGAGACGAACGCGACCGGCAACGGGGCGGAACCGGCCAATGTCACCGCGACGGTGCTCGCGATGAACGACCGCACGCGCAACGTCGTCTTCATCCGCGCGCTCCTCGATGCCGGAATTCCCTGCGACGGCGTAGAATCGTCCGTGCGACTGCCCGACCGCGACGGCAAGCCGCTGTGGCGCGCGAACTGCACCGGCACCGGCGGCAGCCACATGATCCAGATCACACCCGACGGCACCGCCAATATCGTCAGCCGCACCGATCGCTGAGATTCCGCGCGCCGGCGGATCGAAGAACGCCGGGCAAAAAAAGGGGGAGGTTCCTAAAGGAACCTCCCCCTTAGTGCACCGAAGGAAAATCAGAGGCCGACGACACCGCCGTCATTCTTGGTGATGATGACGATCGCCGAGCGGGGACGGACGGTCGCGCCGGCAGTACCCGCCTGGCTGTCCGGCCAGTGGCTGGTGGGAACGGCGGCCGTGCCGCCTTCACCCGGATGCTGGATGCCGACGAACAGCGTGCGGCCGTCCGGCGGCGAGTCCACGCCGGTGATCTCGCACTCGATCGGGCCGACCAGGAAGCGCTTGAGGTTCGCGCCGGGCGCCGCGCCGACGCGGGTCGCCTGGGTGAACGCCGTGCCGCCAGCATTGGTGTTGGTCACCGTGCGTGCGCCGCCGTCGCCGACGGTGCCCGGCATCGCTGCCAGCATCATGCAGTTGGTCACGTCGGTGAAGGCGCTGTCGTCGGTCTGCAGCCACATCAGCGGCTTGACCAGGCCACCCGCATGGGTGGTGCGCGCGAAGACCATGCCGTCCGGGCTGGAGAAGTCGTTGTCGGCGGTCAGGCCCGAAAGGTTGATGTTGGTCGCGTCCAGATCCGAACCCGAGCCAAAGGTGTAGATGTCCCAGGTGAAGGCGGTCGCCTCGGTCGAATTGCCCGTCTCCTTGAGGCGGACGATATGGCCGTTGCGGTTGCTGATCGAGGTGCTGGGCGGATCGATATAGGCGCGGGGATTGGCGGCATCGGTGTTTGTCGGCGTGCGCGACGAGTTGTTGGTGAGCGTCAGGTAGACCTCGCCGTTGACCGGATTGACCGCGGTCCATTCCGGACGGTCCATCTTGGTCGCGCCCAGCGCGTCCGCAGCCAGACGGGTGTTGACGAGGATGTCGACCTGGCTGGCGAAGGGATAGGCGGCATTCGAAGCGTCGAGCGGCGCGCTGCCATAGACCATCGGTAGCCACTGGCCGGTGCCGTCCGAGTTGAACTTGGCGACATAGAGCGTGCCCGCGTCGAGATATTTGTCGCCGATCGCGAGGCGGTTGGCCGAGGTCGCGTCCGCAGCGACCCATGCCGTGGCCGAGACGAACTTGTAGAGATACTCGTTCACCGCGTCGTCGCCCATGTAGAAGGCAGGCTTCTTGCCCTCGACGAACGGGCCGGGCCAGCAGCCCTCATGGCCCATACGGCCCAGCGCGGTGCGCTTCCGCGGCGCCGAGGTGGGGCTGTACGGATCGATCTCGACCACCCAGCCGAACTGGTTCGGCTCGTTGCGGAAATCGGCGGTGGCGGTGGCGCCGCTGGCGCGTGCGTCCCAGCGGCGGAACAGCGTGTTGGTCGCATCGGCGGGAACGACGGTCGACCAGCCGTTATTGCCGCTCCCGCTCGTCACGCCATAGCGGGTGAGCGAGGTGAGCTCCTTGGCCGTGCGGCCGGCGACATCGGTGCTGGCGCGGCGGAAATAGCCGGCCCAATTTTCCTCACAGGTGAGGTTGGTGCCCCAGGGCGTGGCGCCGTTGGCGCAATTGTTGATCGTGCCGCGACCGTCGGTGCCGTTGGGCGAGAACAGGGTCTTCAGGAAGTCCGAACCCTTGACCGGTCCGTTGAACACCATCGGCGTGCTCGGGGTGATGCGGCGGTTGAGGGTGCCGGCGGGCACATAGGCCCAGGCGCGGTTCGCACCCTCGGCATATTCGATCACGCTCACGCCGTGGCATTCGATCTCCTTGAGCGCTTCGCCCTCGGGGCGGACGCCGCCGGGCGAGGTCTGGCCGGTCGGGTGGAGATACTGCGCGTTGATGTTCTCGTGATTCTGCACGATCAGGCCGCGCGTCGAGCTGGTCTCGTCACGCGCACCGGTGGCGCTCAGGCCGAACCAGCGCATGGCGTCGCCATGGTCGCCGATGCGCTGCGCGAAATTGGTGTCGGTGCCGTCGTTCTTGTACGCTGGCACGCCGGCCGCGATCGGATCGCCGAGGCGCGCGCCGATCGTCACGGTGTAGCCCGCGGGGACGGTGACGACGTCGAGCTTGTTCTTGGCGACCGCGGTGAAGCCCATCGCCGCCGGGCTGACGGTGACGGTGGTGGTCGCCGTCGCGGTGTGACCGGTATTGTCGGCCGCCGCGAACTGGAAGGTGAGGGTGGTCGCGGCGGCGACCGAGGGCGCCACGAAGGTTACCGTATTGCCTGTGCCGCTCAGCGTCACCGCGGTGCCGCTGGTCTGCGTCCAGGCGACCGCGCCGATCGAGCCGTCGTCGGTGGCGGTGCCGGTCAGGGTCACGAGGCGGCCCGAATTGGTCGTCGCGGCGGCGCCGGCGTTCACGGTCGGGGCGGAGTCACTGTTGAAATCGGCGTTGCTGTCGCACGCCGCGAGCACCGAGCCACCCATCGTGGCGGCAACGATTGCGCTGGATCCGCGCAGCATCTGGCGGCGCGAGAAGCGCTCGTCGGCCAGCTGGTTGAGCGTCGGGCCGGTGCTGGTGTTGGTGTCGACGTCGCCATCGGTATAGCCGAAGCGCGTCTCGATCAGGTCGGTCATGATTTCCCCCTGGAGGCACCCGAGTCCATGCGACCCGGTTCGCTTTCCCTTGGGAGGGCTGGTTTACGCCATCATGCGATAGTCGTTTCGGTACCGTGACTCTTCGGGGACCGATATGTGACGCTTTGCCCTGCGCCGCGGCAGGGTTTAAGCGGCAGGGCATGGACGCCGGAAAGCCCGATCAGGCCGAGAACGAGCATCCCGGACGCAGCCTGGCCGGAGAACTGCGTGCGGCGGCGGGGGGCTGGCTGGGCCGCAGACCGGCGTCGCGGGATGAATCCGCGGCGCCGTCTCCAACGGGGCGGCGCATCGCCGTTACCGTCGGCTTGCTGATCGCCGCGGGGCCACTGGTCACGCTGCTCGGCGCAGAGGTGTTGACTGCGCGGGCACGATCCGAGGCGGCCGGGCTGAGCGCGCACCTCGCGCCGCGCGCCGCGGCCGAGCGGGTCGCCGAAGCTGCGCGGACCGAGATGCGCACCGCGGCGACCGGCCCGATGCTGGGCGCCACGCTGGAGGCGATCGCCCGCGCGCTTCCCGCCAACGCTACCGTGCTTCGCGCCGAACGAACCCGCGACGGTGCGGTCGAGCTCGAGGTTTCTGCGCCCGATCCCGATCAGCTCCGCCCGGCGCTGCGTTCGCTTGCGGGGATCGGCACCTTCCGCAACACGGGCCAGCGCCAGGGCGAAACGGGGATGGTCGCGTCGTTCAGGGCGGAACATCCATGAGATTTCCGCTGCTAGCTTATGGTATCGCGCTTGGCCTCATGCTCGCGCTGCTGACCGCGCCGTTCGCCGGCACGGCGCTTGGCGAGCTGTCGGTCGCCCGTGCCGAACGCGATGCGCTGGCGGCGGATGCCAAGGCACCCCCGGAGACCATCGCCGTCGTGGTGCCGGGACTCGCGATCCCGGCGCGCGACGCCGCTGCTGCCCGCGCGGCGATCCTGAACCGGGTCCAGGCACTCGCCAAGGCAGGCGGAGTGCTGGTGGAAGAGACCAATGCGGTCGCTGTCCCTCCCGGGCTCGCCGCGTTGCGCATCCGGGTATCGGGCCCGGAAAAGGCCGTCGTCGCGCTCGCCGACGCGCTCGAGCGCGGGCGACCACTGATCCGCCTGCGCAGCTGGCAGCTCGTGCCTATCCCCGGCGGGGTGAGGCTGACCGGAGAGGCGGCGGCGGCATGGCAGTGACCCGGACCGAACGCCTCGCGCTGGTTGCCGCAGCGGGCCTCGCGATCGCATTCCCGCTCGTGCTGTTGCCCGCATGGCATGCGGCTCCGGTGAAGAAACCGGCGCCCAGGCCGGTGCCGTTCGCCGTCGAGGCGGTGCCGGCAGCACTCGTCGCGATCTATGAGCGTCCGCTGTTCGGCAATGCGAGCGAGGAGGCAGGGGAGGCGCCGGCCGATGCGCCGCAGCTTGCCGGCATCGTCGGGCGGCTGGGAGGCGATGCCGTGGCGCTGGTCCGCACCAGCGACGGCACCACGCGCGCGCTGCGCATCGGCGAAAGCGTCGATGGCTGGCAGCTCGTCTCGCTCTCGATCGACGCCGCCTTCTTCGCGCGCGGCACGCAGCGGGTGCGCGTGCCGCTTCCTGCGGGCTAGTAGATTCCGTCGATCTCTACCGTCAGCCGCGGTGTAGGCGGCGTGAGCAACAGGCTCTTGCGTTTGGTGTTCTCGATCTCGTCGGCGCGCAGCCGGGCGTAGCGGTCCTTGGCGGCGGCGGCGGCGTCGGCCCCGTCGCGCAGGATCGTCGGCTTGAGGAAGATGAAGAGCGTGCGCTTCTGATGCTGCTCGCGGCGGCTCTTGAACAGCTCGCCGATGATCGGGATGTCGCCCAGGATTGGCACCTGCTGGCGCCCGTCCTGATAATCGTCGCTGATCAGCCCGCCGAGCACGATCGTCTGGCCGTTGTCGGCCAGCACGGTGGTGTTGATCGCCCGGCGGTTGGTGACCAGATCGGACGCCGCCTGGGTCTGCGCGGTGGCGATCGAGGAAGCCTCCTGGTTGACCTGCAGCCGGATCGTGTCGCCGGCATTGATGCGCGGCAGGACGCGCAGCGTGATGCCCACGTCCTTGCGCTCGATCGTCGTATAGGGGTTCACATTGGTCGAATTGGTGAGGATCGAGCCGGTGATGAACGGCACGTTCTGGCCCGAGACGAACTCGCCCGGAACATTGTCGAGCACCGTGATCTGCGGCGTCGAGAGCAGATTGGCGCGGGTCGAGGTGCCCAGCGCCTGGACCAGGATCGAGAAATCGTCGCCGATGCTGATATTGCCCGCAAAGCCCGTGCCGAGCAGCGAGCCGGCGGGAACGCCGAGCGTCTTCAGGATCGTGCCGAGCGAGGTTCCCGCCTGGTCGAACGAGGTGCCTGCGCCGTCCCGGCCGAGCACCGCGCCGCTGGCGCCGAGCTGGACGCCCAGCGCCTCGGCATCATCGCCGGTGATCTCGGCGATCGCGGCTTCGATCAGCACCTGTGGACGGCGCACGTCGAGATCGGTGATCAGCGTCTCGATCGACGCGATTGCGGCCGGCGTGCCGCGTACCACCACGGCATTGAGCTCGGGCGCGGGCTGGACGGTGAGATCGGGGGTGACGAAGCCTTGCGGCGTCGGCGCCGGCGAATTGGTCATTTGCGGCTGGGTCGGGTTGGCGGAGGCGCCGGCGGCGCCGATACCTGTCGTCGTGGAGCTGCTGCCGCCGGTCAGCGACGAGATGCCCTGCGACTGCGCACTCAGCCGCGCAAAGGGGTTGCTGCTGCTCTCGGACAGGCTGCGCGCGATCGGATTGTCGGCGCTCTCGCCCTGGCCCAGCACGCCGCGCAACACCTCGGTGACGGTCTCGGCATCGGCATAGTTGAGACGGAACATGCGCGTGATCGGCGTGGCGCCGCCGGGCTGGTCGAGCGAGGTCGCGATCTTGCGGGCCTCGGCGACTGCGGCCGGCGTGCCGCGGATGATCACGGTGTTGCTGCGCCCATCCGCCGCGACCCGCGCGCCGGTGCCGTTCTGGCCGCCCTCGCCGAGCACGTTCTGCAGCGCCTGGGCGACATCCGCCGCATTCCCGTTCTTGAGCACGATCGTCGCGAAGGTGGCGCCGCTGCCGCCGTCGAGCTGGCGGGCGATCGCCTCGATCCGGCGGACATTGTCGGCATAATCGGTAACGACGATCGCATTGGGGCTGGTCATCGGCTCGACGCTGCCGAAGGTCGCGACGAGCGGACGCACGACGCGGGCGACATCGGCGGAGGGCACGTTTGCCAGCCGCACCATCCGGGTCACCAGCTCCTGGCCCGCGGCTCCGCGGCTCGGCACGCCACCGTCGCGCACGGCATTGGCGGCTGGCACGATCCGCCACGCCCGGCCCGAGCGCACCGCCGAGAAACCGTTGGCGCGCAGCACCGACTGGAACAGCTCCCACACGCCGGCAGGTGTCAAAGGTGTCGCCGAAGTTACCGTCACGACGCCCTTCACCGCGGGATCGAGGATCAGCGTGCGGCCGGTGATCCGCGAGATCTGATCGGCCACATCGGCGATCTCGACGCCGCGCATGTTGATGACGACGTCGCCCGCATCCTGCGCCTGTGCGGGTGCCGGCGCATTCTGGGCAAACGCGATCAACGGGTCGAGCGCGGTCGAGGCGAGCGCGAGACAGGCGAGGGCGGAGCGAATCTTCACTGTTTTCTCTTCTAACGAAGCGGCACGGTAAGCGTGAGGCGCTTTCCGTCGCGGAGGATCTGGATCTGCGCCGCGCCGCTTGCCTGCGCGGCGGCGAAGGCGGCGTTGGCGGCTTGCGGGTCGCTGAGCGGCGTGCCGTTGACCGACTGGATGACATCGCCCGGAACCATGCCCGGCGGGCCGTTGTCGCCGATGCGGTAGCCGCCATTGGTCGGCGTCGCGTCGAGCCGCTGGAGCACAGCAGCGGTGTTGCCCGGAGGCGGACCCGGGGGCGGGGGCGTCACAGCCGTGCCCGACACGGGCGCCGGCGCCGGCGGCGCGGCGGCGGCAGGGGCCTGCGCAGCGGCTGCCTGGCGCTGCTCGGGCGAGAGCGTCGGGTCTGGGAAGGCGAGGAATTCGCTGCGCCCGCCATTGGACAGGATCACCCGGTCACGCAGGATCGACTGGATCGTCGCGCCGCTCACCGCTTCACCGACATGGAACGGCGTGGCCGGCTGGCCGCCGACGGCGATGAAGGCGGTCGAGAGTTCGGCGGGCACCGCGGAGACCACGCCCTTGAGCTCCAGCGGCAGGCCGGTCGGCTGGTTGGCGTCGGCGAGCGCCGCCTTGCCGAACGGTGCGAGCGCGATGGCGGCGGCGATATCGGGCGGCACGGCCGGGCCGCTGCGGCCAGAGGGCACGGTGATCGCGCCGGTGCCGGCATGGCCGGCGATGCGCCAGGTCAGCCCGGCGAGCGCCACCGCGACCGAGACGACGACGGCCCCGGTCAGCAGATCGAGCGCGGTGCGCGCCTGGCGCGGCGTGAGGTTGAGGCCGGTCATCCCTTGCGTCCGTCGACGAAGCCGTCGAGCGATGCAAGCGGCGTCGTCTCGTTGACAGCGAACACATTGATCCGCACCCGCTCGATCTCGGGATCGTCGGTGCGGCGCCGCTCCACCGCGACCCGCCAGCGCTGGCCCATCATCTCGACCAGTTCGCCAGCGCTCGACTGCGGCCCGAGCTCGAGCTCGGCGAGGCGATTTTCAGCCACCCACATCGCCGCTGCGCGCCGTTCGAGCCCGCGGGTCGAATCGATATGCGATTCGACGGTGCGCATCAGGCCGACCGTGGCGATGGCGAGCACGACAAGCGCGACCATCGCCTCGATCAGGGAGAAGCCCTCATCCTTCACGACGTCGGCGCCCGAATCGCGGCGGCGGTCATGCCGTCATAGGTGACCAGCCAGCGCTGCGATCCGCTCTCGATCGTCGCGGACATCGGCTTGCCCGATCCGTCCACGCCCAGCACCACCGGCGGCCGCGCACTCAGCGTCATCGTGATTCCGCTGGGCAGGCGGTGAAAGCCGAGCGCGTTGTCGGTGCGCGCCGCGATTTTCCCGTCGGCGCCGATCGTCGCGAAGCCATAGCCGTGCTTTTCGGCGGTGAACGCGATCGTCCGGTCTCCGAGCATTGCATCGTCGGCAGCCGCCTGGAGCCGCGTCGCCAGCCGCTTGGCCTCGGTCTCGACCGAGGGCGCGCGTGTCGCCGCGCCGATCCCCAAAGTCGTCGCGCCTGCGGCGACGCCGATGATCGCGAGCACGATCAGCATCTCGATCAGAGTCAGCCCGGCCTCGGAGGGGCGGCGCGCGAAACTGGCGGTCCCCCCCATGCGCGTCAGCCCTTGCCTTCGATATCGGCGTCGACGCCTTCGCCGCCCGGCTTGCCGTCCTTGCCGAGCGAGCGAATCGTGAAGGCGCCACCTTCCGATTTATATTCGTATGGCCGGCCCCAGGCATCGAGTGGCGGCGCCGAGAGATAGCCGCCCTGCGGGAAGCTGGAGGGGACGGGCGGCGTGGTCGATTTCTCGATCAGCGCCTTCAGGCCCTGCTCGGTGGTCGGATAATCGCCATTGTCGAGGCGATACATCTTGAGCGCGCCCGAGATGCTGGAGATGTTGCCCTTGGTGGTGGTCGCCTTGGCCTCGTCGGGCCGGCCGATCACGTTCACGGTGATCAGGCCCGCCACGACGGCGATGATCACGAGCACGATCAGCATCTCGATCAGGGTCAGCCCGGCCTCGCCATCAGGGACGGTCCGGCGCTTGCTTGTGCCGCCAAGCGGTGCGATGTCACTAAACTGTTTCAAAACTATGCGCATCCCCGCCCCATGCGTCCTGCCCATGAAGCTTATGTGACACCCGATCCCAACGCCATTGATGCGCCTTCGGGCTCGGAACCGCGCGCCGCAGGCGTGTGGACGCTGACGGGCGGCCGCCTGATCATAGCCGAGGCCGGTGGTCCCGCAACCATTCTCGTCCCCACCGAGCAGGTGCGGCTGCTCGCGGTCGACCTGCCGTTGTCCAGCCGCGCCAAAAGGTTGGAGGCATTGCCCTTCGCGATCGAGGATCAGATCGCCGAACCGATCGAATCGCTGCATCTGGCGCTTGGCGCGGAAATCGCGCCCAAGCGCTACCTGGTCGGCGTGGTCCGGCACGAGGTGATGGAGCGCTGGGTCGACCTGGCCGATGCCGGCGGGCTGGGCCAGGCGGCGATGGTGCCCGATGCGCTCGCGCTGCCGCAGCCGCCGGAAGGGGAGTGGGCGGTCGATCTGGGCGAGACGCGCGCGCTGGTCCGTGTCGGCGATGGCGGCGGATTCGCCATTCCTGCGCCGTTGCTGGGTGCTGCGTGGGAGACGGCGGGCAAGCCGGCGGCGCTCGCCTATGGGACTGCGCTGCCGGCTGAAATGATGCTTGGCCGGTCGGCGCTCGCCCCGGGACCGCTCGCCACGCGGCTGCTTTCCCCTGTGCTCGACCTTCGCCAGGGCCGTTATGCGGTTCGTCGCGCGGGCATTTCGACCTTCTGGCGCCGGCTCGGCTGGATCGTCGCGATCGGTGCGGCGGCGCATACCGCGATCGCCTTTGCCGATACGCTGATGCTGCGCTCGATCGCCGATCGCCGCGCGGCCGAGACGCGGACGGTTGCGGGACTGGCCGCCCCGGGTGCCAATCTTGGCGGCGACCTCAGGACCGTGATTCCCGATCTGCTGCCCAAAAGCGGGTCGAAGGCACCTGACGCCTTTCTGCCGCTGCTGACGCGCATCTCGGGCGCGCTCCAGCCGCTGGGCGGTTCGCTCAGCGTTCGCCAGATAGCCTTTGAAGGCAACACGCTGACCATGGATGTCGACGGTACCGATCCCGGCCTCGCCGCGCGGATCGATGCGGCACTGCGCGGCGCGCAGGTGCGGGCCACCGCAACGCGCTCGCCCGACGGCTCGATCCGGATTACGGCGAGCGCGGCATGAGCGTTACCCGCACCCATCTCCCCGCGCTCGACGCGGCACTGACCCGCTTCAACACCTGGTGGAGCGGGCTCAGCAGCCGCGAGCGGCTGATGTTCGGCGTGCTCGGTGCGCTGCTGGCCGGGGTCGTGCTGATCTTCGGGGTGGTCAAGCCGCTCCAGTCGGCGCGCGCCGAGGCGCTGTCGGACATCCGCACCTATGAGACGCTGACCGCGCGCATCCGCGCCGCGGGCACGCTCGGCACACCCAGCGCGCCGCGCCGCCAGGGCACGCCGGCAGAGGTGGTGAACAGCTCCGCGACCAGCTTCGGCCTCGTCGCCACGCCTGAGGCGATTCCCGGCGGCGTGCGCGCGACGATTGCCGACGGCACCTACGAATCGCTGATGGCCTGGCTCGCGGACCTGGGCGCGACCAGCGACCTGCGCGTCCGCCGCCTCTCGATCCAGCGCCGCCCGACCATCGGCCGCGTCTCCGCTTCGGTGGATTTCGCGCAATGACCGATACGCTGCGCCTCGATGTCCTGCCCGCGACGCTGCCCTACAGCTTCGCCCGGCGGAACGGCGTGCTCCTGCGGCAGGGACCGGACGGCGTGGAATGCGTGCACCGCGCCGGCGCCGCGCTCGACGGCCTGCTCGAAGTCCAGCGCATCGCGCCCGGCGCACGCTTCGTCAGCGTTGCCGACACGGTGTTCGATGCCGCGCTCGGCACCGCCTATAGCGGAGCAGGCGCGGCGGCCGACATCGATCTCGGCGACATGGACCTCGCCGCGCTGGCGGATAGCGCCGCCTCGGTCGACGATCTGCTCGACACCCGCGACGACGCGCCGGTCATCCGGTTGATCAACGCGCTGCTGCTCGAAGCGGTGAAAGAGGGTGCGTCGGACGTCCATATCGAGACGCAGGAGAAGCGGCTCGTGGTCCGGTTCCGCGTCGACGGGGTGCTGCGCGACATGATCGAGCCGCCGCGCGCGCTGGCGCCGTTGCTGGTCAGCCGGATCAAGGTGATGGCAAAGCTCGACATCGCCGAGCGCCGCATTCCGCAGGACGGCCGGGTGACGCTGCGGATCGGCGGGCATGACGTTGATGCTCGCGTTTCCACCATCCCGACGCAGCATGGCGAGCGCGTGGTGATGCGCCTTTTGGAGAAGGGTTCGCTGCGTCTGGACATGGAAGTGCTCGGGATGAGCGAGCGCGATCGCGGCGTGTTCACCCGCCTGCTCGAGCGCCCGCACGGCATGGTGCTCGTCACCGGGCCGACCGGCTCGGGCAAGACGACCACGCTCTACGCCGCGCTCAACCGGCTGAACGATCGCAAGCGCAACATCATGACGGTGGAAGATCCCATCGAATATGAGCTTGCCGGCATCGGCCAGACCCAGGTCAATCCACGCACCGAACTGACCTTCGCGCGGGGGCTGCGCGCGATCCTGCGCCAGGATCCGGACGTGATCATGGTCGGCGAGATCCGCGACCAGGAGACCGCGCAGGTCGCGGTCCGCTCGTCGATGACGGGCCATTTTGTGCTCTCGACCCTGCACACCAACAGCGCGGTCGGGTCGGTCACCCGCCTGATCGACATGGGGGTCGAGCGCTATCTGCTCGCGCCGATGGTCGTCGGCCTCGCGGCGCAGCGGCTGGTGCGCCGGCTCTGCCCGAGCTGCCGGCGCGAAGCCGTGGCGCGCGAGGCCGATTCGTTGCTGCTGGGCGGCGCGATCCGGCCGGGCGAGAAGCTGTGGCGCGCGGTGGGCTGCGCCGAATGCCATGACGAGGGCTATCGCGGCCGCGCGGGCATCTACGAGGTCGTCGCGGTGGACGAGACGTTCCAGAAGTTGATCCATGACGGCGCCTCCGAGGCCGAGCTGGAGCGGCAGGCGCGCAAGGCCAATCCGAGCCTGCTCGACGACGGCATCGACAAGGTTCGCGCGGGAGTCACCACGGTCGAGGAGGTCGCGCGCGTCGTGCGCGACGAGGCCTGATGCCCGCCTATGCCTATCGCGCTGCCGATCGCAGCGGCGCGTCGAAAAAGGGGATCATCGAGGCGTCCAGCCCCTCCGCGGCGCGCGCACTGCTTCGCGAACAGGCGCTGCTGCCGCTCTCGGTGGAAGTCGCCTCCGAGCGCGGCCGGTCGTTCGGCTCGATCAAGCTGCCGCGCCTAGGTCGGGGTGGGATCAGCCCGCGCGCGCTGGCGACGGTGACCCGCCAGATCGCCACTTTGGTGGGCTCCGACATCGCGATCGAGGAATCGCTGCGCCTCGTCGCCACCCAGTCCGAACAGCCGGCGACCAGCTCGCTGCTGCTCGACGTGCGCGGCGCGATCCTCGACGGGCGCAGCTTTGCCGCGGCGCTCTCGGCGCACCCCAAGGCGTTTCCCGAATTCTACCGCGCCTCGGTCGCCGCCGGCGAGGCGTCGGGCAAGCTCCCCGACGTGCTCAACCACCTCGCCGAGTTCGTCGAGAACCGCCAGGCCAACGGCCAGAAGCTCCAGCTCGCGCTGCTCTATCCGGCGCTGCTGGCGCTGGTCTCGTTCGGCATGATGGTGCTGCTGATGGTCTATGTCGTGCCGGACATCGTGAAGGTGTTCGTGTCGCGCGGCGCCGACCTGCCCCTGCTGACCCGCGCGCTGATAGCGCGCAGCGCTTTCCAGCCGAAATTCGGGCTCTACCTGATCCTGGCGATCGCGATCGGCATCTTCGCGTTCGGCCGCTGGTCGCGGGTGCCCGCCAACAAGCTGCGCGTGCATCGCTTCTTCTCCGAGCGCAGGCCGTTCCGCCGTTTCAGCCGCCAGCTCAACGCCGCGCGCTTCGCCGGCAGCCTCGCGACGCTGGTAGGGAGCGCAGTGCCGCTGGTCGATGCGCTCAACGCCGCCGCGGCGGTGACCCCCAATCATTGGGTCCGGCAAAAGGCGTTCGGCGTCGCCACGCGGGTCCGCGAAGGCATTTCGCTGCGTGCGGCGATGCAGGAGGCGGAGGTCTTCCCGTCGATGCTCGTCGCGATCGTCGCCTCGGGCGAATCGAGCGGCCGGCTGGCCCCGGCACTCGGACGCGCCTCGGGCGAGCTCGAGCGCGAGCTGGACGCGCTGGTCGCGACGCTGGTCGCGCTGGTCGAGCCGCTGGTGCTGCTGGTGATGGGCGGGCTGGTGCTGATGATGGTGCTCGCGATCCTGCTGCCGATCATCAACCTCAACAATCTGGTGGGGATGTAGGGCCATGACGATGCCGACGATCATCGCCGCGGTGCTTGCCGCGGTGAATTCGGGGAACATCGAGGCGTTTCTCGACCTGTTCGCGGCCGACGGATCGGTCGACGACTGGGGCTCGGTCTATCGCGGGCGCGAGGAAATCCGGACCTGGTCGGATCGCGAGCTGATCGGCGTCAAGGCCAGCTTCGCGCTGCGCTCGGCCGAGCAGCAGGGCGACGAGGCCAGCATGATGGTCGATGTTGGCGGCGAAGGTTTCAACGGCCCCAGCCGGTTCAGCTTCACGCTCGCCGGAGACCGGATCCACCGGATGCGGATCACCGCAGACTAGAGCCGGTCCCCATCAGGGGAGCCGCCTCACATATGCCCCTGGATGCGCGCGCCGCCGGGGAGCCCCACGAACGGCATCATCCCCGCGCCGTCGGGCGTCAGCCCCAGATCGACGGCGCCGTCCTCGCTGAGCGTCGCGTCGAGCAGCACCTTGCGGCGCTGCGTCATCGGCGCCAGCCGGAGCATCGTGCGGTTGCCGACATGCTCGGCGGTCAGGATCAGGGCGGGCAGGGCGGAGGCCGCACCCGCGCCCTTGGGGCGGCAGCTGCCGGGATCGGTGGTGAGGTTGCCGTCGAGCATCTGCGTGCCGCCGCCGATCGCGATCCGCTCCATCTGGATCTGCATCGTCAGGTCGCAGGTGAAGGGCAAATTGGGCTGGAGCGCCTGGAGCAGGCTGGCGTCGGCCGATCCGCTCACCTTGTCGAGCACGGTGCGGCCGCCGAGATGCATCAGCATCCGCCCGCCCAGATCGGTGTTCGGTCCCGTCGCCTTCCAGTCCGCCGCGAAGGCGAGGCTGGTGAGCGAACGCAGCGGCGCCATGTGCCATTCGAGCTTGCTGCCGCCCGCGACCCCCACTTCGCCGTTCCAGACGGTGCCCGCCACGCCGGTGCGCCAGGGCTGGTTGTTGACGATCACGCTCGCCGGCATGGTGACCAGCATGGCCAGGGCATAGGAGGCTATGCCCAGCACGGCGAAGAGGATAATACGCCGCCGTGCCACACCACCAATTTCCGGAGTCGGCAATGAACCGGCGCGTATTGCTGAGGTTCTTGCAATCAGGCCTGGTCGCATCAGCGGCATCGGTCGTGCTTCCCTCGTTCGCTCATTCGGCAGAGAAGAAGGACAAACGCCCCGTCGCCCTGCTGCTGCCGCTCACGGGCCCGCGAGCGCGGCTGGGCCTTAGCATGCAGCAGGCGGCGTTGCTCGCGGAAAACAGTGCCTATGTGCAGACCTTCGACACGGCCGGCACCGCCGCCGGTGCCGCCGCCGCCGCGGCCAAGGCGCTCAAACAGCATCCCGCGATGATCCTCGGGCCGCTCTCCGCCGAGGAAGTCCCGGCGGTCTCCAGCACGGTCGCACGCCGCGTGCCGATCATCGCGTTCAGCAACGATTCGGTGCTGCGCCAGCCCGGCACCTGGATCTTCGGGATCACGGCGGGGCAGGTGACCAGCGCGATCCTGCGCTATGCCCGCAGCCGCGGGATCAAGTCGGTCGCAGTGATCGACGACGGTTCGCCATGGAGCGCCGCCTCGGTGCTGGCGGCGGGGCAGATGGAGACCGAGCTCGGCCTCACCCTGCGCGTGCTCGAGGTGAAGTCCGGGCAGAAGCTGCCCGAGGCCGGCGAAGCGCCCGACGCGGTGCTGCTGCCCGGCAGCGGCGAGGCGGTGCTGGCCGCGGCGCGCAACCTGCGCGACACCGGCATCCAGTTCCTCGGTACGCTCCAGGGCCTCGATCACCGGCCGGTGGCGCTGGAGGCGCTCGACGGCGCCTGGATCGCCAGCCCCGATCCCAACGCCTTCGGCACCTTCGCCAGCGAGTTCGCCGCGCGCAACGGCGGCAATCCGGGGACGATCACGGCGCTGGCCTATGACGCGGCCGGCATCGCCAACACCTTGCGCGGCGCCAACACGCTCAACCCGCAAGGGCTGATGGACAGCAAGGGCTTCCACGGCGTCACCGGCCCGGTGCGCTTCCGTACCGACGGATCGGTCGCGCGCGACTTCGCCATCCTCGTCGCCCGCAAGCAGGGCTATGAACCGGTGGCGGTGAGCTCGGGATCGTGAAAAATCTTGGTGCGACAAGGCCGCACCAGCCCGCTCCCCCGCCCGGCCACCCAACGGCAGTATATTATGGGTACCCGGGCGGGGGAGCGGGCTGGTGCCGCCGCATCGAAGCCGGGCAATCCGGCTTCACCCTGATCGAACTGATGATCTCGCTCGGCCTGTTCGCGCTGATCGCGGTGGCGGGGCTGGCGCTGGTCGACGGCATCATCAACGTCAACCAGCGCACCGAGGGGCGGCTCGATCGCCTCGCGGCGCTGCAACGGACGATGTTCGTGCTGACCAGCGACCTCGACCAGGTCTCGAACGGCCGCATCGAAGGCGGCGGCAACAGCCTCTCCTTCACGCGCACCGCGCCGGGGTTCGGCGGCATTTCGGTTCCGGTCAAATATGCGGTGGCCGGCGGCATGCTCGTACGCGGGGTGGGGCCGGCACCGCAGATGCTGCTTCCCGGCGTCGCGCAGGCGCGCTGGCGCTTCTGGGACGGGGCCTGGGTCGATCGCTGGCCAATCGACGACAAGTCGGCCGACCGCTGGCCGCGCGCGGTTTCGGTCGACCTGCAGGTGGCCGGGCCGAGCGGCGCCCCGGTGCTGCTCCGGCGCGTCGTGACGCTGCCCGCCCGCCCCGAGGAGCCGCAGCAATGAAGCGCCGTGACGACGAGACCGGGATGATCCTGGTCAACGTGCTGATGTTCGTCGCGATCGCGAGCGGCATCGTGCTATTGCTAATCAGTCGCGAAGAATTGGCGCTCGATCGGGGGCTCAGGATGCGCGAGGCGGCGCGCGCGCTCGCGGTGGTCCGGGGCGGCGAGCTTTCGGCGCTGGTGGCGCTCCGCCGCGACGCCGAAGTCGCGCCCGACGTCGATCATGTCGGCGAGCCCTGGGCGAAGCTGTCGGAGACCGGCGCGCCGATCGAGGGCGGCACTTTCGACCTCGCGATCGCCGATGCCGAAGGACGCTTCAACCTCAATTCGCTGCGCTCGGGCGAGGCGGCGTCGACCGTGCTGTTCCAGACGATCGGGCACGAAGCGGGGCTCACACCCGAGCAGATCGTCGCGACCATCGAATATGTCCGGCTGAGCGGTCCGGTCACCGACATCCGCCCGCTCCGGCTCGCCGGGATCGATCCCAAGGTGGTCGCGCAGCTCGAGCGGCTGGTCACCGCGCTGCCCGGCACCACCGCGCTCAATCTCAACGCGGCGGACGAGGAGATGCTGCGCATCCTGTTCCGCGATCCGCTGGTCGCCGCGCGGCTGGCGGCGGTGCGCCAGCGCCAGAACTATCTGACGCTCAAGGATCTTTCCGACCAGAACGTCACCATGCCCTGGGGCGCATCGTTTCGCTCGAACAGCTTCTGGGTGCGCACCCGCGCGACGATCGGCGGCACCAGCCAGCAGATCGCGACGCTGATCCAGCGCAAGCGCCTGCCCGACGGCCGGATCGAGGTGGTCCCCGTCGAGCGCTGGCGCAACGCTGCGGTCCCCCCCGGCGCGCCGGCGTTCCCGACCAAGAGCTAGGGCGGCCCCCATCCGCGCTGGCGACTTTTCTTCCTCGTCACCGCGGCCTTGTGCCGGGGTCCACCTGGAGGCGCACGCTGGGCAAGAGTCTTCAAGGCAATTCGTGAGACCGGGTGGGCCCCGGACGAATTTGAATCCGGTCGGCAGTGTCCGCCCACACCCCGCTGTCGTGCTGATGCTAAAGCAGGATCCGGAACAGCGCGCCGCCGCCGGGTGCGTCGAGGATGTCGATCGCGCCGCCATGCGCGACGACGATCTGGCGGGCGAGGTTGAGGCCCACGCCGGTGCCGGTCGCGCGAGTGGTGAAGAAGGGGAGGAACACGTCCTGGCGCAGCGAATGCGGCACGCCGGGGCCGTTGTCCTCGACCTCGATCACGATCGATTGCCCGTCGGCGCGCAGCCGCAGCGCGAGCCGCGGGGCTGCGGTCGCGGCCATCGCCTGCGCGGCGTTGCGCATCAGATTGATCAGCACCTGGGCGAGCAGATCGGGATCCGCGTTGAGCGCCAAGGTGTCCGACACCACCAGTTCGAGCGGGACCTCGGGCATTTCAGCCGAGAAGATGCGCGCCAGTTCGTCGGCCCAGGGGGCGGCGGCGAAGGCCTGGCGCTTCACCTCGGGCGGCTGGGCGATCGCGCGATAGGCCTCGATGAAGTTGCTCAGCCCCTGTGCGCGGCGCGCCAAAGTGAGGACCGCCATGCGGGCGTCGCCGACGCGGGGGTCCGCCGAGAGCGTGGGATCGGCGAGCAGGTCGGCGGCGGTCGCGGCAAGCGACGTGACCGGGGTCAGCGAGTTCAGGATCTCATGGGTCAGCACGCGGACCAGATCGGTCTGCGCCGCCATTTCCACCGTGTCGAGCGTGCTCTGGATCGGCTGGAGGCTGATCGCCCGGGTCCGCTGGCCAAGCCGCTCGAGCGTGGCCGAACGTACCAGCACGCGCTGCGTCCTGCCGTCGATATTGAGAATCAATAGCTCTTCACCGGCGCCTTCCTGGGTCAATCGGCGTGCGAAGGTGGCGCCATAGATGGCGAAGTCCTCGGCGTGCGTGCCGGGGCTGTTCTTGAACAGCCGTCGCGCCGCCTTGTTGGCGAGCGCGATATGGCCATCGGCGTCGATCGTCAGGACCGCGACCGGCGTATCGTCGACCAGCGCGTCGAGATAGCGCAGTTCGCCTTCCGTCCGGTTCTGCTCGGCGCGGAACCGTCCCATCGCCTCGTTGAGCGCTCCGCTCAGCTCGCCGAAGCCGGCGCCGCCGCCGGTGTCGAACAGGATTGCCGTGTCGCCGAACTTGAGTGCCTCGAGGAAGCGCGCGACGGTGCGGTTGGTCCGCGTGACGTGGCGCCAGAGCCCGGCGAACACGGCCGCGGAGAACAGCACCACGACGATGCGTGCCGCGACCAGCCCCTCCGTCGTGAATGCCGCGACGCAAGTGAGGAGCGCCACTGCCAGCGCCGCGATCCAGCCGATCAGGCCGAACGTGAAGCGCCGGTCAAAGCCCATGCTTCTCCATTCGGCGATAGAGCGCGGCACGCGACAGCCCCAGTTCGTGGGCGGCGAGCGAGATATTGTAGCCGTGCTTCTTAAGCGCTTCCTCGACCAGCCGCCGCTCGACGCGCTCGAGGTTGAGATCCTCGGTCTCCCTGGGCGCCACCACCGCCTGCGGCGCGATGCGCGGGGTTGCGGAGATCAGCGCGAAGTCGACGGGCTCCAGCGGCACGTCGCGGGCCAGGATCACGGCGCGCTCCAGCGCGTGGCGCAGCGCGCGGACATTGCCGGGCCAATCGTGGTGGAGCAGCGCGGTGCGCGCCGCCGGGCTCAGCTCGGGCACCTCGCGGCCATAGCGCTTGGCATAGTGGACCAGATAGTGATCGATCAGTTCGGGCACGTCCTCGCGGCGATCGCGCAATGGGGGCAGGTCGATCTCGACCGTGTTGAGCCGGAACAGCAGATCCTGGCGGAAATGCCCCTCGTCGCGCAGCTTTTCGGGGGGGAGGTTGGTCGCGGCGATCACGCGGATATTGACCGGGATGGGCTTGTTGGCGCCCACCGGCGTCACCTGGCGCTGCTCGAGCACGGTCAGCAATTTGGGCTGGAGGCGGAGCGGCAGGTTGCCGATCTCGTCGAGGAACAAAGTGCCGCCGTCCGCCGCCTGGATGCGGCCGACGCGATCGGTGCGCGCATCGGTGAAGGCGCCCTTCACATGGCCGAACAGCTCGGAATCGATCAGATCCTCGGCCACCGCGCCCAGATCGACGGTGAGCATCACCTTGTCGGCACGGAGCGACTGGCGGTGCAGCTCGCGCGCGACCAGTTCCTTGCCGGTACCGTTCTCGCCGAGCACCAGCACGTTGGCGTCGGTGGGGGCGGCGCGGGAGATCAGCGAGTGGACGCGGGCCATCGCGGGGGAATCGCCCAGCAGCTGCGACCCGGTCGCCGTGGCGGGAGGCGCCGCTGCCGGCTTGCCGCCGCCCATGGCGCGCCGCGAACGGCGCAGCGACGCGGCGGTGCGCACCGTCGCCAGCAGTTTCTCGTTCGACCAGGGCTTGGAGACGAAGTCGGTCGCGCCGCGCTTCATCGCCGCCACCGCCACCTGCACCCCGCCATGCGCGGTGATCATCACCACCACCATCTCGGGATCGATCGCGAGCAGCTGCTCGAGCCAGGCCAGCCCCTCGGCGGCGTTGGTCGCGCCGCGGGCGAAATTGGCGTCGAGCAGCACCACATCGGGTGTCCGCGCACGGATCAGCGGCAGCGCCTCGTCGGGGCTCCGCGCGGTCGCAACCTCCTGGAACATGCCGCGCAGCAACAGCCGCGACGCCATGAGGATGTCGTCGTCGTCGTCAATGATGACGCAGAAATCGAATTCCGGCCCGGTCCCCATGCCGTCCACTCCCGTACAGCGCCTGTGCGATTCCGGACAATCAAATTGCGTGCCAAGGCTGACTCCAGCCTGAAGGAATTCGACGAACGACACTTTTCTGCGATTGGCACGGCTCCTGCTTTTCATTCCCCGCAATTGGAATACGAGGGAGAAGACCAGTGGTTAGGCCACCGTCCGACAAGTTGGCGCGAAAGACGCTGCTGCTGATCGCAATGGGGTGCGCTGCGCTGAGCGTCAGCGTCGCCAAGCCCGTCGCGTTCGACCTCGTCTTCGACCGCAGCAGCGGCCATGCGCTCGTCCAGATCGGCTTCGCCTCGTTCCGTCTCGCGTTCGATTCCGGACAGAAGTGTTCGAATTCGAACAGCTGCGTGGGAGGGGTACTGTGAACCGGTGCGCGGTCTATCATCCCGCGGCGCTTGGCGCGGGGGTTGCTAAGCCATGAGCATGGGTGTCGTACGCATGAAGAGCAGCAGCGCCGGGGACAAGCCGGTGACCGGCAGCGGGATGGACCAGGTCGTCGAGACGCGGAAGCTCTCGCTTCGGGTCAAGGCCGCGATTGCCGGTGCCGTCGTCCTGCTCGCGGCCGGACTGTTCTGGTGGTACGCGCCCAGCGGCACCAGCCAGACCGTCGGCGCCGATCACGTCACGGTTTCCACCGTCACGCGCGGCACTTTCGACGATTTCATCCCGCTGCGCGCCCGCGTCACGCCGTTGCTCACCGTCTATATCGACGCGGTCGAGGGCGGCCGGGTCGAGAAGATGCTGGTCGAGGACGGCGCCACCGTCGCCAAGGGCCAGCCGATCGCGGTGCTCTCCAACGCCGAGCTCCAGCTTTCCACGCTCGCCCGCCAGACCGAGGTCGAGCAGCAGATCAACAATATGCGCAGCCAGGAGCTGGCACTCGCACAGACGCGCCTCTCGAACGAGCGTGCCGTGCTCGCCGCCGAGACCGCGTTCGACAAGGCCAAGCGCCAGTACGACCGCGAGAAGCCGCTCGCCGCGCGCGGCTTCGTCGCCTCCAAGCAGTTCGACGACACCAGCGCCGACTATGAGCTCAGCCGCCGCAATCTCGCCGCGCTGAAGCGCAGCCAGTCGACCGACGAGCGGCTCCAGGGCAGCCAGCTCTCGCAGCAGGCGGCGGCGGCGCAATCGATGCAGTCGGGACTCGCCATCGCCCGCGCCAATCTCGACGCGCTCCAGCTCCGCGCGCCGGTCGCCGGTCAGCTTTCGGGCTTCTCGGTCCAGGTCGGCCAGTCGCTCCAGCGCGGCGAGCGGGTGGGGCAGATCGACAGCCCCGGCCGCAACAAGCTGATCGCCGGGGTCGACGAATTCTATCTCGGCCGCGTCCAGATCGGCCAGCAGGCCCGGCTCGACTGGGGCGGCAAGACCTTCGCGGCCAAGGTCACCAAAATCTATCCTCAGGTCCAGAACGGCCAATTCCAGGTCGATCTCCAGTTCATCGGCACCGAGCCGGCGCAGCTCCAGCGCGGCCAGACGATGCAGGCGCGGCTGACGCTGGGCGATCCGGCGCCGGCGCTGCTGATCCCCAACGGCGCCTTCTACAACGAGACGGGCGGCAACTGGATCTTCGTGGCGACGCCCGACGGCAGGAGCGCGGTCAAGCGCACGGTCCGTCTCGGCCGCCGCAACGCCGAGTTCGTCGAGGTGCTCGAAGGGCTCGAGGCCGGCGAGAAGGTGCTGACCTCACCCTATACCGGATATGCCGACAAGGATCGGCTCGATCTGACCAAGTAATTGCAAGGAAAGGGATTTCGATGCTGACAATGCGCGAGCTTTCGAAGGTCTACCGTACCGACACCGTCCAGACGACTGCGCTGGATTCGATCGACCTCCACATCGCCGAAGGCGAGTTCGTTGCAATCATGGGGCCTTCGGGTTGCGGCAAATCGACCCTGCTCAACATGATCGGGATGCTCGATAGCCCGTCGAGCGGATCTTATGTGTTCAACAGCCAGGAAGTCGCCGGGCTCTCCGAGAGCAAGCTCGCCGATGTCCGCAAGGAGAATATCGGCTTCATCTTCCAGAGCTTCAACCTGGTCGACGAACTGACCGTCCGCGACAATGTCGAGCTCGCCTTGCTCTACCACAATGTCCCGGCATCCGAGCGCAAGCGCCGGGTGGACGAGGTGATGGACAAGGTCGGCATCGCGCATCGCGCCAAGCACCGGCCCAGCCAGCTCTCCGGTGGTCAGCAGCAGCGCGTTGCGGTCGCTCGGGCGCTCGTCGCCAGCCCCAAGCTGATCCTGGCGGACGAGCCGACCGGCAATCTCGATACGCATCACGGCGAGGAAGTGATGCGGATGCTCCAGACGCTGAACGGCGAGGGATCGACGATCGTAATGGTCACCCACTCGCCCGCGCACGCCGATTTCGCCGGCCGCATCGTCAGCATGCTCGACGGCCGCATCCTCCAGGAGCGTCGCCGCGCGGCCTGACGGAAAGGAGAGGGGATCGGGGCATGTGGCGGAACTACATCTTGATCGCGCTCCGGCTGCTGGCGCGGAACCGCGTCTATGCCGCGATCAACATCGGCGGGCTCGCGCTCGGGCTCGCCGGCTGCCTGCTGATCCTCAACTATGTCCGTTACGAAAGCAGCTATGACAGCTGGCTGCCCGACAGCGCTCGGCTCTATCAGGTCCAGTCGCAATTCAATCTGCCCGGGCAGCCCGCGCGCCATACCCAGGCGAGCCCGTTCATCCTGTACGAGAAACTGCCGGGCGACTTTCCCCAGATCGAGGCAGTGACTTCGCTCGCTTCCGGCAAGACCGTGACCGAGCGCGATGGCCAGCCGCAATTCATCGAATCCGCCACGGTCGACGCGAATTTCTTCCAAGTCTTCGATCTCCCGTTCGTGCAGGGCACGGCCGCTACCGCGCTTCCCGACACCAATTCGATCGTGCTTACCGAGAGTGAGGCGATCCGGCATTTCGGCACGGTCGATGCGCTGGGCAAGCGGCTGAGCCTCGGTGCCGGGCCGGGCAAGCGCGACTATCGCGTCACCGGCGTGCTGCGCGACCTGCCGCGCAATACCAGCCTGCGCCTCAGCCTGCTCTTCCGCCGCGACATCAACGCGATGCCGGCGGAACAGCGCAACTGGGGCAATTTCGGCCAGCAGCATTACGTCAAGCTGCGTCGCGGCGCCGATGCCGGAGCCTTTAATGCCCGGCTTCCGGCGTGGGAGAAGCGATCGATCCCCGATGATGTGATCAACGGCAAGCCGGCGTCCATGTCGGATGCCATCGATCTGAGCCTGGTGCCGCTGACCCAGGTCCATCTCGGCGCGACCCAGGAAGCCGCGCTGACCCCCGGCGGCGATCCGCGCGGGCTCGCCACCTTCGCCGTCGTCGCCCTGCTCACGCTGGCGATGGCGGTGATGAACTTCGTCAACCTGTCCACCGCGCGCGCGACCCAGCGCGCCCGCGAAGTCGCCCTGCGCAAGGTGCTCGGCGCGTCGCGCGGCCAGCTGATCGTGCAGTTTCTCGGCGAAAGCGTCGTGATGGCGGGGGTGGCGACGCTGCTCGCGCTTACCCTGGTCGAGCTTGCCACGCCGTGGATCAGCGCCGCTCTCGGCGCCGACATCCGCATCGCCTATCTGGGGCCAGCCGGGATGCTCGTGCCGGTATCGACGTTGTTCCTTGCGACGGGCCTGCTCGGCGGGCTCTATCCGGCCTTCTATCTCAGCCGCTTCCATCCCGCCGAGGTGCTGCGCGCGAACAAGTCGTCGGTCGAGACGCCGGGTAACGGCCGGTTCCGGACTGGGCTGGTGGTGATTCAGTTCGCCATCGCGATCGGCCTGATCGCGTCCACCTGGGTGATCTTGTCGCAGACGCGCTATGTCGAGACGGTCGATCCAGGCTATCGCCGCGATGGGCTGATCCAGATCGCCAATGCGTGGCGCTATTCCCAGGGCAGCGAATATGAGGCTGCGCGCACCGCGATGCTCGCGATCCCCGGTGTCACCGGAACCGCACGCACCGGAGTGCCGCTCGCCTCGGCGGAGAGACCGGTTCGCCTGGTCCAGGCGCCGGGCGCCACCGACCTGCTGACGATGGGCTTCTACGGCGTCGACGCCGAATATCTCCAGACCGTGGATGTCGGCCTCGTCGCGGGCCGCCACCTCGGCGATCGCTTCGCTACCGACCGGATGCTGCACGGCAACGATCAGGCGCTTGCCGCGCGCGGCCTCAACATCGTGATCAATCGCGCCGCGGTGGCCAAGCTCGGCTTTCGCAGCCCCCAGGCGGCGATCGGGCGGCAGATGCGGCTCTCGGCCGGCGGCGGCGTGCTGATCCCCTCCACGATCGTGGGGGTCGTCAAGGATACCCGCTTCGGCAGCGCCCGCGATACGATCGAACCAACCGTCTATTCCTATGATCCCGAGTTCACGAGCCTGGTGCTGGTCCGCTTCGCCGCCGCGCGTCCGGGCGAGGTGATGGCGGCGCTGAACAAGGTCTGGCGCAAGTTCGAGCCGGAGATTCCATTCGAGGCGCGCTTCGTCGACGACCTCACCCGCGAACTCTACGCCGCCGACCGTGCACGCGGCGCATTGTTCGCCGGCTTCTCGGCGCTCGCGGTGCTGATCTCCTGCCTCGGCCTTTACAGCCTCGCCTCGTTCACCGCCGAGCGGCGGACCAAGGAGATCGGCATCCGTAAGGTGCTGGGCGCCAAGGTGCGCGACATCGTCCGGCTGCTCGCCTGGCAATTCTCCAAGCCGGTGGTGCTCGCCAATCTCGTCGCTTGGCCGGCGGCGTGGTGGGCAATGCGCGACTGGCTCAACACCTTCGACGCGCGGATCGCGCTCACCCCGACGCCGTTCGCCCTGGCGGGGCTGCTCGCGCTCGCCATCGCGCTGGCGACGGTGGCGGGCCAGTCGGTCCGCGTCGCGCGCACCAATCCCATTCACGCGCTTCGCTACGAGTAGGAACCGGCTGATGTGGCGCAACTATCTCATGGTCGGCCTTAGGGCACTCGCGAAGAACAAGACCTATGCCTTCATCAACATCTTCGGGCTGACGATCGGTCTCGCGGCCTGCCTGCTGATCCTGCTCTATGTCCGCTACGAGCGGAGCTATGACGGCTGGCTCAAGGATGCCCCCCAGGTCTACCAGCTCCAGACCTATTTCACCGCGAGCGGCCGCGGCGGCGAGCAGAAGGACCTGCAGCTGAGCGCGATCGCGGCGGGGCGGGCGCTCAAGAAGGATTTCCCCCAGGTCGAGAAGGTCGTCTGGATGCGGTCCTTCGCACCGATCGTGATCCAGGATGGCGACCCGTCGCAGGTGCAGACGTTGCGCATGGTCGACAGCAATCTTTTCGAGGTCTTCGATCTGCCCTTCGTGCGCGGCAGCGCCCGGACCGCGCTGCCGGATTCGCATTCGGTCGCGCTCAGCGAGAGCGAGGCGAAGCGCCGTTTCGGCGATGCGGATCCGATCGGCAAGACGCTGACGATCGTCGATAATACCGGGGACGTCGACTATCGGATCACTGCCGTATTCAAGGATATCCCGAAGAACAGCAGCATCTCGGCCGAGATGGTCGCCCGGTTCGATCTGGAGACCCAGTTCGCCGACCGGATGCAGCAGGTGACCCGGTTCGGCAGCCAGCAGGGATGGAATTTCATCAAGCTGCGCAAGGGTACCGATGCCGCCGCGATCAACGCGCAGCTCGCCGCCTGGGAAAAGCGCAACATCCCCGACGAAGTGACCAATGGCGAGCGGACCAATCCCGGCGACGACATGGATTTCGCGCTGGTCAATATCCGCGACGTCCATCTCGGCAAGGCGCAGATGTTCGGCCTCACGCCGGGCAACGACAATGGCACCGTGGCGACATTTGCGGTGATCGCGCTGCTCGTCCTGGGCATGGCATCGATCAACTTCACCAATCTCGCCACGGCCCGCGCGTCGCAACGGGCGCGCGAGGTGGCGCTGCGCAAGGTGCTCGGCGCGACGCGCGCGCAGCTGATCACCCAGTTCCTCACCGAATCGATCCTGCTCGCGCTGATCGCGATGCTCGCCGGCCTCGCGCTGGTCGAGCTGCTGCTGCCGGCGTTCAACCGCTTTCTCGAGACGGCGATCACCATGCACTATTGGGGGTCGGACAATGTGTGGCTCCCGGCGCTGATCCTGGTGCTGCTGGTCGGCGCGGCGGGCGGGCTGTATCCGGCCTTCTATCTCTCGCGTTTCCAGCCCGCGAAGATCCTCAAGGCGAACAAATCGTCCGCCGATGGCGCGGGCTCGGGCCGGCTGCGCAGCTTCCTGGTCGTGGCGCAGTTCGCGATCTCGATCGGGCTGATCGTCTGCACCGCGGTCATCTATGGACAGACCCGCTTCGCGCAGACGCTCGATGCTGGATATCAGCGCGAGGGCCTGCTCCAGGTCACCAACCTCGATTTCCGCGGTGCCACGCAGGAACAATCGCAGCAGCTTGTCGAGCGCATCCGCCGCGTGCCCGGGGTCCAGGCCGCGGCGCGCACGCAGATCGCCGTGTCGCCCAACGGCAATTCGGCGGCCGACTTCTTCCTGCCGGGCGCGACCAGCTCGGTCTCGCTGGGCGCCTATGGCATCGAGACGGGCTTTTTCGAGGCGATGGGGATGCGGCTGCTCGCCGGACGCTTCTTCTCGGACTCGCAGGGCAAGGATGACGCCACCACGCCGTTTCCGGTGAATCTCGACGCGGAGCGCGCGCTCGCGGTGCGCGGGATCAACGTGGTGATCAGCGAGTCCGCGGTGCGGCGGCTCGGCTTCCATTCGCCGCAGGAGGCGATCGGCAAGTCGATGCGCGGAACGCTCACCGTGCCGGAAATCGGCCTGATCCCCTGCACCATCGTCGGCGTCGTGTCGGACGCGCGCTTCCGTTCGCTGCGCGAGCCGATCCAGCCCACCGTCTATGTCATGCAGAAGGTGGGCTTCGCGCAGGTCGCGGTGCGCTTTGCCGGCACGACCCCTTCGGAAATCCGCCAGCGGGTCGAGCGGGTCTGGCGCCAGACCATCCCGCTCGTGCCGTATAATGCAGAGTTCGCCGACGACCTCGTCCGCGCCCAATATCGCCAGGAACTCGCGCGCGGCGCGCTGTTCGCGGCCTTTTCGATCCTGACCGTCGCGATCGGCTGCCTAGGCCTCTACGGGCTCGCCGCCTTCACCGCCGAACGGCGGACCAAGGAGATCGGCATCCGCAAGGTGCTGGGCGCGCGCACCCCCGACATCGTCAAGCTGCTGGTGTGGCAGTTCAGCCGCCCGGTGCTGGTCGCCAACCTCATCGCCTGGCCGGTGGCCTGGTGGGTGATGCGCGACTGGCTCAACGGCTTCGACACGCGGATCGCGCTGACGCCGGTCCCCTTCGCGGTCGCCGGGCTGCTCGCGATGCTCATCGCCGTCGCCACCGTGGCCGGCCAGTCGATCCGCGTCGCCCGCACCAATCCCATCCACGCTCTCCGCTACGAGTAGGACCAAACCCATGTGGCGCAATTACGTGACCGTCGGCCTTAGGGCCCTCGCCAAGAACAAGGTCTATGCCTTCATCAACATCTTCGGGCTGTCGCTCGGCATCGCCGCGTGCCTGCTGATCCTGACCTATGTCCGCTACGAGTTCAGCTATGACAGCTGGATGAAGGGGGCGGAGAACGCCTACCAGTTCCAGGACATCTACAAGGCGACCGAGCGCGGCGGCGAGGACATGAAGCTCCAGATGACGAGCTATGTCTCGGGCACGGCGCTGCAGAAGGATTTCCCGCAGGTCGAGAAGCGCGTCTATCTGACGTCGCAAGGCATGGTCATCACCAAGGACGGCCAGCCGACCAACCCCGAGCGCGGCGTGTTCGTCGACGGCAACATCTTCGACATCCTCCAGATCCCCTTCGTGAAGGGCGATCCGGCGCATGCGCTCGAGGACACCAGCTCGATCGTGCTGAACGAGACCGAGGCGAAGAAATATTTCGGCAATGCCGATCCGATCGGCAAGACGCTTACCGTCAGCTCGGGGGACCTGAAGCAGGATTATCGGGTCACCGGCGTGTTCAAGGACCTGCCCAAGAACACCCATCTGCGCTTCACCGCCGTCGCCCGCTTCGATGCGCAGGCCTATTTCAGCAAGTTCCCCACGTCGCTCAGCTCGTGGAACAACCAGAACGGCTTTGTCTATATACGGCTCAAGCCCGGCACCGATCCCAAGGCCCTGATGGCGCAGTTCCCCGCCTGGGAGAAGCGCAACATCCCCGACAATCCCCCGGATGGTGGTCCGAAGAGCAATCCCGGCGACGATCAGGATTATCGCCTGACCAACATCCGCGACGTCCATCTCGGCGAGGCGCAGGATGCGACGATGATGCCCGGGGCCGAGAAGCAGACGATCCTCACCTTCGCGGTGGTCGCGCTGATGATCCTCGCCATGGCGTGCATCAACTTCACCAATCTCGCCACTGCCCGTGCCTCGCAGCGCGCCCGTGAGGTTGCGCTCCGCAAGGTGCTCGGCGCGACGCGGCGGCAGCTGATCACCCAGTTCATCGGAGAATCGATACTCGTCTCGGTGATCGCCACCGTCATCGCGCTGGCGTTCGCGGAACTCGCGATCCGGCCGCTCAACGCGTTCCTCGATGCCCAGATGGAGATCCATTATCTGGGCGGCGACGGAATATTGCTGCCGGTCATCCTGCTCGCGCTGCTCGTCGGCGTGGCGGGCGGCGCCTATCCGGCGATCTATCTCTCGCGCTTCCAGCCGGCGCGGGTGCTCAAGGCCAACAAGTCGGCGGCCGAGGCCGAGGGCAGCGGCCGCTTCCGCAACCTGCTCGTGATCGTCCAGTTCGCGGTGTCGATCGGGCTGATCATCTGCACCGCCGTGGTCTATTCGCAGACGATCTACGCCCGGACGATGGACGCTGGCTACAAGCGCGACGGCCTGCTTCAGGTCTATGGTCTCAGCTCGCCCGCGGTGGAGCCGGTCGCGAAGACCTTCGAGGAGGAAGTGCGCCGCATTCCAGGCGTGACCGCGGCGGGACGCACCACGATCGCGGTGAATCCAGGTAATAACTCGATGACCGATGCCCGCCAGCAGGGCCAGACCAACTCGGTGCAGATCGGCATCTACGGCATGGATCCGGGTGTGATCGACGCGCTCGGCATGAAGCTGCTCGCCGGCCGAAACTTCAGCGAGTCGGTCGGGATGGACGATTCGACCACGCCGTTGCCGGTGAGCATCGAGGCGGAGAAGCAGCTGGTCGCCCGCGGTACCAACATCATCCTGTCCGAATCCGGGGCGAAACGCCTTGGCTACCGGACACCGCAGGATGCGGTCGGGAAGCATATCCAGGTCGGCTTCACCGTGCCCGAAGCAGGCGGCTGGGTGCCCGCGACCGTGATCGGGGTGGTGAGCGACGTGCGCTACCGCAGCGTGCGCCAGCCGCTCCAGCCGATCGTCTATTTCTACCAGACCACCAACTACAACCAGCTGCTCATCCGCTCGAACGGCGATCTCAAGGCGCTCGACGCCCAGGTCCAGGCGATCTGGAAGCGGCTCGTGCCGGACATCCCCTATTTCTCGCGCTTCGTGACCGAGGTCGTCCATGATCTCTACACCCAGGACGAGAAGCGCGCGCAGCTCTTCGGGATGTTCGCGATCCTGGCGGTGGTGATCGGGTGCCTCGGCCTGTTTGGTCTCGCCGCCTTCACCGCCGAGCGCCGGACCAAGGAGATCGGCATCCGCAAGGTGCTGGGCGCGCGGACCTTCGACATCGTCCGGCTGCTGGTGTGGCAGTTCAGCCGGCCGGTGCTGATCGCCAATCTGGTCGCCTGGCCGGTGGCGTGGTGGGTGATGCGCGACTGGCTCAACCAGTTCGATCTCCGCATCACGCTCGGGCCGACGCCGTTCATCGGCGCCGCGCTGGTCGCGCTGCTGATCGCGGTCGGGACGATCGGGGCGCACGCCTTCCGCGTCGCCCGGACCAATCCGGTCCACGCGCTGCGCTACGAATAACGCCGGCGGGTCAGCCTCGGCCCCCGACGTGCGGGCGAGCGGATTGCCCCCCGCTCGCCCGCTTTTCTTACGCGGCGAATTCCCGCGCCGGTGCGTTGCATGGTTGCGCAGGTTGCGATAGGGACTGTTCGTTCGAACGAACAAATGAGTCGCAATGGTATCCCGCACCCTTCTCGACGTCGCGATTGATCAGTTCGGCCGGCAGGGGTTCGAGGGCGCGAGCACCCGTGAGATCGCGCGCGCCTCCGGCAGCGCGATGTCGTCGATCACCTATCATTTCGGCGGCAAGGAGGGGCTGTACCTCGCCGCCGCGGATCATATCGCCGCGCAGATCCGCGCGATCCAGGCACCGGCGGTGGCGACCGCGCTGGAGGTGGGCAAATCCTCCCGCGAGGGCGCGATCGAAGCCATGCTGGGGCTGCTCCTCAGCATGGCCCAGATGATGTTGCGTCCTGAGACCGAGGCCTGGTCGCGTTTCATCATCCGCGAGCAGCAATTCCCCACCGAGGCGTTCACCCGCTTGTTCGACGGTGCGATGCAGATGGTGCTCGACGCGTTCATCGAGCTGATCTCGCGCGCACGGCCCGATCTGAACCCGCGTGAAGTCGTCGCCACCGGCATCCTGATCTTCGGCCAGGCGATGGTGCTGCGCGCGGGCCATGCCGCGGTCTGCCGCGCGCTCGGCACCGACCATATCAACGAAGCCGACGCCGCCCTGCTGCTCACGCGCATGCGCGCCAATGCCCTCTGCATCCTTTCGGAGACGCCGCGATGAATCGCCGCCTAATCATTATCGCCGTCGTGGTCGTCGGGCTGGCGATCGCCGCGTTCGCGACCCGGGGCTTCGGGCTTTTCCCCCGGGCGGACGCCGGCGAACTCGCGCTCTACGGCAATGTCGACATCCGCGAGGTCGATATGAGCTTCCGCGTCGGCGGCCGGATCGGCGACATCGCGGTGGACGAGGGTGCGAAGGTCAAGCGCGGCCAGCCGCTCGCGGTGCTCGACACCGCGACGATCCAGAGCCGCATGGCGGAAGCCGACGCGCGGCTCGGCCAGGCCCAGGCGCAACTCGAGAAGCTGCGGAACGGCAACCGCTCGCAGGATATCGGCCAGGCTCGCGCCCGCGTCGCGGCGGCCCAGGCAGTCTATGAGAATGCCCAGCGCGACTATGCCCGCCGCCAGCCGCTGGTCGGCCCCGGCGCGATCAGTCGTGACATCTGGGAGCAGACCGTCTCCGATCGCGACCGCGCGCGCGCGCAATTGCTCGAGGCGCAGCAGGGCCTGTCGCTGCTCAACGCCGGCAGCCGGGCCGAGGATATCGCCGCCGCCCAGGCGGACGTCCGCGCCGCTCAGGCCACGCGCGACAGCGCCGGCACCGATCTGGGCGACACGCGGCTGGTCGCGGCGAGCGACGGCACTATCGTCACCCGCGCGCTCGAGCCCGGCGCGATCGTCCAGCCGGGCCAGACCGTGCTGACCATCTCGATCGACCGGCCGATGCGCGTCCGCGCCTATGTCGCCGAGACCGATCTCAGCCGGATCAGCCCGGGGATGAAGGTCGCGGTGAGCGCCGACGGCAATCCGAAGAGCTATCACGGGACGATCGGCTATATCGCGCCCAAGGCGGAGTTCACGCCCAAGTCGGTCGAGACCGAGAATCTGCGCACCGATCTCGTCTATCAGGTGCGCCTCATCGTCGACGATCCCGACGATGCGCTCCGCCAGGGCCAGCCGGTAACGGTCAAGGTCACCGGCGCCCGCCCGCGCCACGAGAAGTGAGGTGAGAACGGTGGTTCTCGTGCGCCCCTCCCTGTTTGCAGGGAGGGGCTGGGGGTGGGTGCCGACGCGTCAGCATCGGCCCTTGCTTCGGCTGGAGGAAGCTCGCTTCGCTCCCACCCACCCCCGACCCCTCCCTTGCAGGGAGGGGAGAGGATGACCGACTCCGTCGCCTGCACCCAGAACCTCACCAAGCGTTTCGGCGAGGCGATAGCGCTTGACGGCATCTCGATGCAGATCCCCAGCGGCCAGGTGACCGGGCTGGTGGGCCCGGACGGCGCAGGCAAGACCACGCTGATCCGCATTCTCGCCGGGCTGATGGCGCCAAGCGAGGGCAAGGTGGAGGTGCTCGGCAGCGCACCGGGCGCGCATCTCGACGATCTCGGCTATATGCCCCAGCGCTTCGGCCTCTACGAAGACCTGACCGTCATCGAGAATCTCAACCTCTATGCCGAGGTGCGCGGCCTGCCCAAGGCCGAGCATGCCGGGAGCTTCGCGCGGCTGCTCGACTTCACCGATCTCGCGCGCTTCCAGGATCGGCTGGCGGGCAAACTTTCAGGCGGCATGAAGCAGAAATTGGGTCTCGCCTGTGCGCTGGTCCGCACGCCCAAGGTGCTGCTGCTCGACGAGCCCGGCGTCGGCGTCGACCCGATCTCGCGCCGCGAGTTGTGGGCTATGGTCGGCGACCTGACCGACCAGGGCATCGGCGTGCTGTGGTCTACCGCCTATCTCGACGAGGCCGAGAAGTGCGACACGGTCTATCTGCTCAACGAAGGCAAATTGCTGTTTGACGGGGCGCCTGCCGATCTCACTGGCGGCGTGGCGGATCGCGTGTTCCGCGTGACCGGTTTCAAGGAACGCCGCCGCCAGTTCCTGACGCACGCACTCGATCGCGACGATGTGATCGACGGCACGATCCAGGGCCGCTCGGTCCGGCTGCTGATGAAGGACGGGGCGGCGGCGCCTACCCCGGAAATGCTGGAAGCAGAAGGCGGCAAGGTCGAGCCCGCCTCGGCGCGCTTCGAGGACGGTTTCATCGAACGGCTGGGTGGCGGTCCCAGCGGCACGAGCAAGCTCGCCGAGCGCTACCGCACGATCGACAAGGGCGATGGCTGTGCGATCGAGGCCAAGGGCCTGACCAAGCATTTCGGCGATTTCGTCGCCGCGAAGGACATGAACTTCGCGATTCCGCGCGGCCAGATCTTCGGGCTGCTCGGGCCGAACGGCGCGGGCAAGTCGACCACCTTCAAGATGCTCTGCGGCCTGCTCACCCCGACCAGCGGCACCGGTGCGGTGGCGGGCAACGACCTGCGCCATGCGCGCGCCGATGCCCGCGCCTCGCTTGGCTATATGGCGCAGAAATTCTCGCTCTACGGCGATCTCAGCGTCCGCCAGAATCTCGATTTCTTCGCCGGCGCCTATGACCTGGACCGCGCCGCCGCGAAGCGCGCGATCGAAGCGATGGGATCGATCTTCGAGCTGGAAAGCCGGTTCGATGCCAATGCCGGCAGCCTGCCGCTCGGCTTCAAGCAGCGCCTCGCACTTGCCTGCGCGGTGATGCACGAGCCACCGGTGCTGTTCCTCGATGAGCCGACCTCGGGCGTCGATCCGGTCACGCGCCGCGAATTCTGGATCCATATCAACGGGCTGGTCGAGAAGGGCGTGACCGTGCTCGTCACCACGCACTTCATGGACGAAGCCGAGTATTGCGATCAGGTCACACTGATCTACCGCGCCGAGCAGATCGCCACCGGCACGCCCGACGAGCTCAAGGCTAAGGCGGGCGAGCTTTCCAAGACTGACGATCCGACGATGGAGGACGCCTTCATCGCGCTGATCGAGGAATTCGACCATCAGCGCGAGGCGAGAGAAGCGGCATGACCGGCATCCGCTTCTCGCCGCGCCGCGTCGCCGCTTTGGTCACCAAGGAGAGCGCCCAGATCCTGCGCGATCCGTCGACCTTCCTCATCGCCTTCGTGCTGCCGATGATCCTGCTGTTTCTCTTCGGATACGCGGTGTCGCTCGACAGCTCGCGGACAAGGGTCGCCGTGGTGCTGCAGGACAGCAGCGCGCCGGCACTCCGCCTCGCCCAGGCCTATCAGACGTCGAAATATTTCGAGGTGACGATGGCGCGTTCGATCCAGCCGGTGCGCGAGAAGATGGTCGATGGCGAGGTGCGTGCGATCATCGTCATTCCGCCCGATTTCGGCCGGCGCTTCAGCCAGGGCAGGGTGCCGCCGATCCAGATCATCACCGACGGATCGCAGCCCAACACCGCCAATTTCGCTGCCTCCTATGGCGAGGGCGTCCGGGCGCAATGGGCCGCCGCGGAAGGGCTGGAGCGCAACCCCGGCGGCGCCGGCGCACCGGTCAGCATCTCGGCGCGCTTCTGGTACAATCCCGAGCTCAAGAGCCGCTATTTCCTCGTCCCCGGATCGATCGCCAATGTCATGACGATGATCGGGACCCTGCTCACCGCGCTCGTCATCGCGCGCGAATGGGAGCGGGGAACGATGGAGGCGATGATGGCCACGCCGATCAGCATGGCCGAATTCATCGCGAGCAAGGTCATCCCCTATTACCTGCTCGCGCTCGCATCGATGACGCTCTGCACCTTGATCGGCGTGTTCATATTCGGCGTGCCGTTCCGCGGGTCGGTGTTCGCCTTGTTCCTGATCGGATCGGCCTTCCTGATGCCCGCCCTCGGGCTCGGCCTGTTCATCTCCTCGGCGACCAAGAACCAGTTCGTCGCGAGCCAGGTGGCTTTGCTCTCCGCGTTCCTGCCGACCTTCCTGCTCTCGGGCTTCATCTACGAGATCGGATCGATGCCCTGGCCGATCCAGGCGCTCACCTATCTCGTGCCCGCGCGCTACCTGATCCCCTGCCTGGAATCGGTGTTCCTCGCGGGCGACCAATGGGCGTTGATCCTGCCCAATCTCGGCATCATGCTGCTGTTCGGCGCGGTGTTCTTCTTCCTGTCGTTCCGCGTCACGCGAAGGAGCCTCGACTAGATGCGCAGGCTTTTCGAGCGGGCCGGCCTGCGCCGGCTCTGGGCTATGATCGTCAAGGAGATGTGGGCGGTGCTGCGCGACCCGAAGTCGCGCGTGGTGCTGTTCGTACCGCCCCTGATGCAGCTCTTCATCTTCACCTTCGCGACCACGCTCGACGTGAAGAATGTCGATATCGGCGTGCTCGATCGCAGTAGTGGCGCGCATTCGGCCGAGGTGATCAGCCGCATTGCAGGCAGCCCCAATTTCCGCGAGATCGTGCCGCTCAGGAGCCCGAACGAACTCAAGGACGCGATCGACAACCAGCGCGTGATCGCCGCGATGGTGATCGACGAGGATTTCGACCGCGACGTCGCGGCGAAGCGTCCCGCGACGATCGGCCTGATCCTGGACGGCCGCCGCTCGAACGCGGCGCAGATCGTTGCGGGGTACCTGACCCAGATCGTCGGCGGCGTGGGCGCCGATCTCGTGCCGCGCGTCAGCACCAGACAGGGAAACGCGGGGCAGGGGAGCGTGGTCACCAACTGGTACAACCCCTCGCTCGACTATATCTGGTTCACACTGCCTTCGCTGGTCGCGATCATCACCTCGGTCGCGGGGCTGGCGATCACTTCACAATCAGTCGCCCGCGAGCGCGAGCTGGGGACGTTCGACCAGTTGATGGTCTCGCCCTTGCGCATCCACGAGATACTGATCGGCAAGATGGTGCCGCCCTTCATCATCGGGATGATCAACGGCAGCCTATATTTGATCATCGCGCCGCTCGTGTTCGGCGTGCCGTTCACCGGGTCGCTGATCCTCTTCTTCCTCTCGCTCGCCATGTATATGCTCGCGCTGATCGGGCTCGGCATGTTCGTCTCGGCACTGTCGCAGACCCAGCAGCAGGCGTTCCTGGGCGTGTTCCTGGTGACGACCCCGCTGATCCTGCTCTCGGGCTATGCCAGCCCGATCGACAACATGCCTGGCTGGCTCCAGCTCGTCACCTATCTCGATCCGGCGCGCTATTTCCTCGTCATCGTCCAGGGCCTGTTCCTGAAGGCGATGCCGGCCGCCGCCGTCTTCCACCAGCTTTGGCCGCTTGGGCTGATTGCCATCGCGACGCTCTCCGCGTCCGCATGGCTGTTCCGCGCGCGCATGGAGTAGAATGATGTCCCGCCTGCTTGCCCCATTGCTGCTCGGCGCCGCGGTCGCCGGCTGTACCGTCGGCCCCGATTACAAGCGGCCCGAGACGCCCGCCGCGTCGACCGGGGGCTGGCTCGAGCCCGGCACCCCCGGCCAGATCGATCTCGTCTGGTGGGACAGTTTCGGCGATGCCCGGCTCTCCGCGCTCGTCCAGCGCGCCGTCGCCAGCGCGCCCGATCTCAAGGAAGCCCAGGCGCGTCTCGCCGAAGCGCGGGCCAATCGCGATGCCGTGGTCGGCGGGCGGCTGCCCGCCGTATCGGCGAGCGGATCGGCGACCGAGAACCGGATCAGCGAGAACGGCCAGCTCCCGATCGGCCAGATCCCCGGCGTCGATCGCGAGTTCCGTCTGTTCGATCTCGGCTTTGATGCGAGCTGGGAGATCGATCTCTGGGGCCGCCGCGTCCGCCAGACTCAGGCGGCGAACGCGCGGGTCGAGGCTGCCGAATATGGCCAGCGTGACGTGATGCTGGCGCTGATCGCGGAGCTCGCGCGCAGCTATTTCGATCTCCGCGCCGCCCAGGCCGATGCCGCCACTGCAGAGGCGACAGCCGCGGCCGATGCCGATCTCGCGCGGCTCACCCATCTTCGCAGCGATGCCGGCGAGGCATCGACGCTCGATGCCGAACGTGCCGATGCGGCGGCCAGGGCGAGCGCCTCCGCCGTGCCCAACGCTCGCGCCCAGGCGGCGGCTGCCGCATATCGCATCGCCGCGCTGCTCGGCACGGCGCCGGAGGATGTCGTTCCGGGCCTCGCCGTGACTGCGCCGCTCCCGGTCAGCCCCGATGCGATCCTGGTCGGCGTCCGCTCCGAGCTGCTCGAGCGCCGTCCCGACATCCGCCAGGCCGAGCGCGAGCTCGCCGCTGCCACCGCAGATGTGGGGGTGGCGACCGCCGACCTCTTCCCGCGCTTCAGCCTGATCGGCGGGATCGGCCAGCAGGCGCGCACGCCGGGCGACCTGTTCTCGGGCGACAGCACCCGACTGCAGATCGGGCCGAGCTTCTCCTGGCCGATCTTCTCGGGCGGCACGATCCGCGCCCAGATCCGCGCCGCCGACGCCCGCGCGCAGGGCGCCGCTGCGCGCTACGAAAAGGCGGTGACCGGCGCGCTTTCCGATAGCGAGTCCGCGATCAACCGCTTCCTCAATGCACGTGCTTCCGAAGCCGATGCCGCGGCTTCGCTGGAGCGCGAGCGCGCGGCCTTCGCGCTGGCCGAGCGCCGCGCGGCCAGCGGCGAGGACGACCGGCTGACGCTGCTCCGCGCCCGGGAATCGCTGCTCGCGGCCCAGCGCCGCGCCGATCAGGCCAGCGCCGCCAAGGGCCAGGCGGCAATTGCGCTCTACAAGTCACTGGGCGGCGGCTGGAAATAGCATCGCCGCGCCTTGCCAGCTTGCAGGCCCAAGCATAGCGTCGCGCCCGACCATTCCGTCGAGGCTCCCCGATCCATGCGCATCCTGTCCTTCGTCGCCGCCCTGCTGCTGTCCGCCAGCCCGCTCGCGGCGCAATCGATCGACCAGGGCGCGGTCGGTCGCATCGTCGATCAGGGCACCAATCATTCGGAAGTGATGCAGACCGCCGAGCATCTGGCGGACGTGATCGGCCCGCGGCTCACCAACTCGCCCGGCATGCGCCAGGCCGAGCAATGGACACAGGAGCGCTTCCGCGCCTGGGGGCTGAGCGACGTCCATAAGGAAGGCTTCGATTTCGGCCGCGGCTGGTGGATCGAGAAATCGAGCGTGCGGATGGTGACGCCGCGCCCGGTCCAGCTTGTGGGCATTCCGATCGCCTGGACGCCAGCGACCAAGGGAGTGCTCACCGCGCCGATCGTCGTCGCCCCGCTGCGCAAGGTCGAGGATTTCGCGCGCTGGCACGGCAAGCTCGAGGGCAAGATCGTGCTCGTCTCGATGCCCGGCACCGGATCGGAGCCCGACGAAGCGCCGTTCCAGCGGCTGAGCGACGCCGATCTCGCGAAGCTCAATGTCTATGAGCAGCCGAACTGGGATCCCGCCAAGTTCGCCCAGACGATGCAGCGCGCCCGTTTCGAGAAGGAGCTGACCGACTTTCTCGCCCGCGAAGGCGCGGTTGCCTATGCCACGCGCTCGCGGGGCGACGGCAAGCTGATCCATGGCGAGGGCTATCTCCACCATGTCGGCGAGACCCCGGCGATCCCGGGCATCGAGCTGGCGGCGGAGGATTATCGTCGCCTGGCACGGCTCGCTCTGGTCGGTCCCGCACCGACGCTGGAGCTTGAGAGCAACGTCCATTTCGACGACAGCGATGCCCAGGCCTACAACATCATCGCGGACATCAAGGGCAGCGATCCCAAGGCCGGCTATGTCATGGCCGGCGCGCATCTCGATTCCTGGGTCGCGGGCGACGGCGCCGCGGACAATGGCGCGGGATCGGCGATGGTGATGGAGGCCGCGCGGATCCTTCAGGCGATGGGCGTCAAGCCGAAGCGCACGATCCGCTTCGCGCTATGGGCGGGGGAGGAGCAGAGCCTCTATGGCAGCATCGCCTATATCGAACAGCATCTCGCCAAGCGCCCGGCGGCTGATCACCCGCTCACCGACGACGAATTCTACTATAGCTGGGCGACGCGCTTCCCGATCACGCCGCTGCCCGGCCACAAGGACCTTTCGGCCTATTTCAACATCGACAATGGCTCGGGAAAGATCCGCGGCGTCTATGCCGAGAACAATCCCGCGGTGGTTCCGATCTTCCGCGAATGGCTGGCGCCGTTCGAAGCGATGGGTGCGTCGTCGGTGGTGATCCAGCGGACCGAAGGTACCGATCACCAGTTCATGCAGACGGTGGGCATCCCGGCCTTCCAGTTCATCCAGGACCCGCTCGATTACGAGACCCGAGTCCACCACACCCAGCTCGATACGTTCGATCACCTGAAGGCCGCGGACATGCGGCAGGGCGCGATCATCCTCGCGGCGTTCCTGCTCGATGCCGCCAATGCCGACAAGCCGCTGCCGCGCCAACCAATGCCGACCCAGCCGAATGCGACGGATCCGTTCGCCACGCCAGATCCCGACAGCGGCGGACGCTGACGGTCAGCGATTCGCCGCCAGGACTTCCCGGACTCGGGCAAGCGCTGCACCGCGCGGATCCTCCTCTCCCAGCAGGAGGAAGGTGCCGGTCAATGCGAACGCACAATGCCCATGGACCGTCGCGACCAGCGAACGGGTCAGCGCCGCGATCGCGGCGCGGTTCATATCCGGCAGCGCTTGTGCAATCTCGGCTTCGACGATGCTGGTAAGCCCGGCTCGCAGCAGCCGATATTGTTCGGGAAGCTCGGTATCCGGCGGCAGGCGGTGATCGTAGATCGCCATCCACAGATTGGAATTGCCCTCGGCAAAGTCGAAATAGCCCTGGACGAGCGCGGCGATGCGATCCTCGCCGGCCTGGGCGAGCCTGTCGCGCAGCGTTTGCGCCCATAGCACGAAGGTCCTGCTGTTGAGCTCGGTCAGCAGCGCATCGTGGCTACCGAACACGTTGTAGATCGTGCCGATCGAATAGCCGATCCGTTTCGCCACCTCGCGCGCCGAGAAGCGGGCATAGCCGACCTCCGCGAGCAGCTGCTGGCCCTCCGCCAGGATGAGCTCCTGCAATTCCTCGCGTGTGTGATCCGATCGACGTCCCATGCGAGGCTGGTAGAAGGTAAATTGAACACTGTCTAATTATTTAATTGAACAGTGCTCAATTTCGTGGAATCTAAGGGTTGTCCGGTGATTCGCCGGACATCCGAATGGAGTTGTCGTGATGCAGCCCGTTTATGTGACTGCCGCCGCGCAGTGCCTTCCCGGCGCGCCGGTGAGCAATGATGCAATGGTCGACTATATCGGCCGTCTCTCTCCCGAAGCCGAGCGGCTCGGCCGGCTGACGCTGCGCCAGAACCGCATCCGCGGCCGCCATTATGCGATCCGCCCCGATGGCGGCAGCGACTGGACCGTCGCCAAGCTGGCAGGGCAGGCGGTGCGCGGCGTGCTCGCCGAGACCGACCCGCGGCGCGTCGGCTTCCTCGCCACCGCCACCACGCAGAACGACCTGCTCGTTCCGGGTCTCGCCAGCGGCGTCCATGCCGAGAGCGGGCTCCCGCCGATCGAGGTCGCCAGCCTGCAGAGCGTGTGCGCCAGCTCGATGATGGCGTTCAAGGCCGCCGCGCTGCAGGTCGCCGCCGGCGAGCACCGCGCTGCGATCGTGGCGGGCGCCGAATTCTCGAGCCGCTATTTCCGCCCCGGCCATTATGTCGGCACGGATACGATGCGCGCCGACGGCACATTACCCGGCGACGCCGAGTTCCTGCGCTGGACGCTGAGCGACGGCGCGGCCGCGCTGCTGATCGAGGACAGGCCGGCCGAACACGGCCTGTCGCTCCGGATCGACTGGATCTCGCTGCGTTCCTTCGCCGATCGCTTCGCGCCGTGCATGACCGGCGGGGCGGTGCGCGAGGCCGATGGCAGCCTGACGCCGTGGAGCCTCACCGAGGGCGCGCCCCAAGCCGCGCGCGCCGGCGCCTTCCAGCTGCGCCAGGATATCGATGCGCTGTACCGGATGCTGCCGGTGTGGATGGGCGAGTTCATGCGCCTGGTCGACGAAGGCCGGATCGATCCTGACGCCGTCGACTGGTTCCTCTGCCACTTCTCGGCGCACAGCCTGCGCGAGGAAATGGTGAAGCTCGCCACCCGCGCGGGCTGCATGATCCCCGAGGAACGCTGGTTCACCAACATCTACGACAAGGGAAATGTCGGCGCTGCCGCGATCTTCCTGATGATCGATGATCTGATGCGCTCGGGCCGGCTCCGGCCGGGCCAGCGCATCCTGTGCGCCGTGCCGGAAAGCGGCCAGTGCATCATGGCCTATGCCGGCCTCACCGTTGTGGGAGACGAGAAATGACCGCCCTGGAACTCGCAGAGGATAACCGCACCCTGGTCGAGCGCACGCATCGCGGACTCTCCATGGTCTGGATCGATTTCGAGAGCGCGCTGGTGCAGGTGCCGGTGATCGCGCGCCTGACCACGGGCAAGCTGCGCCGCGAGGACTATCAGGCGCTGCTCCGCAACCTGCGTCAGCAGGTGGTCGAGGGCAGCCGCTGGATCAGCCGCGCGGCCTCCAATCTCGGCCGCGAGCATGAGGAGCTTCGCTCGCTGTTCGTCCGCCACGCGGTTGCCGAGCATCGCGACTATCGCCTGCTCGAAGAGAATTACGTCGCTGCCGGTGGCGCGATCGAGGATATCCGCTCGGCGCGCAAGAATATCGGGTCGGAGGCACTCTCCGCCTTCATGTACCAGACGGCGTCGAAGCCCGATCCGCTGGGCATGCTCGGTGCGATGTTCATCATCGAAGGGCTTGGCGAGCGGCTCGCGCTCCCTTGGTCGCAGGCGATCCAGGCGCAGCTTGGGCTCGGCAAGGAGGCGGTAAGCTTCCTCGCCTATCACGGCGCCAACGACGGGGATCATCTGGACATGTTCGACAAGGCGCTGGCGCTTGCCGTGCGCGATGCCGAGACCGCCGACGACATTGTCCGCCACGCGCGGATCGTCGCGCGGCTCTATCGCCTCCAGCTCGAGGAGCTCGACCATGTCTAAGCTCTCCCTCGACCTCGCGGGCTATGATCGCACCGATCCCGATCCGGGCCTGGCGCTGATGCTCGATCGCTCGCTGCCCTTCGCTCCGGAGGCCAAGGCCGCGCTGATCCGCGACCAGGCTTCGCGCAGCCGCCAGTTCCTGCTGCCGGTGGTGCGGCCCCTCGCGCGGGCGATGATCGTGGTGGCGCAGCTCGTCCACATCGTCAGTCCGCGCTGGCCGCATGCGCCGCGGCTGCTGCATCGCTCGATCGCCTTCGGGATGCGCCATTTCCTGACGCCCGACGCCAACCGGCTGATCCTGCGGCACTTCCATCTCGGCGGGCAGGTGCTGCGCTTCATCGCCGACAATGCGACGCCGGGTTTCCGCCCGGAGCTTGAGCCGATGCAGCCGCGCGAGATCCGCGACGTGGAGGACAATCTGTTCCTCAAGCACGACCTGAACATCTTCAATTTCCTGATCCAGCTGAATGCCGAGCTGGAGCGGCGCGGCACCTCGCTGGAACGGGTCGATACGCTCGACTTCAGCGCGATCACGGCCGATCTCCCGATCGATCCGATGCCCGCCGGCCGACTCAACGTGATCGATCTGCAGACCGCGATTGAGATCTATACGCCAGCCTATGCCCTGCTGCTCAGCGACCGCGACTTCTGGCGCGCGTCCAATTCGCTGCAGCTCGACGAGACGATCGGCCTCTATGCCGCGCGGCTCACCGGCGAGGAAAAGCATCTCGCGATGATCAACAACCGCCATCCGCTGGTGCCGTTCTCGACGCTGCGGGCGGGATTCCGATTGATGCTGCACGGTCTGTCAACCGAAGTGCTCCATGGCTTCCTGTGCGAACTCAAGGCTCGCCAGCAAGCCGGTAGCGCCGCATAACAAGTCCAGGGGGAAGAAGAGCCATGTCCGCACCCGATTTCTCGCTGCTCGCCAAGCGGCGCTTCGGTCCGTTGTTCGTCGTCCAGTGCCTGGGCGCTTTCAACGACAACGCGCTGAAATACGCGATGCTGTTCCTCGTCAATTTCACGCTCTACGCCGCCGACCCGAACCATTCGGCGATGCTCGCGGCGATTGCGACGGCGCTGTTCTTCCTGCCCTATTTCCTGTTCTCGGCGCTCGCGGGCCAAGTTGCCGATGCATGGGACAAAGCGAAGCTGATGCGGCTGGTGAAGGCCGCCGAGGTCGTCTTCATGGGGATCGGCCTCGCCGGCCTCTGGCTGCAGTCGGTCCCGCTGCTGATGACCGCGCTGTTTTTCATGGGCTGCCATTCGACGATCTTCGGTCCGGTCAAATATTCGATCATGCCGCAGCACCTCGCCCCCAACGAGATCATGGGCGGCACCGGCTTGATCGAGGCGGGAACCTTTCTCGCGATCCTCGGCGGGCAATTGCTGCCCAATTTCGTGCCGCCGTGGGAGACCGGCCTGATCGCCACCAGCCTGGCGGTGCTCGGCCTGCTCGCCAGCCTCGCGATTCCACCCGCTCCGCCGGCCAGCGACGCCGTGCGCATCGATCCCAATCCGCTGCGTTCGACCTGGCAGGTGCTCAAGACCGCGCATGATGGCCGCGACGTGTGGCTGTGCATCCTCGGGATCAGCTGGTTCTTCGCTGTCGGCGCGGTTATGCTCAACGACTTCGCACCGCTCGTCACCAACACGCTCGGCGCCGGCAAGCCCGTGGTGACCTTGCTCCTGCTCGTCTTCTCGGTGTCGATCGCGGTCGGGTCGGTCGCCGTCAACAAGCTGCTCAAGGGCCGCGTCTCGGCGCGTTACGTACCGATCGCGGCGCTGCTGATGGCGGTCAGCATGATCGACCTGTGGCTGGCGACGCGCAGCTTCGTAATCACCGCGCGCGGCGCCGACATCGCAGCGTTCGTCCAGGCGCCGGGCAGCTGGCGTATCCTGTTCGACCTCGCGGTGATGGCATTCGCCGGCGGCATGTTCATCGTCCCGCTCTACGCGCTGCTCCAGACCAACAGCCCCGTCGCCGAACGCTCGCGGATCATCGCCGCCAACAACATCGTCAACGCGATCATTGCGGTGATCGTCATGGGGGTGGTCGCGACCCTGGCGGCCTATGGCGTGTCGATCCCCGGCGTCATCGCGGTGATGGGCTTCGCCACGCTGCTCGTTGCTCTGGTCAGCTGCTATCTGCTGCCCGAGACGGTGATCAAGCGCAGCATCCGCGCGATCCTGAAAGCACTCTACCGGATCGAGCTGCACGGCGCCGAGAACATGCCCAAGCCCGGCGAGCGCGCGGTGGTGGTGGTCAACCATGTCTCCTGGCTCGACGGGCTGCTGCTCGCGGTGTTCCTGCCGGGCAAGCCGGTGTTCGCGGTCCACACCGCGGTCACCAAGCGCTGGTGGATTCAGCCGGCGCTCAAGCTGTTCCGCGCCTTTCCGGTCGATCCCACCAATCCGATGTCGACCAAGGCGATGGTCCGCGCGGTGAAGGAGGGCAACACGCTGGTGATCTTCCCCGAGGGGCGGATCACCGTCACCGGCGCGCTGATGAAGATCTTCGACGGGCCCGGAATGGTCGCCGACAAGGCCGATGCGCCGATCATTCCGGTGCGCATCGACGGCGCGCAGTTCACGCCCTTCTCGCATCTGCGCGGCAAGGTCCGCCTCAGGACCTTCCCGCAGATCAGCCTGACGATCCTGCCGCCGCGCCGCTTCGTCATCGAGGGCACGATGACCGCGCGGGCCCGCCGCGCGATCGCCGGCCGCCGTCTCTATGACGAGATGAGCACGATGATCTTCGCCACCTCGGACATCGATCGCACGCTGTTCCAGGCATTGCTCGACGCCAAGGACATCCATGGCGGCAAGGCGCTGGTGGTCGAGGACATCCGGCGCGAGCCGCTGGGCTACAAGAAGCTGATCACCGGCAGCCTCGCCCTGGGCCGCGCGTTCGAAAGCCGTTCCGCGCAGAGCGAGGCAGTGGGGCTGCTGCTGCCCAACATCACCGGCACGGTGGCGAGCTTCTTCGCGCTGCAGGCGATCGGGCGCGTGCCGGCGATGCTCAACTACACCGCCGGACTCGCCAATCTCAAGGCGGCGTGCCTCGCGGCGGAGGTCCGCACGATCGTGACCGCGCGCGCCTTTGTCAAACAGGCCAAGCTGGAGCCAGTGATCGAGGGGCTCGAAGCGGACGGCCGCAAGGTCCTGTACCTCGAGGATATCTCCAAGGAGATCTGGACCGGCGCCAAGCTTCGCGCACTGCTCGCGACGCGCTTCGCGGGCCGGCTGCATCGTCGCCGGCGCGTCTCGCCCAACGACGCGGCAGTGATCCTGTTCACCAGCGGATCGGAGGGCCTGCCCAAGGGCGTGGTGCTCACGCACCGCAACCTGCTCGCCAATTGCGCGCAGCTCTCGGCGCGGATCGACTTCAATTCGTCGGACCTGGTGCTCAACGCGCTGCCGGTGTTCCACAGCTTCGGCCTGACCGGCGGAACCTTGCTGCCGATCCTCAACGGCATCCGGACACTGCTCTACCCGAACCCGCTCCACTACCGGATCGTGCCGGCGCTGTCGTACGACGCCAATGCGACGATCCTGTTCGGTACCGACACCTTCCTGGCCGGCTATGCCCGCATGGCGCACAGCTATGACTTCTACGCGCTGCGCTACATCTTTGCCGGCGCCGAGCGCGTTCGCGACGAGACGCGCAAGATGTGGAGCGACAAGTTCGGGCTGCGCATCCTCGAAGGCTATGGCGCGACCGAGGCCGGGCCGGTCATCGCGGTCAACACGCCGATGCATTTCCGCGCCGGCACGGTCGGCCGGCTGCTGCCGGGGATCGAGGCGAAGGTGGAGCCGGTGCCGGGGATTGCGGAGGGCGGAAAGCTCTCGATCCGCGGACCCAACATCATGGCGGGTTATATGAAGGCAGACCGGCCCGGCGTGCTCCAGCCTCCCGAAGGCGGCTGGCACGACAGCGGCGACATCGTCACGCTCGACGAGATGGACTTCGTCACCATCCGCGGCCGTGCCAAGCGCTTTGCCAAGATCGGTGGCGAGATGGTCTCGCTGCCGGCGGTCGAAGGCTATGCCGCGGCGGTGTGGCCCGAGGCGGACCATGCGGTCGTCACCCGTGCGGACCCGCGCAAAGGCGAGCAACTGGTGCTGTTCACCACCAGCAAGGGTGCGAAGGCCGGCGATCTGCAGGCCTGGGGACGGCAGAACGGCATCGCCGAGCTTGCCATTCCGCGCGACATCCGCGCGCTCGATGCCCTGCCGGTGCTGGGGACCGGCAAGCTCGACTATGTCGAACTGAGCCGTTTGGCGAGCGCCTGAGGCTGGGAAAGCTGGGCCTCCCGGAAGGAGGCCCAGTTGACGGGATCAGGCCAGAAGCAACTGGCGGATGAACTTGGCGGATTCGGCGCCGTTGCCCTGGCTGCGCACGGAGGCGTCGAGGCCGAGGTTCAACAAGCTGCCGAACAGCAGGAAATTGCCGATCGCCGTGCCCGCTTCGGCGAGGCTCATCGCGTCGCTGCCCGGTCCGTAGAGCGCGCCCGGGCGGGTAATGTCGGCCTGGGCCTGGGTCACGTCCTGGCCGAGCTCGGTCTCCCAGCCCTTGCCGTTCTCGAGCACGGTGAAGCCGTCGCGGTTCGCGGCGTCTAGCGCGAAGCCGTTGTTGGAGACCGTCACCGCCAGGTCGCCCATTGTCTGCTGGCTGATCCCGTCGATCACCACCGCGTTCGAGCCCTTGGTGACCACGACCTGGCTGGCGAAATAGACGTTCGGATTGCCCTTGCCCTGCTCGGTGTTGATCGTGATCTTGGTGCCGTTGGCCAGCGTGAAGGTGGTCGTGCCGTAGAAGTCGAACTTGTGCTGGCCGTTCACGTCGACATGCGGATCGCCCCAGACCCGGGTGCTCTGGCCGGTCTTGTCGTTGACGATCGTCATCTCGCTGTTCCGCTCGTCGATCTGGAGATGATAGCCGTCGCCGAGATCGACCTTGGCGGTGTTCTGGCCGGTCACCTGCGCGGTGAAGCCGGCGCTTTGCTGGAGCTGGCTCGGCGCCGCGCCCTGGGCGAGCATGCCGAGGCGGATGGCGAACATCGAGGGCAGCGCCGCGGTGGCGAGCGGTCCGGCGCCCAGCGGGCGAAACGATCCGGCCATGATGCCCGCCGCGAACATCAGCGCACTGCTGCTCGCCATCAGGTTCGCGCCGGCGGAGAATTGTGCTGCCTGGCCCGTGGAAATCGACGTCATGCCCATGCTCCTCTGTATCGCTCAGGCCGGACTTGGCCCTTTCATGCAGCGAGAGGTCGCATGGGTGCCGGATGCGGGCACTCCACGGATCGATTAGGCGGCCTAAACGAATCGTCTAGGTACAGTGGCCGGCCGCCATGGCACCGATGCTCCGCACCGATTGACCCCCGGTGCGAGAAGAGGATCGGATGAGCACCGCTGCAGCCCCCCTGTTGCGCAGTACCAACATCACCCCGTCGGGCGCCCTTGCGGCGCCCCTGCGCGAAGCGGCAAATGGCGACTTTCAGTCGCAGCACGTTCCTCCCAGGGAGGCGCTGGCCTGGCAACAGCCGGCGCCTCCCACCCAGTTCGCAAGGGTGCATGCGCCCGAGGCGACGCCCGTCGCGGCCGCCGCCGCGGCCAGCAACGCGCCGACCACCCGCGAACTCGCGCTCATGGCGAGCGACGTCTATAACGACGTCGCCGCCCCGCCGCCGGGCTATCGCGTGGCCGACGAGGCTGCCCTCGCCAATATCGGGCTGGCGCCGCAGGACCTTTCCTCGCCGCAAAGCTCGTTCCGGGCGCGGGTCTATGTCCGGGAGGCTGACGGCAAGAGCCAATATGTCCTCAGCTTCCGCGGCACCACCGATGCCAGCGACTGGAAGGCGAACGCACAGCAGGGCCTCGGCCTGCCCTCGGACCAATATGCCCGCGCGCTGATGGTCGCCAAGGCGGTCGCGCGGCACCCCGAGGCGGACGTCACGATCACCGGCCATTCGCTGGGCGGCGGCCTCGCCTCCGCCGCGGCGCTCGCCAGCGGGCGGGAGGCGACGACCTTCAACGCGTCCGGCCTGAGCGACACGACCATCCGCCAGGCCGACGGGATCCGCGCCAACGCCGGCGCCGGCCCCGCGCCGCGGATCGCGGCCTTCTATGTGCGCGGCGAGGTACTCTCGGCGGTGCAGGACGGCGGCGACCGGGTGGTCGGCGCGATCTTCGGCGGGGTGCTGGGCGGCCTGCTCGTCGATGCGCCCGAAGCCTATGGCACGCGCATGCCGCTCGACGCGGTCCGGCCGGCGGGCACGCACTGGTACCAGGATAATCCGGTCGCCCGCCACGGCATGGACTGGGTGCTGAGCAGCCTGGGCGCCGGTTGACGCCCGCCGCGCCCGCCGCCTAGGCAGGGCCGGTGACTCACCGCCTGCGCATCGGCCTCGCCATGGCCCTCGCGATCGCGCCAACCGGGGGATGCATGGCCGCCGACAAATCCTGCTTCACGAAGCGCAGCTCGGTCCTGCTGCCCGATCGCAACCGGGTGCTGGCCAATGTCAGCAACGGGGCGTCGGGCAGGGCGATCGCCGAGGCGTTGCTGGACGACCGCATCGAGGATGCGCGGGCGATGCTCGTCCGCGATCCGCGCCTGATCGAGACGGTAGTGACCCACGATCCGCGCGCCGTCCAGGCGCCGGCGGGACAATATGGCGACCTGCTCACGCTTGCGGTGTCGCGCTGCGAACCCGAGGGCGTGCACATGCTGCTGGAGCGCGGCATGCCCGCCGACGGGATCAAACGCGGCAATGCGCTGGCGCTCGCGGTGCTGGCCGACACGCCCGACCTTGCCGAACTTCTCCTCAATTCGGGCGCCTCACCCGATCCGCAAAAACAGGCGGGCGGCGAGGATGTGATGCGGTCCGCGATCGCCTTCTCCAATCTCGGTGCGGTGATGACCCTGGTCCGCCACGGCGCCGATCCGCGCTGGCAGGACGGGCAGGGGATCGACCGGGTCCGCCTGGCGCTCGATGCCGAGCAGACGGACATCGCCGAATTCCTGGTGGAGAAGGGCGGCACGCTGTGGAGCGTCGCCGGCGACGGCAGCATGGCGGCGCACGAGCTGCTCGCCGAACCGATGGTCTTCAACAGCGCCGAGATGAAGGCGGCGCGTGCGCGGCTCGTCGAGCGGGCCAAGCAGAGCGGGATCGCCTGGCCGCCGCCGGATCGGGCGACGGTGCGGCAGATGGTCGCGTCGGGTGCCTGGCCGACCGCGGCGATGGCGAAGGCCGGGATGACCGTGGCGCCGGCGACGCTTGAGCGGATCCGTGCAGCGCCGGCGAAGAACTAGCCGAGTCGGTTGCCGAGTGCGGTAGCTGGTTACCCGTTGTTGATGAAGTTGGCCGGTTCGACGCGCACGCGTGCACACGCCCGCGGGCGCGCGAGGACCGACATGATATTCAGATATCAAAGAGCAACGCCGTGGATTTCATGCGAAATCCTACATTGCAAGCGAAGCGTCCGGCATCTTCCGTCCCTTCGTCACCCCGGACCTGTTCCGGGGGCCGCTGGGCGGCTTGTGTTGCCGACTGAACCTGAAGCGGATCGCGAGCGGCTGAGTGGGGCCCGGCACAAGGCCGGGGTGACGAAGGAGGGCCAGAGCCTCAGCCCGCGGATTTCTCGGCAGCCCAGATCGAATCGAAGGTGACGTCGTCGGCGGGTATCCTCTTCAGCCTGCCGAAGCCGGCGGCTCCGGTGCAGGTCACGACACCTCCGGATTGCGGCGGGATCGTCGCGACTTCGCCGCCCTCGACGATCACGACAGGCACGCCGGCCTGAGCCGCCTTGCGTCGCCGCGGGGCGGCCGGCGCGACGAAGCTGCCGCCTGCGCCCGGCCGCAACGGCCCCGCATCGACGCGGCACTGGCCGCCGCCATCGTCGCTCGCGCTACCCTTGAGCCAGGCGCTGCCGTCGCGGTTCACCAGCAGCATCAGGTGCGATGGCGCGATACGGACCAGGACCTGCAGGGCATTGGGCCAGGCCGGGTCGTTCGCCTGCGGCGCGATCGCAAGCGTGTCGCTGACGAACAGATATTTGCCCGCCACCAGCCTGTCGGTTGCCCTGGTCGATCCGGGCAGCGGCTGGACCATCGGTGCCGACACGCCAGGCTCGGTGAGCGCCCTTCCGAGCAGGGCCGCGACCGGCCCGCTCACCGGCGTGCGCTTCCGGCCGACCTGGATCGTAAGCGCCGTCGCCGACTGCGCCGCAGCCAGCACGCCGGCATTGTCGAGCCGCACCTCCGCGCCTTCCACCTTCGCGCCGTCCAGCGCGGCATCCCAGAAGGCAAAGCCGTCAAAGACCGCGCCGGAGAAATCGGTACCGCGCGCGCTGATGCCCTTGCGATCGAACGGGCAGCCATCGGCCTCGGTCACGCCGCAATGGAAGCGGAACCGGGAGAGGTTGGCGCGGTCGAGCTTCCAGCCCGCCAGGCTGGCGTGCCAGCCGCCGTCGAGCTGACCGCCGTGCAGATCGGCGCCGGTCGCATCCGCTCCGGTGAGCGTGGTGGTCCGGAACAGCGCCGAGGGCAGCGACGCGCCGCTGAGGTTGGCGCCGGTCAGGTCACTGTCGATGAACCCGATGCCCGGCGCCGAGATGCCGCTCCAGTTGCTACCGGCGAGGTTGGTGCCCCGGAAGCATATCGCCGCGAGATCGAGCTTGCCGAAATTCCAGTGGCTGAAGTCGCCGCCCTCGATCAGCAACAGGCGCCCGTCCTTCGTATCCTTGCGCAGCTTGCCGAGCGCCTTGGCGGACCTGATCGTCGTGCCCTGCACCGCCTGGGGCAGGTTCGCCCCGGTGCCGTCAACGGCACCCGCAGCGGTGACGCACGCAACGGGAGCCGGCGCGGTCGCCTGGACGGGTGCCGTGACGGCCTGCGCGAACAGCATCGAAGCGACGATCATCTCTTCTCCCCGTCATAGTCCCTGCGCCACGGTTCGTCGCACGACGAGCCGAGCCCCGCTCTAAACGAATCGTTGAGAGACATGGGCCCGCCGAAATGAGAGCCATCAAGTCACTGACTATGGAGGCAAAGATGGTCGAATCGGTTACGGCGATGCGCACCCAGTCGCTCAGCGGTACTGGTGGGAACAGCAGCTACACCGTCAGCCGCGGCGATACCCTGTCGGGCATCGCGGCATCGCACGGCGTCTCGCTGAGCGCGCTCCGCGCCGCCAATCCGCAGATCTCCAATCCGAACCTGATCTTCGCCGGCCAGCACATCAACATCCCGCAGGGCGGCGCGGCAGGGGCCGCGAACGGCGGCAGTTATACGGTGAAGCCGAGCGACACGCTTTCGGGCATCGCCGCGCGCTTCGGGCTCGATTGGCACAGCCTGGCGCTCGACAACGGCCTGGCCAATCCGAACCTGATCGTGCCGGGGCAGACGCTGCGCCTCGATGGCGCAGGCATGCGCACCGCCGGTGGCGTTGGCGGCGTCGAGGGCACTGCGCCGGGAAGCGGTAACGGCCGCAACCCCGCCGACATCGCCAAACAGTATCTCGGCCGCAACGCGTCCGAGCTTCGTGGCGACCGCAGCGACGACCTGCCGATGAACGCCAATGTCCCGGCCAATGTCTGCTGTGCCAATTTCGTGTCGGCGGTGCTCACCGAATCCGGCCAGCTTCCGGGCAATCTCCACACCGATTCGGTTTCGCAGCTCAACAGCACGCTGCGCTCGCGGGGCTGGACCGAGGTGAGCGCGGCCGAGGCCAAGCCCGGCGACGTGGTGATCATCCAGGGCGGCGGCGTCTCGCACACCGTGCTCTATGCCGGCAACGGCCAGACGATCGGATCGAACAACCGCAATGCCGACGGCAGCCAGAAGGTGACGTACAGCAGCCTGTCCTGGGCGCTGTCGCACGGCGGCAAGATCCTGCGCGCGCCGGACAGCGTCCGCAACGCAGGCGCCACGCCGGCAGCCGCGAACGACACCGGCGGCGCGACCTCGGTCGGCCCCGCCGCGGCGACGCGCCAGGGCAAGATCGACCAGGCGATGACCTATTTCCAAAGCCAGGGCTGGACCCGCGCGCAGGCTGCCGGGATCGTCGCCAATCTGGATGCCGAGAGCGGGATGGATGCCGGCATCCGCCAGCACGGTGGCGGGCCGGGCTATGGGCTGGGGCAATGGGAAGGGCCGCGCCAGGCCGACTTCGCCGCCTGGGCCGGGCACGACATCCGCAGCTCGACCTTCGAGGAGCAGCTCCAGTTCGTCCAGCACGAGCTGACCGGCACCGAGCGCGGCGCGGGCCAGCGGCTGGGGCAGGCGAGCAATGCCGGCGACGCGGCGGCGATCGTGTGCCGCTATTATGAGCGCCCCGCCGATATCGTCGGGGATTCCGCCCATCGCGCCCAGCTGGCGAACACCATCTTCCAGCGATGAGCCTGTTCCTCGCACTCGCGCTGGCGGCGGATCCCGCCACCTGCACATTCGACACGGCGCCGCCCGAGCCCTGCACGCTGACCTTCAGCGCAGGCCCGGACGGCGCCACGCGCATGTCGGCCAAGGGGCGCAGCGGCAAGGTCGCGGTGTTCGTCGGCAAGCGCGCATCGGGATGGTGGGCCGGAACGCTGGACGGCGCGCCGGCGATGGCGCACGAGCTCAATCGCGGGAACGTGGTCTTCTCGACGCGCGCGCTCGACCGCAGCTTCCAATACTGGACCCGGGGCAGCGAGCACGGGACCTATTGAGCGGCTTTCAGGGAAACAGCGCCTTGGGCGCGCCGTGCTTTTCCGCCCAATCGGCCCAGGCGACATCGGTCGGGCCCATAGCATTGTCGACGACGCGCCACTTCCCGCCCGACTGGCGGAGCAGGGCGACATAGTCCTTCGACACCATGCCCTCCGCCTCCGCCGAGGCGAGCGGCGTGCCGGCATAGGTGATCGGATTACCGCTGGAATCCTGCATCGCCGCGATCAGGAAGGCCCAGTCGCCCTGGCGCTCGAGCCGCTTGACCTTGAACTTGACCGGCTTGCCGAGCCGCTTGGTCACCGGCTGGCGGGCGGTGTCGAGGATGACGGCGCGCTCCTCGGCGGGGATCTGGCCGGTGCTGGCCGCGAGCGCGGCAACCAGGGTGACGATCATCCAGCGCGCTCCAGATCCGTTCGGGCTCCGTATCCCTCCCTAAGCGATTCGTTGAGCGCGGAAAGCCGCCGGAAGCGCTATCTACGATGACATGTTCCAACCGCGTGACGAGTACCGAAGATGATCCAGCCCATCGGCACCGGCCGCGTTTCCGGCGCTTCGCTGAGCGCCACCAGCGGCACATCCGGCACCCCTGCCGAACAGGCGGGTGCGGCCATGACGACGCTCTCCAGCCGGGTCGCGGCGACGATGGTGCGCGAACTCGGCCTCTCCGATCGCAGCAGCCATCATGGGCAGAAGGGCGCCGGCGGCGATCCCTATGGGGTCGAGGCGCTGGCCGATCAGCTCTCTTCCGCGCTGGGCGGCACGCCGGCCGATACCGGCCGCCTGTCGCGCGCGCTGGGCGGGTTCACCAGCGAGGTCGCCGCCTTGCTAGCCGCCAAGCCGAGCAGCAGCGTGCTCGGCATGGTCGCCACGCTTCATTTCGATCTCACCGATGCCGATGGCCGTCCGGGCCCGACCGACACCGATCAGGCGATCTTCGCGATCGAGGCCGCGACGTTCCGCCTGCGCGAGGATGCCGCCTGGTGACTGGGGCGGTTGCGTCGGCGACCAGCGTCGACGGCGTACTGACGGTGCCGTCGGACAGCGATCCCGCGCTGGTGACCGCCGTCGTGCTGCTCGATCCGATCGCCGCACCGGCGGAAAGCAGCGCGATGCTCCCGACCACCGCCGATATCGCGCTCTATGTCGCGCCGGCCGAGGGATTTCCTGCGATGTCCGGCGAGCCGGCCTTCGAAGTCACCGCGATCGCGGTCGGCAGCGTCGTGTTCGACCTGTCCGACGGCTATTCGTTGTCGATCGACGAGGCGCAATCGGCGATATTCGTCGCCAATCCGCTGACTGGCGAATCCATCCTGATATGGGGCGCCGCGCAGATCGCGCTCGACGGCGCCGATGCCGCGCGCTTCTGGGGCACGACCAGCGTCGAGCTGGGCAACGGCACCAAGATCACGATGGAGACGGCGGTTGACGCGATGATCGCGGACCTGTTCCGGCTCGACAAGCTCACGGTCACCCAGGCCGATCGCGCGATGGTGATCACCGGGATCAGCGAGGAGACGCTCGGCGACCTGGCGGTGACGCAGAGCAGCGACGGCGCCGCGGTGGACGCCGCGACGCGAGACGGGCTCACCCTGGTGACCGACCTGACCGGCAGCTGGAGCGACGAGTTCGGCAATGCCGTGACCCAGGCGATACTGGACCAGACCGAGCCCGGGGAACTCTATGGTCCGGGCGAAACCACGATGAGCCTGCGCGAGGTCGCCGGGGCGATGTGGAACTTCGTGACCTATGACCAGATCGACTCGCTGATGCTCACCATCGGCCGCAACACCGGCACCGACGACAGCGACCGGCGGAGCTCGCCCAGCGCGGACGTCTATCGCGCGCTGGCGCTTTATGCCGGGGAGAGCGCGCGCCTCGCCGCCGGCGCCTGAACCTCGACCTTGCCGATGCGGAGATCGCGGCGGAGCAGCCGTTCATTGAGCTGCTGGCTCCACTGGGTAGCAACCGCCGGAGGGACCGCGCTGCCGGGGATCAGGAGGATGTTGAGCTGGCCGGCCAGATCGCGGCCGAGCACCGCGCCCTCGACCTTGTAGGCGCCCAGCGGCAGCGAGAGATGCACCTCGGGCTCGGCGCCCTTGGCGAACTCGGCTATCGCCGCGGCGATGCGGTCGAGCTGGGCGTGGAACTCGGGATCGACGGTGCCGGCCAGGTCGTTCGCCTGGGTCACCGGCACCGCGGCGAAGTCGCGGGATACCATTGCGGACAGCGCGCCGTCCGCGTCGTCGCGCCGTTCCTTGCCGGCCAGCTTGCCGCCGTGCCGGGACAGCGCGTCCGCAAAGGCGCGGCGCTGGTTGGGCAGCGGCTCGAGCGATGGGCCGTTCTTGGCCGGGCGCGCGCTGTTCTTAGGGAGGTTCGACGGGCCGGTGGGCAGGTTGTTCATGCCATCCTCGCGTGCAGGGGCGCCGGGGCGTCGGCCTCGATCCGGTCCTCGGCGCGCCGATCCTGGGCGCGGACGAGGGTGCGGTGGTGTTCGGCGACAACGTCTGTGCGCAGCTGATGTCGGGCGAGCGCGCTGACTGCGGCGCCGTGCGTGTCGCGGGCGATGTCGAGCTGCGCGCTCCGGTCCGAGAGTTGGGCGAGGGCGCTCGTCTCGCCGGCGATCTTGCGGTCGAGCCATAGCCGAGCCTGGGCGCAGGCGGGTGTCGCGGTGAATGCCAGCCGGGCCTCGTCGCGGGTCGCAGCGGCGGCGGCGCGTTCGGCGCGGGCGCGCTCGGTTGCCAGGCGGGCGGCTTCGGCTGCCTCATGCGCTTCATTGGCCTCACGGGTCAGGCGCTTGCCCCGGAGGTCCGCGATCCGGGCGAGCATCGCTCCCCGCTGGTCAGCGGCCATGGTCCATCTCCTCGAAGGTGCGCAGCCGCGCGATGCACTCGGCCAGCGGCATGCGGTCGTCGCGCGTCTGGCGCAGAAAGGCGCCCAGCGCGCCGCGCTCGGCGAGCGCGCGATCGGCCAGCGTGTCGCGGCCCGGCTGATATTCGCCGATCTGGACGAGCAGCTCGATCTCGTCGAGCTTCGCCAGCATCGCCCTGAGCCCGGCCGCGCCGCGTTGCTGGCCGTGGCTGGCGAGGCGCGGATAGAGGCGCGACAGGCTGCCGAGAATATCGATCGCGGGATAGTGGCCGCGCGCTGCGAGCTTGCGCGACAGGACGATATGCCCGTCTAGCAGCGAGCGGACCTCCTCGCCGATCGGATCGCCTTCCTCCTCCTCGAGCAGCACGGTGTAGAGCGCGGTGATGGCGCCGGTGTGCGAGGCGCCGCTGCGCTCGAACAGGCGCGGCAGCTCGGCGAACACCGAGGGCGGGAAGCCGCGGCGCACCGCCGGCTCGCCCGCCGCCAGCCCGATCTCGCGCAACGCGCGGGCGAAACGGGTGACGCTGTCCATCAGCAGCAGGACATGCTTGCCTTCGTCGCGAAGCCCTTCGGCGATCGCGGTGGCGACATGCGCGGCGCGGACGCGCTCCATCGCCGGGCGATCCGAGGTGGCGACGATCACCACCGAGCGGGCAAGCCCGTCCTCGCCCAAAGTCTCCTCGACGAACTCGCGGACCTCGCGGCCGCGCTCGCCGATCATCGCGATGACGATCGCGTCGCATCTTGCCTGGCGCGCGAGATTGGCGAGCAGGGTCGACTTGCCGACGCCGGCACTGGCGAAGATGCCGACGCGCTGGCCGACGCCGATGGTGAGCACCCCGTCGATCGCGCGGATGCCGGTCTCCATCGCTTCGGCGATCGGGCGCCGCGCCATCGGATTGGGGGAGTCGCCATGGATTGGGCGGTCGGTGCCGCGCTTGACCGGGCCCAGCCCGTCGAGCGGCTGGAGCCTTGCGTCGAGCACGCGGCCGAACATGTCGCTGCCATAGGGCGTGCGGTCGTCGCCGCTGCGCAGGATCACGTCGCTGTCGAGCGACAGCCCGCGCAGATCGCCGAGCGGGGTCAGGATCGCGCCGCCATCGGCCAGCCCGATCACCTCGGCCCAGAGCGAGAAGCCGGTCTCGGCATCGACGATCTCGCAGCTCTCGCCGATACGCGCGCGCACGCCGGTGACGCGCAGCGTCGTGCCGAGCGCGCCGACGATCCGGCCATGCTGCTCGAACATCGGCGCAGCATCGAGCGCGCGGACCAGGGCGAGCGTGTCAGCGCGGCCGGTCATTCGCGCACGCCCCAGCGCTTGGCGAGCGCGTCGAGCTGGACGGACAGGCTGGCGATCACCTGTCCGGCGCTGGTGCGCATCACGCAGTCCGTCGGGCCCAGTGCCGGTTCGGCGACGATCGCAACGTGCGACAGGTCGCCCAGCCGCGCCGCGAGACACTCCGCCATTGCGGGCGCCACCGATACGCTCACCGGCCCTTCCGCAGGCAGGCGGGCGAGCGTGCGCTCGACCATGCGGGGCAGGATCGCCTCGTCGTCCAGCTCGCCGATGATCGCGCGGACCGCGGCATGGGCCGCTTCGGCGATGTCGGCCCGGCGCGCCTGTTCCTGCTGCTCGACCGCCTCCGCAAACGCTGCGATCTGCTCGGCGACGTGCGCATCCGCTTCCGCCCGCGCTTCGGCCAGCCCCTCGGCATGCCCGGCCAGCCGTGCGGCACTCGCATCGGCCTGGGCCTGTTCGCGGATCGCCGCGGCGGCGTGGAGCAGCGCCACCGCATCGGCGAAGTCGACCCGTTCGGCGCGCTTGATCACCGCGCGGTCGCTGGCGAGCAGCGTGTTCCGGTCGGAATGGACCAGGTGATAGGTCATGCCAGCGCCTTTGCGATCGCATGCGCCTGGTCGGTGAGGCGCCGTGCGGCGGCATCGTCGCGGGCGCGGGAGAAGCCGACGGCGAAGGGCAGGGGGAGTCCGGCTTCCAGCAGCTTCTCGCCCTCGGCGACGATCCGGTCGGGCGGGGGCAGCGGACCGGCTCCCCCCTGGCCCTGGACCGGCGCCTCGCACGCCGCATCGAGCAGATCCTCGCCGATCGCCTCGGCGATCATCGCCAGTCTGGGTCCCGAGAGCTCGGCATTGAGCGCCGTGTGGTGCCGGAGCAGCACCGCGAGCGCGGCGATGCGGGTGCGGGTCTCGCGAGGTTCGTCGAGCCATTCGGGCACCTTGGCCAGATCGGAGAAACGCGGCGGTGCCGTGCCCCCGATCCGCCGTGCGAAGCGCGCCCCGCGCGTGTCCGGTGCGACCCGTGCGAGCATCGCATGGCGCTGGCGCCGCGCGGCACGGTTCATGGCTTCACCGTATCCGGCAGCCCGGCCTTGGGCCGCCGCATCCGCCACAGCGCCCGGCCCGCCATCGCCAGGACGAACAGCGCGATCAGCGCCACCCCGCCGCGGACCAGCGTGGTCACCGAGACGGTGCCTTCGGCTTCGGGTAGCATCGGCAACGCCTGGGCGGGCACCATCACCACCGACACGCGATCATAGGTGAGCCCGTCGATCGCGTTGGTGACGAGGGACTTGATCGCGCCGGTCTGGCTGCGCAGGTCGAAGCCAGTCCGGTACTTCACGAACACCGACGCGGCCGAGGGCTTGGCCTCGCGCGAGAGCGGATCGGATTCGGGCATGGTCAGGTGCACGCGCGCCTGGACGACACCGTCGATGTCGCTGATCGTCCGGCTCAGCTCCTGCGACAGGCCATAGATCAGCCGCGCCCGCTCCTCGAGCGGGGTGGAGGTGAAGCCTTCTTTCTTGAAGACCGAGCCGAGCGAGTCGAAATCCTCGTGCGGCAGCCCGTGCGCGCGCAGCGTCTCGACCGCGCGGGCGAAATCGCCGGAGCTCACCGCCACGCTCCACACGCCCTTCTCGCCGGCCGCCTTGCTGGCATGGATGCCCGCCTGGCTGAGCACCGCGACCATCTCGTTGGCGGAGGTTTCGGTCAGCTTGCCATAGACCTCCTGCCTGCCGCAGCCGGCCAAAGTGAAGGCGGCGAGCAGCAACAGGGGCGCTGCGATGCGCCCCTGCCAGCGACGAAGCGGCGCCCGGTCGCTCATTGCTGCTTGAACAGCTGCTGCACGCCGTCCGAACTCCGGTTGGCGATGTTGGAGGTCAGCTGCGCCTGGAACATGAACTCCGAGCATTTCATGGTCAGCTGGACCATCTCGCCCGGGGTCAACTGGCCGCCGCTCGCCTCGGCGGCCTCGGCCGCGCGCGAGACCGAGCGGGCCTGGATGTTGACCTGGTCGAGTGCGTTGAACATGCCCTTCATCGCCGACGGGATCTGCCCGGCGGGGACCAGCCCCTCCATCCCGCCGGCACGCTCCAGTGCGGCGCCGAAGCGGTTCTGCAGGGTCGGGCTGGCAGCGGCGCCATCGCCCGGCGGCAAAAGATCGAACGCCCGCTGGCCGGCGCCTGCGGCTCCGGACGCGCCGGCGGGCGCGAGGAGCGCGGCGATCGCTTCGATCCCCATGATCAGCTCTTCCGCGCCATCGTCTCGAGCGCCTTGGAGACGCTGTCGATCGAGGTGTGCGAGCTGTTCGCCATGAAGCTCATCCGCATCGATTCGGTGGTGAGCTGGGTGATGTCCGACGGCTTGTCGCCGCCCTGCGAGACGATGTCGGACTGGTTGGTGATGACATCGGCCTGGGTGTCGAGCGCCTTGCCCCAGGCATCGCCGAACGCCTCGAACCAGTTGCCCTTGCCGGTGCGGGTCTCGGTGGTCCCCATATTGCCCAGCGACGCGAGCGTGCCGAGCACGGCGCTGTTGATCGGATTCGTCATGATTTGGTCCTTCCGATGGTCTGGCCGCCAGTCTCGCTTGGCTTTTCCTGGGTGGGCGGCGCGGATTGCCCCAGGATGAGTTCCTCGATCCGGCCGTCGCGCTCGAAGGTGGCGCGGCCGTTGCCGATGGCGACGATGCGGTGCCCGGTCGGCACCTGCGAGCCGGCGAACCAGCGCGTCCCGTCGGCGGTGGTGATGTAGCCCGGATCGCCGTCGACAAAGGTCGCGAGGCCATATTCCGAGCCCGAGAAGAAGTACTGGAGGTCGCGGTCGCCGCGGGCATTGTCGGTGGCGAAATAGACCTGCTCGACCCCGGGCACGTCCTGCTTGATCAGCTTGGCCAGCTCCGCCTGCCGGTCGCCCGGCAGGAACTCGGCGTTGACGAGCAGCGCGTGGCCGCGCCGGGGCACCGCCTGAGCATCGACGCCCTGCGCGCGCAGCAGATCGGTGGCGGATGCCGCCAGCCCGTCCATCGTCTCGACATCGAGCGTCGCCGAACGGAGCCGCTCAGCCACCAGCATGCGCAACCGCGCCAGCGCGACGTCGTCCTTGACGATACCGTGGATCACCACGCCGCTCGGCCCCTCGACGATCGACAGGTCGCCAAAGCCGGCGGCGGTCAGCATCGCCTTGTCCGTGCCGCGGTCGTGCAGCTGGTTCGAGACCCATTGGGTCGCCGGTCCTGCCAGCGCGAGGAGCAACAAGAACAGCGCCGCGACCAATGCATAGCCGGGCCAGCGCCGCTGGATCGCCAGCGCGTCGCGCATCGGATAGAGCCGCGTCGCCACCCGTTCGCCGATCGCGGCGCGCGGGCTCGTCACGTCCTGCGCCTCGGTGACCGGCGTAATCGAGGAGGAGAGCCGCGTCGCCTCCTCCCAGCGGTCCGACCCCGGATCGCCCACGGCCACGGCAAAGGTACCGACCATCATCGGCACGAACGCGGGCAGCGCGACCTGCTCGCCGGGGCCGACCGGCCTGCCCAGCAAGGCAACCTGCCCGGCGACCACCCGTACGTTCGCGACGTCGTCGCCCAGATGCAGCTCGATCGACACGCCGCGGGTGCTCGGATCGCGCAGGACGATGTCATGGTCGAAGCCATGCCCGACGCGGACGAACTTGCCCGCGTGCAGCCGGTGCTCGGCGCCGCTCAGCCGGCCGCTGAGCACGCGCAGCACCATGTTGCCGACCATCAGCGAGGCGAAGGGCGCGTTCATCGCCTGCTCCTGCGCGATTTGCTGGCCTTGGCCGCGGCCGCCTGGAGCTGCTCGAGCGGGATGGGATTGGTCGGCACGCTCTGCTGCGCCGCGGCCTGCTGGCTCTGCGAGAGGATGCGCGGGGTGATCAGGAAGATGCGCTCGATATGCTGCGCGCCCTTGTTCCGCTTGCGGAAGGCCTGGCCGAGGATCGGGATGTCGCCCGCGACCGGAACCTTGGACTTGTAGTCATAATCGGTATCGACGGTCATGCCGCCGATCAGCAGGCTCTCGCCCTGCTTCACCACCGCGGTGGTGTTGATGCTAGACTGTTTCACCGCGGGGATGCCGTCGACGACCATGCCGCTCGGCGAACCGTCGAGCACCTCGATCGAGAGGCGGGTGCGCAGCTCGCCGCCGTCGTAGAGGATCGAGGGATTGACCCGCATCACCATGCCGGCGGTGACCGGGAACAGGTCGACCTGGCGATCGCCGGCGACGCGGACATAATATTGGACCTGGTTGTTGAACACCGCCGGGATGTTGTTGAGCGTGCTCAGCCGGGGGCGGGAGACGACGCGCAGCACGCCGCTCTTCTCGAGCGCCGAGATCCGCACCGCGAACAGGTCGAGCCCGCCGGTCAGATAGGCGGCGGAGATGTTTCCGGCCGAGGGAGCGCTGCTCGGATTGGTCTGCTTGCCGCCGAACAGCGCGCCGAAGCCGCCCGCCTTGAAGCCGAAATCGAGACCCAGATCCTTGAGCCTGTTGGTATCGAGCTCGAGGATCGTCGCCTCGATCTCGACGCCGCGCGGCTCGACGTCGAGCGCGCGGACGATGTCCTCGTACACGCTCATCGCCTCCGGCCGGTCGCGGATCAGCACGGCGTTGTTGCTCGGGTCGATCTCGACCCGCGGGCCGTTGATGTCGCGGACCGAGGCTTCCTTGACGACGACGGTGTCGATCCCCGGCGTGCCCTGCTGATCGAAGCTGCGCTGCGCCTCGTCGGGGGGCACCGCGTTCAGCCCGCGGCCGCCGAGCCGCTGCATCGACTGGCGCTCGAGCTCGAAATTGCCGCTGGTCGAGACGGTGGACGAGGGCCGCCCGTCGCCCATCATGCCGCGCAGGATCGAGCCGACTCCTGGGATGGTGATCGTGCGGTCGAAGCTCTTCTGGATCGTATCGTCGGCGCGCGCATAGCGCAGGTAGAAGATCCGCACCTCATAGGGCGACCGCGTCGTCGCCGCGCTCAGCACCCGCGAGCGCAGCGGAATGCTGCTCACCGTCTCCATCGCAGCGGGGCCGTTCAGCAGCGGCGAGATCACCGCGGCATTGGCGGGCGTGGTCGAGGCGGGGATCACCGCGGCGCCGGAGGCGGTGGTGCCGGCGAGCTGGGCGACGCGGTCGAGGAAGGCGGGTACGCCGGTGGCGCTCACCGAGTCGGAGGCGGCGGCGACGGTGTTGGCATTGTCGACGATGCGCATCTTGCGCGCGTCGCGGACGACTCCGCCGGGATCGGCCGCGGCGAAGCTGCGCGACTGGATCTCGCCGCTCGAATAGACCCGCACGACCGCGCCGTCATAATAGGCGACCAGGTTGAAGGCGCGGGCGAACTGGTCCCAGATCTTCCTGGGGTTGCCGACGAAGACGCCGTTGATCTTGCCGGTGACCGTCGAGCTGACCTTCACGCGCAGGCCCGCCTGGCCGAACAGGTCGACGATCGCGGCATCGACGCGCTGGTTGCGCGCGGTGAGCGTGATGGTCTTTTCGGGGAAGGGCGGAGCGTCGGCCTGGGCGGTGGCGGGGACCATCGCGGCACAGGCAAGGATCATGCAGCAACGCAGCGATCGGTTCATAATGCAAACTCGTCATGCGCCCGGGCGGCCAGGCTCTCCGGGGCGGAATTGAGCTCGCCCACGATGTCCAGCGGCACCGCCGGGTTCAGCTCGTTGAAGGAAATCACGGGCACCTCGAACAGGTCGCCGGCGATCAGCAGCCGGAGCGGCCGGCGCAGGTCCTGGGCGGTGAGGATCGCGCGCGCGCCGCTGGCCGCGATCTGCTCGGCGAGCAGTGCGTTGAGCGCGCGCATCTGGTGCGGATTGATCGCCAGGCGCATCTGGCCGTCCACCGGCGTCAGCGTCTGGCGGATGATGTCCTCCAGCGCGCTGCCGACGATCAGGACGCGCAGCCGGCCCGCGTCGCACAGCGGCGCGATGAGGTGGCGGCGCATCGCGATGCGGACGCGCTCGGCCATCGCGACGGCCTCACGCTCATATTGCCCGACCTCGCCGATCGCCTCGATCGCGTCGCGGAAGTTGCGCAGCGGCACGCGCTCCTCGGCGAGCAGGCGGAGCACCTCGCCGATCCGGCCGGTCGGCACCGCGCGGACGGCTTCCTTGACGACCTCGGGATGGCTCTCGCCGAGCAGGTTGATCTTGTCGGTGATCTCCTGGAGCCCGAGGAACAGGACGAGGTTGCGTTCGAGCAGCTTCTCGACCTGACCGCTGATAGCCGCGTTCGCGCCGCTCTCGGCCAGGCCGGCACCCAGAGGCGCGTCATGCGCCATCAGCATCCAGCGCCCGGCATGAGCGGGTTCGGCATCGGCGACGATGCGGAGGTCCGGGATGGCGACGCCGCTGCGTTCCTGCAGCGCCGCGATGCCCTTGCGGACATGGTCGGCCAGCGTGCGGAATTCGGGCTGGTCCGCCGGGATGCCCACGGTCAACCGGAGCGCGTCCAGCACCGGCAATGCCTGGGCGACGATCAGCGTCTCGCCGGCCGGGGTGGAGGCGTCGCTGGTCTCGATGCCCAGCTTGCCGCGGATCCAGGCACCCGAGCTGGGATGGCTGAGCGTGCCGCCGATCAGCAGCAGCGAGGCGAGTGCGAAGAAGACCAGGGTCGGGAAGCCGGGTACCAGCCCGAGCAGCAGCGCGAGGCCGCCGGCGATCAGCAGGACGTGCGGCTTGCCCGAGATCTGGCGCGCGATCGCCGGGCCGAGGTCGCGATCCTTTTCCTCGTCGGTGGTGCGGGTGACGAGCAGGCCCGCCGCCATGGCGGAGAACAAAGCAGGGACCTGGGCGACCAGGCCATCGCCGATCGTCAGGATCGAATAGGTCGACGCGGCCTCGCCCGCCGAAAGATTGTGGTAGAACATGCCGACCGCGAGGCCGCCGATCAGGTTGACCAGCACGATCACGATCGAGGCGATCGCGTCGCCCTTCACGAACTTCATCGCGCCGTCGAGGCTGCCGTGCAGCTTGCTCTCGAGCTCGAGCGTGCGGCGCTTCTCGCGGGCCTCGTCCTTGGTCAGGATGCCCGAGCGCAGGTCGCTGTCGATCGACAATTGCTTGCCCGGCATCGCGTCGAGGCTGAACCGCGCCGCGACCTCGGCGACGCGCTCGGCGCCCTTCGAGACGACGATGAACTGCACCACGGTGATGATCAGGAACACCACCAGGCCGACCACCAGATTGCCGCCCGCAACCATCTCGCCGAACTGCTGGACGATGTGACCGCCGTTCATCTCGGTGAGGATCATCCGCGTCGTCGAGACGCTGATCGCGAGGCGGAACAGCGTCGACAGCAGCAGCACCGTGGGAAAGGTGGAGAAATCGAGCGCCTTGGTGACGTACATGCTACTCAATAGCAGCAGGATGCCGATCGTCATGTTGGTTGCGATCAGCACATCCAGCGCCAGCGGCGGCATCGGCACGATCATCAGCATGACGACCGCGACGAGGATGCCGACCAGCAATATGTCCGCCACCCGGACGGGCAGCGCCCGGATGCGCCGGAGCGAAAGCGCGCGGGGCATGCTCACCGGGCCCCGGCCGCTTGTTCCGCTACCAGCCTCTCATATCGCGCCATCACCCCGCGGACATAGTTCTGAGTCTCGGGATAGGGCGGCACCTGGTTGCCGTATCTGCGCACCGCGCCCTCGCCCGCATTGTAGGCGGCGAGGGTCAGGTTGAAGTCGTTGAACCGGCCATGGAGCTGGCGCAGCAGCCGCGCGCCGCCGTCGACATTGGCTTCGGCATCGACGATCGCGGTGCCGCGCACGTTCAGCATCCGCGCCGTGCCGGGCATCAGCTGCATCAGCCCGCGCGCGCCGGCGGGGCTGGTCGCCCGGGCCTGGTAGCGCGATTCCTGGTCGATCACCGCGTGCAGCAGCAGCGGATCTATGCGGTGGCGCGCCGCCACGCGGCTGATCATCGCATCATAGGGCGTGGCATAGGAAACCGGGTGCATCGCGAGGATGGCGGTGGGATCGAGTTGCGGCAGCGCTGCCGGCTCGTTCCGCTTCGGCGCGATCGCCTTGACGTCGACGGCACCGGCGACCGGCCGGGCGGCGGTGGAAACAGGCGGTATCGTTGCCGCATCGGTGCTGGCGAGCACGATCGATGCGTCCGTGCGCCTGGGGCGATCCGCGTCCGGCGGGGCGATCCGGACGTCGGGCAGCCGCATCATCTCCTCCGGCCTGGCGGGCGCCACTACGATCGTGGTGCACTGGCTGAGCGACTTGATGCTGGTGAGCGAGGCCGTGTCGGCCACGCGCAACGTGCCCGTGAGCGGGCAGGGGGGAGGCGGCGGAGGATCGTCCCGGGCGATGGCCGGGCCGGACAATGTTGCGGCACCTATTGCAAGGCCGAGGCCAAGCAGCTTCTCGAATGCATTCCCCATGTTTTGCATCGCTCCCCAAGCTATCGGACGCACGCTGATTGCGCGTCTGATAGTTGTTTCAGTCGATGCCCCACGTCTCCCGGCCTGCTTGTCCGGAGAGTTTCTAAATGCTGTCGATGTTTTCTTTCATTTTCAAGTCATTCCGAAAGATTTATTCCATATAATCAATACGAGACGAGTTGTTTGCTTTTTTAGATGAAATGCAAAAATTTCGTGGAACCTTTTCGTCATTGCGAAAGTGGAATGAAAATGCCCGGCATTTGAACTTGTTTGGTGCACGACTTATCCAACTGCGAATCAATGCAGGTTATTTAAAATCAATAAGTTAGCGTGAATCCTTCGCCAGAATGGAGCAATTCAGGCGTTGACCATGGGCCGCCCGATACGGGATTTAACCGGTGCCAATTGTCCCGCCCCACGGGCAGTCGGCGCTAAGACCTGCTCGACCGACGATAGTTCATGTTGCGCCCCAATTGGCGCCGCATGTGCTCTCGGCCACACGGGAGATGCGGACGCGTGGCCAATGGCAACGACGGCGCCGACAAGAGCGAGCTTCCTACACCCAAGAAGTTGAGCGACGCGCGCAAGAAGGGCGATGTCGCCAAGTCGAAGGATCTGGGCACGGGGCTGCTGACGCTGGCCTGGCTGGTGCTGTTCGTCGGCGCGTCCGGCTATGTCGGAAGCGAGCTCGCGCGCCTCGCGGACGGTACGATCGCGGGCGCCACGACACTGCCGTTCAACCAGGCCGCGGCGGCCATCGGCTGGGATGCGATGTGGACGCTCGTCCGCATATCGATCGTCACGCTGGCGCCGGTCGCGGTGATCGCGACCCTGGCCGAATATTTCCAGGTCGGTCCGGTGATGACCACCGAGAAGCTGAAGTTCGGGCTCGACAAGATGAACCCGATCGAAGGCCTGAAGCGGATGTTCGGCAAGGACGGGCTGTTCGAGCTCGCCAAGACGCTGGTGAAGGTCGCGCTGCTCTGCGGCATCGGCTATCTCGTCTTCCGCAGCGCGATCGCCGGATCCGGCCAGCTGATCTATCTCGCGGGCAGCTCGCCGATCGACCGGGCCGGCCCCAATGCCGCGATGGCCACGCTGGGCGAGACCTATTCGCTCACGCTCCAGATGCTCGCAATGATTGTCGTCGCGTTCCTGTTCGTCGCGCTCGCCGACCGGATCTACGCCAAGCACAGCTTCATCAAGAAGATGAAGATGAGCCGCCGCGACATCAAGCAGGAGCACAAGGAGAGCGAGGGCGATCCGCAGGTCAAGTCGATGCGCCGCGAGATGCACCAGGAATGGGCGAACCAGAATTCGATCGGCGCGACGCGCGGTTCGGCGGCGCTGCTGGTCAACCCCACCCACATCGCCATCGCGCTGAACTATGATTCGGGGACCTGCCCGGTGCCTGTGATCGCGGCCAAGGGCGCGGGCGCGCTTGCCGCCGCAATGCGCGCCGAGGCCGAGCGCGAGAATATCCCGATCATCCGCAACATCCGCACCGCGCGCGCGCTCTGGGCACGCGGCGAGATCGGCGAGATCGTGCCCGAGGACATGTTCGACGCGATCGCCGCGGTGATTCTGTGGGCGGCCAAGGCGCGCAGCGGCGAGGCGCCGATGTGGCACGACATGGACGGCCCCGCCGTGCGCCTCGCCGAACCCGTGACAGCTTGACCGGACAGGAGACCAGGAACCGACATGGGTATCGGAGCGGTAGTTTCATCGATCGTCGCCATCGTCGTGGCGCTGGCCCTGGTGCTGGGCATGGCCTGGGGAGTCATCTGGCTGCTCAAGAAGGTGCAGGACCGGCAGCTCGGCGTGGGCGCGAACGGGGAGAGCGAGCAGCCGATCCGCTTCCTGCGCTCGATGCCGCTGGGCCAGCGCGAGCGCGTAGTCCTGATCGAGGCGCGCGGCGAGACGATGCTGGTCGGCGTGACCACCGGCTCGATTACCTTGCTGGCGCGCTGGCCGGAGGGGCCGGCGCCGCTCGACCCGCGGGTGCCGAGGCTCTGATGGCGACGGCTACGCCTCTCGACGGGCTCACCCGTCTTCGCCGGCTCGATCCCGGTGCCGCCGCGCTGGCGGATGCCGTGGCTTCGCTGCTCGCGGCGGACGGATTGGAGCCGACGGTCCTCCACGCGGTGGCGCCTGGGCCGTGGTTTTCATGTGGCGAGGGCGTACGGTTCCGGATCGCGGATCCGATTCCGCTCGACGATACGCGCGTCGGCGATGCCGTGGCGCTGCTGGACCGGGCCGATCACCTGCTGGCGCGGGTGGAGCGGCTGCTGGGCCTGTCGCTGGAGCCCGCCGGGATCGGACCGGAGGCGCTCGACGACTCGGTCGTCCTGTCTTTCGCGGACGAGGATCTGGCGGGCACGATCGCGATTCCCTCGGCGCATCCTGGGCGCGAGGCATGGCGGGCCCAGGCGCAGGCCCTGCCTCCCACCACCGCGGCACTGCCCGTGGTGCTGCGCATTCTGGTCCAGGGTCCGCGGGTCGGCATCGCCGAGGCGGGCGATCTCGCGCCCGGCGATCTCGTCCTCATCAGCTCCCGCCCGGCTGCGACGATCGAAGACAGCGAGGCCAGTCACACGGGCCAGCTCGACTTCCCCACCGGCAATTTCACCCCGCATCCCCAAGGAGCGCCAATGGCCGACGAACCGCCCGCCCGTGACTTTGCCGTGCCGTTGACCCTGAGACTGCCCGATCGCGCGACCAGCGCCGCCAGCCTCGCCTCGCTGCGGCCCGGCATGGCGCTGCCGCTGGGGCCGATTGCCGACGGCATGCCGGTCGAGCTGCTCGTCGCGGGGAGACCGCTCGCGCGCGGCGAGCTGGTGCAGCTCGGCGATCGCTTCGCGGTGCTGATCGAGGAGCGCAGCGCGATCGACGATGCCGGCACGGCGGAGGCTGTCGAAATCGATGCCGACGAGCAGCCGATGGAGATGCCCGCGTGAACCTCGCGGCATTCACGCCCGGCTCGGCGCTGATCACGGTCGTCCTGATCGCGCTCGCCCCCTTCTTCGCGGTGATGGTCACCAGCTTCACCAAGATCGCGGTGGTGCTCAGCCTGGTCCGCAATGCGCTGGGCCTGCAGCAGGTGCCGCCCAACCTGGTGCTGAACGGGCTGGCGCTGATCCTGTCGCTGTTCGTCATGTATCCGACGTTGCAGAAGATGCAGGCCGCGGCAGCGATCGAAGGGCCCGCCACGCCGACGATGCCGGGCGAGCCCCAGGCGAAGGACAATCCGATCGAGAGCACCGGCGACATCCTTGCCACCGCCGATCGCGCCAAGGAGCCGCTGCGCGAGTTCCTGATGAAGCACAGCGATCCCCGCGAGCGCGCCTTCTTCCTGCGCACCCAGCAGCGCATCGGCGATCCGGCGATCGCGAACCAGCTCAAGGAGAGCGACTTCGTCATCGTCATCCCGTCCTTCGTCGTGCGCGAGCTGACGGTCGCCTTCCAGATCGGCTTCCTGATCTTCCTGCCGTTCCTGGTGATCGACATGGTGATCTCGAACATCCTGCTGGCGATGGGCATGATGATGCTCTCGCCGGTCACCATCTCGCTGCCGTTCAAGATCCTGCTGTTCGTGCTCGTCGACGGCTGGGTGAAGCTCAGCCACGGCCTGGTGCTGTCCTATGCCTGAGCGGGGCGCCCGATGAGCGACAACATCGTCAACCTGACGACGCAGGCGCTGTGGCTGGTGCTGCTGCTCTCCGCGCCGCCGATCATCGCAGCATCGGTGGTCGGGCTGCTCGTCGCGATCATCCAGGCGGCGACGCAGCTCCAGGAGCAGACGCTGCAGTACACGCTCAAATTCTTCGCCATCGTGGTCAGCATCTTCGTCACCGCCAGCCTGATGGCGGGCACGCTCTACGGCTATGCCGACGGGATCTTCTCCGGCCTGGCGGGGGTAGGGCGGTGATCGAAGCCGTGCCCCACGGCGTCGGCATACCGCTGTTCGCGGCGATGCCCTGGCTCGACCAGCTGCTCACCGTCGGGGTCGCGGCGACGCGGTTCGCCTTCGCCTTCATCTTCGTGCCGGTCTTCTCGCGCGAGGTGATGCCGACGACAGTGCGCAACAGCATCATCGTCACCTTCGGCCTGGTCGCGCTCGCGGTGCAGCCCAATTTCGCGCCGGACAGCCTGACCGCGATGGACTGGCTCAAGATGCTGCTGAAGGAAGCCGCCGCCGGTGGGGCGATCGGCCTGTTCTTCGGCACGGTGATGTGGGCGCTGTCGGCCGCGGGCGAGATCATCGATACCAAGGTGGGTGCGACGATCGGCCAGCTCGTCGACCCGCTGAGCGGCAACACCACCTCGCTCACCGGCATCCTGCTCGCCCGCTTCGCCGAGGTGGTGTTCGTCAGCGCGGGGGGGCTCACCCTGCTCGTCGGCACGGTGATGGGCAGCTACATGATCTGGCCGCTCGGTCCCGGCGGGCTGGCGATCGACATGCGCGCGCTCCAGTTCTTCGAGGGGGAGTTCGGCCGGCTGTTCGCACTCGCCTTCATCTTCTCGGCGCCGGTGCTGACCGTGCTCTACGTCATCGACGCGGGGCTGGGGTTCCTCAATCGCTTCGCCCAGTCGTTCAACGTCTTCTCGATGTCGATGCCGATCAAGGCGGCGGCGGCGACCTTCGTCCTGATCCTCACCCTGCCGCTGCTCGCCCAGGCAGTGATCGCCGAGATCGGCACCCGCGCCGACATCGCGAACGGCGTGCTCCAGCGCACCGGGCATCCGAAATGACTGCGCTTTCCTCCCCCGCCCATCGGATCGAGCCGCCGCGCGAGGGGACCGCCGACGCCGATGAGCTTGCCCGGCTCGTCGAGCTGCTGCGCGAGTCCGAGGCGCGGCGCGAGGCACATCTGCGCGAGATCATAATCGGCGAATTCATCGTGGTCGGCTGGCGGGTACCCCTGCTCCATCTCGCCGGGCTGCAGACGCTCACCCGCAACGAGGCGGCGGTGCTGCGCTTCCTCGGCTGGGGGCGGGCGAACGGCGATATCGGCACGCTGCTCAACATGACCGAGAACACGGTGCGCACCCATATGAACAACGCGATCCGCAAGCTCGACCTGGACGGGGTCCGCGAACTCAACAGCCTGGCGGGACTGCTCTTCCTGCCGCTCGAATGAGCGCGCCCCTAAGCGAATCGTTTAGGCGATCTAAACGATTCGTCGAGCGCGCCGGCGGCGGTTTCCGGCCAGTTTCCTCCTCGTGGCGGCGCGAAGTCGCAACCGGCCAGCTCCCCGGACGGAGCGCGAAATTCCGATCTGAAAGGAACGATCATGGGACTTTTTAGCGGTATCACGAGCTCGCTGATCAATCCGGTGAGCCTCGCGCAGTTGGCGATGGGCCCGGCCGGCTGGGCGTCGCTCGCGATGCGTACCATCGGTGCGGCGATTGCCAAGGAAGTCATCCAGCAGCTCGGCCAGCAGCTGGGCCTGCCGCAGGGCGTCATCAACATGGCGGAGAACGCCTTCTCGGCCGCGACCGGCACCGCCGGCGGCCCGGCCTCGATCGCCGAGGCGGTCGCGGGCCTGGCGCAGCAGTTCGGCCTGTCGCCGTCGCAACAGGGCGAGCTGACCCGCGCCGCGCAGAACGACTCGCGCGACATGTTCGACAAGCTCGCCGAGGCCTTCCAGTCCGGCAAGGAAAAGGCCGAGGCCAAGAAGTCCTCGAAGGACGGCCGCAGCTGGCTCCAGGCGATCGCCGACTCGATGTCGACGGTGCTCGACAAGAAGGTCGAGGACATGGACAAGATGGCCCAGGCGCTCGACAAGCAGGGCACGAACCGCTCGACCAAGTCGTCGACGGACCTGCAGGTCGCCGGCCAGGAATTCTCGTACCTGATGAACAGCACCAGCACCGTCATCAAGACGATCGGCGAAGGTCTCAGCGGCATGGCACGCAAGCAGTAAGTTCAACTCTTTTCCACTGGCGGGAGAGCGGGGTACCCTCCGCTCTCCCTCTCGTGCTTGTAGAAGGAGCGTAGGATGATGAAGCGGCTTCTGGCATTTGCCCTGGCGATCTGCGCGGCCTGGTCCGCACCGGCCGCCGCGCAGGACGTGTGGGGATGGAGCGTCATCACCCCGACCGATACCGGCACGGATCAGCTCAGCCAGCACCTGCGCTCGCAGATGCAGCGCCAGGACCAGCGGCAGAGCCGCCGCGCCATCCCGACGCAGCGCGAGATGCTCGATAGGGCGCCGGATGCGCCCGCGCCGAACCTGGCGGCGCTCCGCTACACGCCTTCCAAGTCGCGCCGCACCGCCAATCTCGCGAAGTTCGTCGAGAAGACCCGCAAGGTCGACGCGGCGCATGCCAAGGATCTCCAGAACCTGTTCGCGCAGGGCGATTTCATCGAGAAGATCGGCGGCGTCCTCGCGCCGCATCGGCTGCGCGTCGACAATGTCGCCGATGCCTATGCGGTGTGGTGGATCGCTGCCTGGCAGGCGACGCGCGGCACCAACGAGACCCCGCCGGACAGCGTCTTGGCCGCGGTCCGCGAGCAATCGGCACGCGCGCTCGGCAGTACCCCCGAGCTGGTCGAGGCCAGCGACGCCGACAAGCAGGAGATGGCGGAATCGCTGCTCGTCCAGTCGGCGCTTATCGACCGGGCGGTCGACCAGTCCAAGGGCAATGCGTCGCGGCTGCGCGACCTCGGCATCGCGGTGAACAAGGGCGCGCAGGGCATGGGTCTCGACCTGACCACCATGGATCTGACCGAGAACGGGTTCGTCCTCGGATCGGTCGGTGCCGTCACCGACGACAAGGGCAAGCTGGCGAGCGCCGATCCGCACGAGGCGGGCGGGCCGGGCACCGGCTACGGCCTAATCGCGGCGGCGGCAGTAGGCGGGGTAGGGGTCGGCAGCGCCCTGTGGATCGGCCGCCGGCGGGGCTGACGGGCTTCGCGCTCGCGGATGTTCGCCGTGCCGGAAGCGGCCACGGCCCTGTTTCTGGTCTGCGAAGGCGCATTTGGCCGCGACTGGTGGCGAAAAAAGCACGCCCTGTACGATTTTGCTGGCTTCCGGGCCGGGCTGCGTCGCTTGTCCGCGCAACCGGCCCATAGCTCCGCACGATGAGGAGATAACAAGCCCTTGAACAAAGATTGACGTGCCGATGCGACTGCCCCGTTTCCTATCCTTCACCTCCAACGACATCGCGATCGATCTGGGGACCGTGAACACCGTGGTCTATGCGAGGGGCAAGGGCATCGTCCTGAACGAGCCGTCCGTGGTCGCGATCGAGACGCGCGGCGGTATATCGCGGGTCAATGCCATCGGCGCCGAGGCGAAGCTGATGCTGGGCAAGACGCCGGACTATATCCGCACGGTGCGGCCGATGCGCGATGGCGTCATCGCCGACATCGACATCGCCGAGAAGATGATCAAGCATTTCATCGACAAGGCGAATGGAGGAAAGAGCCGGCTGCCCCGCAGTCCGGAAATCGCGATCTGCATTCCGTCCGGTGCCACCATGGTCGAACGCCGTGCGATCCAGCAGGCGGGGACCAATGCCGGGGCGGGCAAGGTCTATCTCATCGAGGAATCGATGGCGGCGGCGATCGGCGCGGGACTGCCGGTGACCGAACCGATCGGCGCGATGGTCGTCGACATCGGCGGCGGCACCACTGAGGTCGCGGTGCTCTCGCTGAGGGGATTGGCCTATAGCAATTCGGTCAGGGTGGGCGGCGACCGCATGGACGAGGCGATCACCTCGGGCATCCGGCGCCGGCACAACATGCTGATCGGCGAGTCGACGGCCGAGCGGATCAAGGTCGAGATCGGCTCCGCCAGGCTGCCTGCCGACGGCCTGGGCAAGTCGATGCGCGTGAAGGGAAGGAATCTCCTCAGCGGCTTCCCCTCGGAGGTCGAGGTGAGCGAGGCCGATGTGGCGGGCTTTCTCGGCGAACTGGTCGGCCAGGTCGTGCAGGCGGTGTTGATCGCCCTGGAGAAGACGGGACCGGAACTGGCCGCCGACCTGTGCGAACAGGGCATCGTCATGACGGGCGGCGGCAGCCTGCTGACCCGGATCGACGAGGTGCTCGCGGACGCGACGGGCCTGCCGGTCGTCGTGGCGGAAAACGCGCTCACCTGCGTGGCGCTGGGCGCCGGCCAGGCGCTCGAGGATCCGGTCTATCGGGGCGTCATGTCGGAAACCTGACGGTAGCCGGCGCCGCGAATATTCTACTTTTCGATGAGCGCCTTCAGGGCCTTGAGGTCGCGGTTGATCCATTTGGCGTCCGCCGCGAAGCGCTCGTCGTCCATGCCGGGCTGGCGGAACAGGGTCAGCATCACCTCCGCGCCCTCGCCATTCTGGATGACGCGCAGCGGCACATGGACTTCGCCGCCGTCCCCGGTCTCGACATGATGGTCCATCACGCCGAACGCGTTGTGCGGCGTGAACCGGACGCGGATCGGGCCTTCGGGGCCATCCGTGCACCAATCCTCACCGACCTGCCGCAGGTCCGACTGGGCCAGGCCGGTCGCCCATTTCGGGAAGAAATCGGGGCGCCAAATCCGCTCATAGAGTGCCTGCCAGTCCTGGCGGATCGAGACGCTGAAGGTGCGGGCAGGCAGCATGGGGCACTCCGGAATAGCTGGTTCGCGGGCTTCGATCCCGGCGCCCGTCAGGCACTGCCCAAAGGGGCGGATGTCTGTCGCTCTTGCGATAAATGGTCGGGAAGAGAGGATTCGAACCTCCGGCCCCTGCCTCCCGAAGACAGTGCTCTACCAGGCTGAGCTACTCCCCGACGGAGT